>JACRJN010000171.1 GCA_016235675.1 Candidatus Schekmanbacteria bacterium
TAAACAACAAAGAGGAGGATGGTAATGGGAAAGATCTATAACTCTACGAAAAAATTAAGTCTTCTGATTTTGCTTGTATCGATAACCGCTTGTCCGATGCGAGGTAAAAAAATGGCTACCGATGCGGCCAAAGCTTCCGGACAGGAAGAAAAATCCGGCCGGGCTTCGGGAAATATCGCCGGCATCACCGCTAATACCATTGAAGAATTGGGTTTAAAGCTGACTAAGGAAGGGATAGAATTCAGCAATACCGATTGCGCCAGTGCTTATACCAGCGAGGTATCCGATACGGTCACCGATGCCAATAAACGCCGCAGCGCCTATAAGATTACTTCTACTTGCACCAGCAGCGGCGATAAGTATATTTGGTCTTTAAGCGATCTTAAATATAACGCTTTCGGACAGAGAACGGGCTATAATCTTAAATTAAGTTCCACTAAATTCCCCACGGGATATGATATAACGGTATTCGATATTTTGCTAGATAACAATTGGCAGGTTTTGAGTTACAAAGCCCAAATCGACGGAAAGTTATATAGTTTTAAACGCTGAAAATTTAGTTGTCGGATGTTATATCGTTTTCTGGTTGATATGGCAAACTGTCATTCCCGAACGCCTTTATCGGGAATCTGGTTTTTCAAACAGTTAAAATCATATTCCCGATAACACCATTCGGGAATGACAACCAGAAAACGATGTTATACCCGGTAGCACAGGCATCTTGCTTGTGTCATGTGCTGGAAGCTCTGCTAGGGATTGGATTTTTGTACGGGGCTTGTTCTTTAGCTACGCTAAAAAGGTTCTTAACCGTGTGTCCGTTTTCCCTTGACCACAACAGTCTTGTTTTCCGCAGATAAGGACGAACTATTTATCATCCCCCAGATTATTCCCGCCCCCAATGAAGCGGCCCTTAAAGAAAGTAAAAAGGGGGATAACAGCCCCACTAAAGAGTCTCGTTTAACAGCAAACGCTGTAAAAGGTATGGTCAATAAAACAAACACTGCTCCGCTAAGAATGCAAGGCAAATTCAAACAGGGCAATATCCTGGCCGGCAACCATAAACCTAAAGAAACATATAAAAACAGAATTTGTAACTTCAACGTCTGAGGGGTGTAGGTATCTTTAATCATTTTCCCCGGGAATTTTTTATAAACCACCATCCGCCAATAACCCCTCCAGAATTTAAGCCGCGCATATTTTCTGATAGAATCCGGGTGGTTTAAATGATAAACCTTTGCCTGAGAATTGAACGCCATTTTATAACCGAGATTTGAAATCCGGTAAGAAAGTTCGGTATCTTCATTATTGGCTTCTGGAAAAGACGTGTCAAAACCGCCAATCTTCAGGAATAGCTCTTTACGAAACCCGGCGGAGTATGTATCTACCATATCTATCGATTCAGCTTTTTCCAGCATTTCAAATCGTTCTTCAAACTCGATTTGCGCAAATCTGGCCACAATACTCTTTTGCCGGGTTTTATAGGCGCCTTTAACCGCGACTATCTCCGGCTTTTCAAAAGGAATTAGCATTTGGTTAATCCAGTCGGTATCCGGCACGCAGTCCGAATCGGTGAAGAGAATAATCTCCCCCCTGGCTGCATTGGCTCCCTTATTCCTGGCCGCCGCCGGCCCCTGGTTTTCCTGGCGAATATATCTGACTGCGTATTCCTGAACGATGGCTTTCGTCCGGTCGCGGGAACCGTCATCCACTACGATAATTTCGTACAGGTCGGCCGGGTAAGCTTGGGCAACCAGGGCGTTTAAGCATTGGCGGATGGTTTTTTCTGCGTTATAGGCTGGAACGATGATTGAAAGCATAATGAGTCAAGCGCCTTAGGAACTTAGAAGATATGAATATACCCCCCACCCTAACCCTCCCCATCAAGGGGGAGGGAACTTATCCCCCTCCCCCTTGATGGGGGAGGGACGGGGTGGGGGTGATTATCACGATCCAGAGACGGTATCTTTGAAAATTCCATGTCCCTTAATGGGTTATGTCCGACCCTCGAAGCAGGTATTTTAAAAAGGTTCGGAAGGCTTTGAATGTCCGGCGGATTTCCTGGGGATGGGTAAACATTTGCCCTGTTTTGTAAAACAGGTAACTTGGCCTTAAATAAAATTCCCGCCGGGCGTAATCGCAAAATCTGACCAATTCTTCTGACGACAGGGTTTCCGTACGGATAACCGTATTATGCAAACCTTCGGGGGTAATCCATTTGGAGAAATCCGGGGTTTTGATTAGTCCCCGCTCTTTATACCAGTTATATGCCTCGGTTCCGGGGTAAACCATAACCGGATAAAATTGGACTGTATCGGGACGAATCTTTTTGGCCAGTTCAAGGGTTTCGTGCATAGTCTCCCTGGTTTCGCCGGGAAGACCCGCCATAAAGCAGCCATGAATCAAAATTCCCGCCCGCTTGGCATTGGACATGAATTTCCCCATTTCCTCCAGCGCCACCTTTTTCTTCATATTATCCAGAATCTTCTGACTTCCGCTTTCAAATCCCACGCACAGGGAGCGGCAGCCGGCCCGCTGCATTGACTTCATGGTTTCATAGTCCAGACCCACTCTGGCATTGGCTGTCCAGGAAATTTTTATTTTATTCTGGAGTATAAGTTCGGCCAGTTCGCCGCACCTGTTTTTATTGACGGTCAGGGTGTCGTCTTCAAAAAAGATGGCTTTAGCCTGGGGGAAATTAGCTACAATATATTTCATTTCGTTGACCACATTTTCTATACTCCTCAGCCGGAAATTTCTCCCCATCAATGTTTGTGGATAGACACAGAAAGTGCAAGGGAAAACACAGCCCCGGCTGGTGCTGATAGTTACCATGGGATAGAGGGCATTGGGATTGAAATAATTTTCTATCTTCAGGAACTTTTTGTAAACCTCGCTTACGAAAGGCACCGCGTCCAAATCTTTTATGAATTGCCGCCTGGGGTTATGAATAATTTTGTCATTGTCTTTGAAGATAATTCCGGGAACATTCCTCAGATCGCCTTTTTGGGCCAGGGTTTTAGCCAGTTCGGCCAATGTATAATCGTATTCATATTGGGCTATCGCATCCACCCGCTGATCAATATTCAGAGATTCTTCCGGCAGGGCAGATACATGGGTTCCCACCAGAATAACGAATGATTCCGGCAAGATACCTTTAAGTTTCCCGGCAACCCCTGCGTCATTGTATATACTGGGGGTACTGGTATCTAAAACTATAAGGCCGGGATTTAATTTACCGGCCCGCTCAATAATGTAATCCAACTCATACCCATCGGCCGGGGCATCTATCAAATCCACTTCATGCCCTTCTTTTTGTAACACCCCGGCGGCAGATGCCAACCACATGGGGAAATAGAGGGTGCCGCTCTTGGTTACAGCCGGGCTTCTCTGCGGACGGGAAAATTTCTTGAGAAACGGGGGATTGAGTAATAGAACCTTCATTTAGCTAATCCTTCTGGTTATTTCTTCGTATTGTTTAAGCTGCTCAGCCATAAAACCGAGTCGGCCTTTAAATTCAATGGCCTTGCCGGGACAAACCAGAAAGCAATACAGACAGCCAATACAACCCTGGGAACCCTGATCGAATTCGCGGGGTAATTTTAATCCCATCGGGCAATAATCCGCACATTTGGTACAACCGGCTCGGCATTGATTCCGATTAAATGAAAATCCCTCAAAAATCATTTCTTCTGCGATAAAATTGTCTTGCCTCAGCCCTGTTCCAAAGAGGATTTTCCCGCCAAGTCCCGTGGAGCACAGATAATTAAAGAAGGGCGTATTCCGTAGGGCCAGAAAATACCGTTGCCGCTTGGGGTGGTGGATAAAGGACACCAGGGGGTTTGCCTTGGGCTCCTGAAATTTTCTGGTTACCGCGGACAAATCCAGGGATTTAATAAATTGATGATAATCCTGGGTAAGAATACCTTCGTCTTCGGCCAACTTTAGCGTTTTAATCTTTCGGTAGTCGAAATCAGCAATTCTGGCACAGGCCAGGTCTACCAGATACGGGTCTGTCCCAACAATGATAAGCCCCGTATTAACCGGCGTTCCCCGCGTCGGGCCAAGCCCTTCCATGGCAATCAGGGCATCCACGATGTGAAGCTGGGGTTTTACCCGCCGGTTGATGTTTAAAATATTCCGGGACAGGTTTTTGTGGGTTTTTTTCTTGTTCTCTTGTCCAACCAGACATCCCATAAGACTCTTTAAACAGACGCTCATACCCACCTCAAAATGGGTTTTCAGCTTGGGCAGATTGATAAAAAAATCCGCCTCGAAACATTCCTTGGCCACGCTGGCCTTTACCCCATCGGCAAAATCTATTTCCACCTTACGGGCATGGTTAAAATCAACTACCTTTACCCCGTAATACTTAGCCAGCCTATCCACCTTGGTTCTGGAAATAACGTTTATGTTGTTCCGGTAATAACCGCTGTTAGTGCCTTCACCGATAGTTATATTGTTATACCCCTTGCCTTTGATAAACTCTATCACTGCGGCTAACAATCTAAGGTCTGTAGTATTGCCGGTCAGGGCATTCATGTTGCTGTTCAGATTCGGCTTCAGCAATATAGACGCCGTCTTTGAGGAGGGCAACAAATCCTGATATTTTTCCAGAACAGGATATAATTCTTGGCGGATATCTCGCAAAGAATACGCTCTTATAAAATCTATTCTAAATCCCATGATATTTCACTCCATCGCTCGCTTTGCTTGATTGGGATTTGCAGCCCCCTTGGGTTTCGGCCTGAGGACAGGCCGAAACATCGAAATCTATTCTAAATCCCATGATATTTCACTCTGCCATTTGTTTCGTTCAAGACCTCTCTGGCCGCCGCCAAAACATCCTCCACCTGGATAGCCTCCATGCACACATTGAAATTATTTTGCAGACAAACATCTTCATCGCAACTGAACCTACAGGGAAAACCCTTTTCCACCACCCGGTGAATGTTTCCGTAGGGGCCGGTTTCCCGGCTTTTCGACGGCCCGAAGATAGCCACCGTCGGCGTTTTCATAGCGGAGGCGATATGAATGGGGGCGCTGTCATTGCAGATAAACAAATCGAGCCGGCTTATCAGACCGGAGATAATCCTGAGATTGGCTTTACCAGCCGAATTAACAGCCTGTTTATGATTTTCCATTTTCTGGATTATATCAGCAATAAGCCCCGTTTCCTGCGGGGAGCCGGTAAAGATTATCTTCGCCCCGTATTCGGATATAAGCCGATCCGCCGTTTCTGCAAACTTAGCCGCCGCCCAGCACTTCAACCCCTTCCTGCCTCCCGGATGGATTCCCACCAGTAAATCGGCCGGCAAAATTCCCACCTCACCGAGTAATGCCTTCACCGCAACCTTTTCTTCCGCAGTCAGGGATATTCCCCATTCCACTTTACCTATGTTGCCGCCTAAATGTTTCACCATGTCCAAATGATAATCAACCTTGTGCTTAATCTCCCGATAAGGGACTACATGGGTAAGCAAATAGCCCCCGCCGCCGACATTGTAACTCACCCTGTACCGTCCCCTACACAAATAGGTCAACAGAAGGATGTCCCGGATATCCGCCCGGCTTTCGATTACCATGTCGTAACGTTTGGAACGAAGAATCTTTAAAAATTTTAAATAATCCCCGATCCCCTCTTTAGAGGCTTTGGGATAAAACCAAAACGCATCATAGGCCAGGACGTCATCCACATAGGGATTGTTAAGAAAAATGTCCCTGGCGGCAAAGCTGGTTAAAAAAGTTATTCTGGCATCGGGATATAACTCTCTAAGCGGTTTCAGAACAGGGAGCGTCATCACCACATCACCGATATACGCCGTCCTGATAACCAGTATCTCTTTAATGCCGGTGAGAGGAGTGTTTTTTTTGAAAATATTTACGGGCAACCATAGGAGATACCCCAAAAGATCGGCCATCATAGTGGCGATTTTCTTCTTTTTGTTTATGATCTTGTAATGCAAATCCTTACTCCGTCAACGTTCCTATTAATCTGTAAATAATGGGATATTCAGCCCTCTTTCTGCCTCTTTTCGGGTGCAGTACAAAATCATGCCAAAATGACACGGATAATTCAGAAGATATTTCTCAAAAATTCTGGCAAACTTAATGGTATTCATCTTTAGAGTTTCTTCCTTATTGTCAACCAACTCCATCTCAAACGGCGGCTCTAAGATCAGGGTATGCTTGTCATTTTTATCCCTTACCATAAACGTAGGGATTATGGCCGCCCCGGTTTTCAAAGCCATATTAAAGGGGCCGGGGGAAAACTGGGCGGTACGGTCAAGAAACTGCACCGGAAACCGCTTGTTGCCGGTTCTGCCGTCAAACGCCAACACTATAATCTCGTTTTTGTTAAGCGCCTTGACCACAGAACCCAGGTACTTGTCGGTCTGAATAAAACTAATCGGCAGTCTGTCGGTCTCTCTCTTTCTGATTTCGAACAGCTTGCGGTATATGCGTCTGTTATTTTCCAGCAAGGGTTTACCGGCGACCTGAATAATATTATACCCCTTGTATCCCAATACCGGCAGGGGCAAGAGGAACGAGCCGAAATGCGCCGTCAGCAAAATAACCCCCTTCCCTTTTTGGAGAGATTCTTGTAGATGCTCCATCCCCTGTATGGAAACCAATTTATCCAGCTTATCTTTGGTAAAACCACCGAAAATCAGGTTTTCGACTTGCCTTTTCAGGTATATTTCTAAACTCTTTCTTACGATGGTATCAACTTCTTTTTTGTTGAACCTGGCTCCATACAGCATTTCTATTTCTTCCGCCAAGGTGTTTCTTCTCTTTGTGTCAGCCAAAAAAAACAATTTAGCGGCAACATCCGCAAAAAAGTAGCTCATGCTCAACGGCAAACAATCCAAAACCGGACGCACCACAACCCAAACAAACCAAATACCGATGTCTATTATTAAGGTTGAAATTTTACCTTTCACTTTTTTAGTTCCTGCTTAACCAAATTTAAAGTAGCTACGGCTGTCCCGAGGTAAAGCCAGACTATTGACCTGTTATAATCGAAATCCACCAGGCCGTGAAACGCCAGGGCTAAAAACCCACCCCAAATAGCCACGCCCATTACCTGAAGGTAGGAAGCCTGAAATTTCTTTATGCCGGAAAAACATTTATACAGGTAAACCACAATATAAAGCAAACACAATACCCCAATAAGTCCGAAATCGAACAGAAGGGAAAAATATATGCTATGGGCATGAGGCGAGGTAGTGTAGTATGTTAAATTTCCGATCCCAAGCCCTTGAATTATAGAATGTCCATACAGCTTAAAGGCTTTTTCCCAAAGTTTCTTTCTTCCAGGCTTACTTTTAGACAGCCCCGGTTCAATAACGCCTCCACTCTCCACTACCTTACCGGCAATGTGCAGCAACCTCGTCCCGAAGTCTTTTTTCAGGAACACGTTCCAAACAATATGCCTGGAGGAAATATATACGACTAGCGACCCCGCAAAGAAACATATAAATAGCGGTAAAAACACCTTGCGCAGTTTATTTAAACCGGAGAACAGATAGAAAGACATGATAAATAACCCGCCAAAACCCGCCCGGCTCTCGGTTTGAAAAACTATAAATGTGGAAAGCGACATAATGCCTATCAGCAAACCCTTCCTGAACCGGCTTTTTTCCACCATGAACAACCCAATAGCCATAGCAAACACCAGGTTCATAAGCAATGCCGTCTCATGGTGATCTTGTATGCCGGAAGCCGGACGGGGCCAACCCGAAGGCTGAAACCAGCCTGCGGGTATACTGATTCCAAAGGTGGAGGCTGAGAATATTTTTTTGGCAACCAGTATAGGGTCGAAAAAATACAATGTCACCGCCAGAACCCCTTGAATCAATCCAGATATGAGCCAGCACCATATTGTTTTTCTGTGAGTGGCTTCATCCTTGACAACAGAATTCAGCAATATAAACAGCATGATATTCATAGCCAGCGTGAAAAGCTGAAACAGGCTGTGTTTTAAGTTTCCACTCCAGGTAAGGCTTAGCAAAGAGTACAGTAAGAGGATTACCAGGGGGATTATTAATGGGTTTTTAAAAGATGGCAGCCTGATTTTTGCGCACCTGGTTAATAAAAGGCCACAAAAGGATAGTATAATGACTGGGACAAATACCGGTATCAGGTCAATCGGTTTGTTTCCGACTATAAAATTCCATTTTCCATGAACCGTCAGATGGACACAGGCCGTGGTAACCGGAATCAGGAATATCAACAGGTAAGCCCCCCACTCCGGCTTAACCAAAAATATACTAAGAATCAACAAGATAAGGTAAGCGGGAAATGTGATATACCACGGCACAAAAACGCTTAAAAAAGCGATTAAGGCCAGGCATAAAATGGCAAAATATCGCCCTATATGTCTGTTGGAATCTTGATTAAAATGGCTTGGCATTGTGTTTGACGAAGGTAACTACCTTAACTCCTGAACAAATACAGGCACTTCACTAAGGTCTAGGGTTAATTCACCGTTATCGGCATTAACCACGGTTTCTTTAAAAGCACTGGCATAATTTTTTACGTCCAGCCCCGATTTTCCTTCGGGAACCACCAGAATTGTCCTGGCTTTGGGCAATTTAATACCGCTGATATGCGCTTTTTTTGTTTCATGGGTATCATTCCAAGCTATCCAGATATTTTGGCCCTGCCTGGTAAACTTATAAATATATACCCCGTTTTTCTCGCTAACCGTTTTTATATTATTCCACTCAGCCCCTTCTAAAATCTCTATCATCTTCTTGTAGGTATAAAACGCCAGTTTTCTGTGGGATTGACCATCATTCAAAGGATTATTGACCAAACCGTAAAAATTAAAACAATCCATCGAACTTCCCCCGAAGTTATGTCTTTCCAGTATCTCGTTCCAGAAGATTTTGTCTACCCCCTGGGCCAGGGCATATGCAAAAATTTTGACCATGGCAGCCGCCTGCTGAACCTCCGTCTGGACAGGGAGGTCCAGGCGGGATAATGGGTGCCCGATTGAATAGCCGGGAGAGCCGGCATAAGTCGCTGTCTCCAAAAATACCGGGATTTTTTTTATATCAACGCCATAACTTGAGAGTATTTTCCCGCAAACCTCCAGCTTATTACTTAGCAACAAATAATCTTCCGCCTTGAAATGGTGCTGCTTAAACGCAAAAACATCGAAACTCCCCGCCGCACCGGCCTCCAGGATATCCTTTAAAAATTTGGCATTGGCTTCATTTTCGCTGAAATTTTTCCCTACTCCCGGCATTCCTCCTATAACCACTTGGCAATCGGGGCATTCTGTTTTTATTATTTTGTATGTCTTCTTTAACAGGGCGGCATATTCTTTAGGATATCCCCGCCAACCCTTTGGTGGGGGTAATCCACCCGGTTCGGTGTAGACTTCCCAGTATTTGATCCTTGATTTATGTTTGGCGATCAACCTTTGGAGTCCGCTTTCATATTTTTGATAGTCAATATTGGGCGGCGGCCCGCCTTCTGCGCCGACTCTGGAATAAACGTTAATTGTCTTGGGAATATCATCAATATTTTTGGGCATCTCCTGCACCCATTTCACCCCAAGCTCTGATAGATATTCATCTACCTTGTCTTTGGTAATAACATCCCGGCTGTCTAATTTAAACTGGTAGGGACCAAAGCTTCCAAAGGGAGAACCCAGATATTTCCCAGCCTTGATACTTTCTTCTGCATCGTCTTTACTTGGAAACACTCCCCTCCCCCTATCTTCTTTCCCAAAGGGAGCGATTTGGGGGGCGGAAGATATTTTGGCTCCTTTTTGTAAGAGCGATATGGCTTCTTTCAGCAACTCCTCGGTTCGATGGGGATTGCCTTCCGCCAGGGCTTCTCTTGATTCTTTACCAAGTTTTTCCGCTTCAGCGACGTCATGGCCGTTGTTTTTGCCGTCGCGTAAAAGCATTTGAAACTCTCTCACCAAAACGCCAATTTTACCGGATTGCGGCGGCGCTTTCCTTTCCAGGCCAAGATTCAGGATAACGAAAGCCAATAAAGCAATTACGGAATAATTTTTTTTCCCTTTATACATAGGTGAGGGGGGGATTTTATAATTTTCTGTACGGCAAGAAATATAACAATAAAAAGAAAATTTTCTTATGCAAGGGCAAAGATAATAACTAGCTGTATCCAGTTGCCAGCAAATATGATAAATAATATTTTTAAATTTCAGAGGCAGCAATCTCAAAAACGGCATGCTATAAATCCTAGCCACAAGCCTCCATAAAAACATTTCGGGGTAATAAATACATGAGCGGGCAAATAAATGTTCGACTTCTTTAAAATTTTTTCTGGAAAGAGGGAATTCATCCGGCGTGCTTCGCCGTTTGATGCCGAATTTTCCGACTACATGCCTTCTCAAAAACATTAAGAGCGGGTTGTCTGACGACGTCTCGCGGAATACCGCTTTTCCATCGGGACTTAAATATCGCTTTATTTTTTCCATCGCCCGTCTCAAATCCACATGGTGAAGCACCATGCAACCGCATATGATGTCGAAACAGCCGTCGGCATAATTTATTTCTTCAAAGGCATTACATTCAAAATGAATTTTATTGGAAACATTCCACAGGCCTGCCCTGCGCTTCGCCACTTCCACCATTTTAGGGGATGTGTCAAACGCCCAAACGGTAGCACCTTGGGATGCCAAGTAACAAGCCAACAGGCCGTCGCCGAATCCACATTCAAGTATTCTTTTATTCGAGATATCGCCCAGTTGGCGAAGAAAAATTTGTTTGTCACGCAAAAGAGCCGGTTCATTTTTTCGAAAATCTTCGTCGGATAGGGCTAATAATTTCTGGGCCAGATTATCATGAAATTCTATATCTTCTTTTAAACTCATTAATGCTCTCCATTTATCTTTTCGCAATCTACCCCAACATTTTGCTTTCCCTTATTTTTAACAGCCAACGTCCATAACCCAACCGGTAGAAATTTAGCCGGCGGAGATCAGTATCAGAGGATATAACTTCTTGCTTGAGGGCAATTTTCTCCAGTTCAGTATTTGGCTCAATATACAATCCGTTGACATTAATCCATCTTAAATTTTTTCTTAAAAATATCTTAAGCTTTAAACAAAACAGGATAAATCTGGCTAAATTAAAAACATTCTCTCCAGGAACACCAGTTGTGAAATTATATCCAACTTTTATCTGCGGTCTTTTCCTGATTAAATGATAAACTTGATGTATATGCTTTGTCTTGATATTCTTTCCCAGCCATTTTAAACTGCTGTTATTATAGCCATCCGGAGAAAGCTCAATACCCCAGCAGCCTGCCCGGATAATCAAGTCTATAAATTCTTCATCCATAAATTCCTCGCTAAACCAAGCGCTCCATTTAACTTTAATCCCCCGATTAATGATCTCTTGACATATCTCTTTAGCATGGTTAAGAGGCACATTAAAAATATTATCTACAAAAGTAAAGTTTTGTACCCCATAGGTTTTCACCAGGTTTTCAATCTCAGCCACAACATTCTTTGGAGAACGTAACCGGATGACATTTCCGCTAAGGAAAGGATACGAGCAATAAATACACCTCAACCCGCAACCACGTTTGGTTTGCACTCCAATTGCCTCTATCTCCGTATAGTCCTGCAAGTTAACTATATCCCTTTTCGTCTCCGGTAATAATTCAAAGTTCAAGGGGATGTTTTTGCCGGTAAAGACAATCTCTCCATTATTTCTGTAAAATATCCCTTTTACCTTCTCAGGTGAATTAATATTTTCCAAGAGTTGAGGGAAGGATTGCTCGCCTTCCAAAAAAACCCCAAAATCAATTTCAGGTTCATCCCGCAAAATTTGTACTGAAAACATTGAAAAACCAGCCCCACCGACTACAATAACTGCTTTGTTATTTGTCTTCTTGATAATTTCTATGGTTTGTCTAAGATTTTCATGATAGGTTATATATCCCTTTTTCTTAAAAAAATGAGTCCGAATATTTCTAAGCGAAATCCCGACCGCATCCGGTTGAAAATCTGACAATGTTTTTTCTGTTTCAGCAGAGGGATAGCTGTCATATACACCTTGATCCAGTACCTTAACATCATGTCCAGACAACGCGGTTGAAAGATAAGCCAGACCCAAGGGATAAATAATACGATTTACCTTGCCGGAAAATAATTGTATAAGCAAGACCTTCATAATGCTAATCCTCCCCATTTTGCATCATAATTTACAGCCTGTTTTTCTTATATTGCCTTAGGCGTCGTATAATGATTTTTGTCCCCTGATTTTACCGATAATGCGAAATAAAAATATGGCTAACGGCTTCATAACGCTTTCCGTCATAAACAGGACAAAATCGAAAACCAAGGTAAAATGCCGCTGATGGGAGGGGACATAAAACAATTTTAACAACTCATCTTCATTTTCCGGCAGAAAATTAGCGTCCTTGGCGATAACCCCTTCCTTGACCGCGGTGGAAAAAATTTCCGTATGCGGTTCAAGCCTTATCCAGTTAAGCCCCACCCCGCCCCGCCCCGGAAAAAGGAGGGGGATTTTAAAAAAGGTGGTCACTGTTTTTACGGCGGCTTTCAAGTCCATATCGGGATAGGCGCAGAAGAAGTTGAATCCCACGGCCATACCCTTTACCTGCCTGGCAATACGCATGCTTTCCTCTATCTCCCTAACCGCATAACCTTTCTTCAATGACCGAAGCCCTTTATCCGTTACCGCATCAGTGGAAAATCCTATATGCCGGCAGCCGGCCTCCCGGAGAAGCAAGAGAAAATCTTTTGATAATTTGATCGGCGTAAGCCAGGTTCCCCATTCAACATTAACATTCCGCTTAATCATCTCATGACATATTCCCCTGGCATGTTCTTCAGGAATATTAAAAACGCTGTCCACAAAAGTAAACCCCTTGACGCCGTACTTATCCACCAACTCCACAATTTCATCAACCACGCTTCCGGGATTTCTAAGCCGGAGTTTCCTTTCGTTCAAAAACAGGTAGCTGCAATAGGTGCAGTTAAAAACGCATCCCCGTTTGCTCTGAACACCGATGATATTATGCAGTGGCCCGATATATTTGGCCATGTCTATGACTTCGGGGTCTTTTCTGGTTATAGGGAAATCGCTGAAATCCGGCAAATCCCTTCGCCCGGTGAATATTACCTGCCCGTTTTTCCGGTAAAAAATGCTTTTAACCCTTTCGGGAGCATTCAGATTAGCCAGCAGGTCAACCGCGGTTTCCTCACCCTCCAGGTAAATTCCGTAATCTATTTCAGGAAGATACTCCATAATTTCATTGGCGTAGATGGAAAAACCTGTGCCTCCGGCCATTATTGCGATGTTCGGATTAACCCTTTTGACAGCCTGGATGGTGGGTTTAACCGTTTTAAAATTTACGAAAGGGTCTTTCCGATTGGCGGTATCAATATTTCTTATGGAAATGCCGACGATATCCGGCTGGAAATTCCTTGCCTCATTTTCTAATTCTTTGAAGCATTCAGGGTAGTCGTATACATTGGGGTCGAATATTTTAACCTGGTGATTTTTCAGAGCCGTAGCAATGTAAGTTAATCCAATCGGAAACAGGGGATATCTTATCACCCTTCTTCCCGTATCTTGCTGAACAAGCAAAACCCGCATGATTCCTCCATAATGAACGGTTTATAAATACCCTAAGTTCTTGAGCCGTTCTTCAACCTTCCTCGCCTCTTCATCGGTATAGCTGTCACCGGGAATGTCCGCCCCGGAATCATCAGCTTGGGTATAACCAACGGGTTTCTTTTGCACGAAATTTTCCTCAAAAATATGGGTCAGCACCTTCCCGTCCATATCCTCCGGTATAGGCAACCCCATCAGATAAAGCAGCGACGGCGTTATATCTATGATTTCCGCATCTTTCAGTTCATTCCCCTTTTTTATATGGGGTCCTTTGGCAATGAATATGCCGTAATTTGAATGCTCGCCAGACCATAGTCCCCGGTATAAACCCAGGGATTTGATTTTTACGTGCTCCCCATTTCCATTAAGACAAGAAATTCCCCTTATTACAAAATCCGCCGCCCAATCCACAATCAAATCCGGGGCGTCTTCCACATGCTTTCCGTGATAAACATCTTCCCGTTTGTATACATTGGTAACGATTTTCTTGCCGGTAACCATATCCCGGCTCTCATGGAGCTTGGCAATTATATAATCGCGAAGTTTTTCATATTCTTCCCCCGGCGAGACAATACCGTGAATCTCCCGCCCCTTGAGGTTTATCCTTATGTTTGGGCCTGCCTCATAAGCCCTGGTTTGCAACCAATCATATTTTGACAATTCGAATTCAGATACGGCCTCAAAACCGCTTCTTTTACCTCCCAATAACCTCTTCAAAAATTGTTTGGATTTATCGCTAAGCAGGCTGGAAATTTGAAAATACAACATCCCTTTGATCCTTCTGAATATATTTTTACCATTTTTTATTGATGGAGACCTTATAAAATCTTTCAGGATATTCATTCTCTTAGCCAACCCCAACTGGTGCAACCAGAGAGGGAGATAGATAACTCCAAGAGAGTTTATGGTTGCGCCATGGTCGGACATAATTACTATGGTAGTGTCTTCATCGGCGTCCGTTAATAATTCTCCGACAGCCTGGTCGCATTTTTGGTACACATCAAATATGGCGCTTCCGTATAACCTGGCTTTATCCGGGTTATATAACATGTGCCGCTTATCCATATGGTGCCAGAAGTGATGCTGTACCTCATCCGTAGCAGTATACACGGTTATAAAAAAATCCCACTTGTTTTTCTTTTGGAGATACCTCGACAACATGGTTCTGAAATCCAAGAGATGATGAATGTCTCCGATAGCTAGATCAGGATGACTGTCCGTGGTATATTTCTTTATAGTAGGCGTAATAGGAAATTCCTTGAATTTTTCCAGGAGTTCGTCCAATAAGTTTGCGGGATAGGTAAACCCGGCGCTATCTATAGAGGGCGAATCCCAGCCGGATATCATAAGGCCGTTGACTTTATCGGCGGGAAAAGTAAAGGGAACATTAATTACGCATACCGATTTCTCTGCATTGCTGAGATACGACCATATCGGGTTCCCATCCCGGCAGGTTGCATTGATTACGCGCAGTTTCAGGGCGGAGGTATCCATGGCGGTAAAATGGTAAATACCATGTTTCCCGGGGTTTTTCCCTGTCGAAAAGGATGTCCAGGCGGCGGGGCTTATTTTTTCGGGGGTGGATTTGAGTTCCCCGTAGCTTCCTTCCTGCATGAGCTTCGCCAAATTCGGCAATTTACCTTCCTTCACCCATGGTTTTATAAGTTCAAAGGTCGCCCCATCTAAGCCAATAACAATTACCTTTCCCACTGTAAACCTTCCCTTCTTTTATAAATAGACGCAAAAAAATCCGCCACTCCGAAAAACACGACCATCAGGTGTTCAGGGCAATTTCCCCATCCTGGGGCATCCTCTTTCTTACCATCTGCTTTAGCAGATTTATTTCGTCTTCAGTAAATACCTTGAATATGAAGAGGCTTCCCCAAAAAGCCACCAAAAATCCCGGGAGTGAAATAAGCATATTCACATCGGCAAGTTTATATAAAATCCCTCCCCAGAAGCATGAAATCAGAAGAGGGAGGTAAATTAATTTTGAAAGAGAACTATATTGTAAATGCTTTAACAGCACGGAAACATTTATGCCAGCCAGGGCGATAGCCGCCGATAAAGTGCCTATGCCTGCCCCTATACAACCATACCGGGGGACCAAAAGCAAATCTGCCGCCAGGTTGACCAAAACGCAGATTATGTTGCCGGTCATCAGATATTTTTGCCGGCTGATAGCCACCAGGGATACCCTGGCAAGAGAACTTATAAAAAAGAATGGCAGGGCAAAAAATAGTATCTGCACTACCGCGGATGCCGGTAAGAATGCAGCTCCAAACAGAAAATATACAATATTACGGGCATAGACTATCATAGGAATCATAATAAATAAACCCAGCACCAGAAAGAATTTACAAGCCTTGGCAAAGGCATTTCTCAGTTTTTCAAAAGAAGGATCAGAAACGGCCAGCTTGGAAAAAAAAGGCATAATTGCCACCCCAATCGAGAGGGGAATAGGCATAAAACCTAACAAAATCCTCTGGGAGGATTGATACAAGCCTATTTCTGAATTACCGGCATAAACTCTTAAGACAAACACGTCAATATATGCAAAGGCCATCATCGAAAATTCGGCAAATATTATAGGGTATGCCTCTTTTAAAAGATATTTCAATCTGTCTTTATTGACTTTAATCCTGGGCAATACGAACCATTTCCACAGCATGAAAAAAGTCATTATTAATCCCGCAAAATTTACTATCGCCAGTGCGGCAAAGAGATAAATAAATCCCAAATCGAGATGGATCACCTCCAGAACCAGCAAGAATTCCAACCCACGAATAAGGAATACGGAAACTGTTTCGTATTCCATTTGTTCGAAGCCTAAAAATATGGAGATAAATCCCCTTCTCACTTCCCTGGTAACTAAAAAGGTGAGGCCGATAAGCAGGGCGGTATATGCGTCAGAATGCAGGTTTAAAAAAGATGCGGCGATAAGAGCGATTATTATAACTGGCGTTACGGCTAAGCCATTTAAAACCAGGGATGTTCCCAGAAAATCACCCGCTTCTTCCTTTTTTTGCGCAATCTCTCTGGGTAAAATCTGGGGAAGCCCCAAGGCTATAAAGGGGGAAAGTACCATGATAATAGCCGTTACCAATGAATATCTCCCAAAATCGTCCACGCCCAGATAACGAGCTATAAATACGCCCATGAGGAAATTAAAGATGGTTTCTATGCCCCTGGTGACCAGAATAAATATGGAATTTTGAGCTATTTTACGTACGAAATGCATATTCGCTAAAGTATTTCATTCAGGGTTATTTCCCCTTTGGGTTGACTTGACAACAAACGGTTTTCCATCTCATCCCAGAAATGCCAGAGATAGGGATATTTATATACATAATCTTCCATCAATCGGGCAAATTTGGCGGTATTTGCTTCTACAGGGTTAATATCCTGTCCGTTACTGGCTAGATTTATCGGCTTATGAATTATAGTTTCATAACCGCCGGTTTCTTTCATTATGGTAAACATCGGCAGCAGGGGTGCGCCTTTTTTTTGGGCTAAGGTGGCGGCTCCGAGGGGAAATAAAACGTTTTTTCCCAAAAACTTCACCGGTATAAATTTGCCGACAAATTTCCCCCCTCCCGCTCCGTCGCCGGTCATCATTAACACCCCGTTGTTTTGGAGGCATTCCATAACCGGCCGCAAAAACGAAGTGGCCATGATTATCTTGGCGGGAATCTTCCCCTCGTATTTCATTCTTAACCTGAAGGCTACTTTTCTGCCAACAAAACTCAACCCCTCATCGGTGGGCAGCCCCAATTGAATCACCGGATAACCCAGTATGCCCAGGGCGCACAAAGGAAGCTGCGCCGGGCCGAAGTGGGGATGCAGCAGGATGCAGCCGTTACCCTTTTTCAGCGCCTGGTCCAGATTTTCCAGCCCTTTAAACCTATGAATTTTTTCAAGGTTGTTCCGGTTGAGCTTGGGAAACAGGAAAATCTGAAGCTGGTTTACATAGTGATTCCGGAAATAATTTGCCGCAATCCCCGATAGCTCATGATCGCTCAACTTATCTCCCAAAACCGTCTTGAGATTTCTAATTACCACATTTCTTTTGTTTTCTGACAATCCAGAGTGGATATCTCCCATCGTTCTGAATACGGCTAATCCCTGCTTTACCGGGATAGCCTTAATCAGCCATCTTAACGGATACCATACGATTAACCGGAGGACATCCCTGGATAAACTTTCCTTAACCAGCATAATTATCCGAAACCACCGATAATTGTTTACCCTTGTTTCTGCCCAGCAATTTCTTTAAAGTGGGTTTAAATTTATCCTGCATCCCCAGGATAAAATCAAACACCGGGTCAGCATACCATTTGGTAGCGGGACAGCTATAAAACAGCCCCGAAAGTTCGGCTTCTGTTTCCGGCAGCAGCTCCGTCTCTTGGGAAATAATGCCTTCCGCAACAGCCAGCTTGTATATTCCGGTTTCCGGCTCGATCCTGATCCAACCGAGATTTGCCACCCCTCTCCCCATAAATGTCAGATTAACCTTTAAAAATAAAGCCAGTGTCTTTAAAAATCCTATAAAATTTTGGCCGGGCGGGGTACAGAAAAAATTAAACTCAATCCTAACCCCTTGGGCTTTTTTCAGCAATCTTATCGTCCGGGATATATCCTGTTCATTGATACTCTTTCCCAAAGCCGCAAGGGAGGTATTGGAAGCGGCATCCGGGGAAAAGGATATATTTTTACAACCCGCCTCGAGCACCAAGGTTAATATCTCCTCCGAAAACCCCTTGACATCGAACCAGGCGCTCCACTCCACTCGAAGCCGCCTTTTTATTATTTCCCTGCATATCTCTTCGGCATGTCCTTTAGGAATATTGAACACACTGTCGGTAAACATAAACCGCTTTATCTTAAATTCATTAATCAGATACTCTATCTCGTCGGCTATTTTTTTGACCGGCCTGATCCTTATTTTGTCCCCGTTGAGAAAGGGATAGCTGCAATAGGCACATTTCAAGGAGCAGCCCCTTTTGGTCTGAATCCCGATATTGGCATACACGGGATGGTTGTATTTTTCGATGTCTATAAGGTCCCGCCGGGGTACGGGCAGTTTGTCTATATCCGGAAACGGCCTTGTCCCGGTAAAGATAGTCTTGCCATTCTGCCTTATAAATATTCCCTTTACCCCTTCCGGCTTATCCAGTTTTGACAAAAGTTCGGGAACGGATTCATCCCCTTCAAGGTATACGCCAAAATCTATCTCCGGGATTCTATCCATTATCTTAGCAGCAAACATGGAAAAACCCGCCCCCCCCACCATTATTTTTGTGGCCGGGTTAACTTTTTTAATCATCCGAATGGTGGGTTCCAGGCTTTCGTAGTAATAGGAAATATTTCTCCTTTGAGTGGTATCAATATTTCTTAATGAAATTCCCGCCACCTGCGGGTTAAAGTCTTTCAGCTTCTCTTCCAGTTCGGGGAAAGGGGATTCGCTTATATTGGGATCAAATATTTGCACGTTGTGTTCCGGCAGGACGGAACTAATAAAACATAAACCCAGCGGCAAGACCGCCCCTTCGGTTTCGTTTTGACCTAAATAGGATTGTATCAGCAGCACATTCATAAATATAATTTAATCAAGAGGATGTTCTGTTTGTCAGGAGACGTTGTTTTTTCGCGATTTAATCAAGATATTTCCCAGGGGAGAAAAATTGGCATTTTTTAATATTTCATTAGCCCTGGAAATAGCCTGGCGAGGGGTTGTCTCACTTTTTAAAACAATTATCATATTACCCAGACAGTTCATTAACAAAACCGCATCGTTCTTTATTAAAAGCGGGGCGGAATCGAATATAAGGAGGTCATACATTACCTCTAATTTATCAATAAGTTCCCGCATTTTATTGGATTTAATCAAAGAACCGGTATCCGGCGGTGTCGGTCCGCTGGCAAGAACGCTCAAGTTTTCGATCCCGGTAGGCTGAATGGTTTTTTCTGCTGTTGCCGCTTCCAATAACAAGCTGGTGATCCCTTCGCGGTTGGAAAGATTGAAAAACTGGTGCAAACTGGGTCTTCTGAGGTCAGTGTCTATCAAGAGAACTTTTTTATTTTCCTTGGCATACATAATCCCCAGATTAACCAAAGTGGTTGAGTTTCCCGCTTTGGGAACCAGACCGTTTAACAGCAGTTTATTAAAGGGCTTATCCATACCGGCAAAATGAAGGCCTGAAATTACTGCCCGGTATGATTCATATAAAGGATCATTGGGGTCCACACTGGAAACCAAGGGCGATTTTAATGCCATCGGAATCGATCCCAAGAAAACAAAGGGAGAGTCTTTAAGGTCTTCCGCTCCCTTTATGGTATTGTCGATGTACTCCAAGAAAAAGGCCAGTACAAGTCCCCAGAACAAGCCGAAAAAGATTCCCAGCAAAAAATTTAATTTTTTCTTGGGGAAAATCGGTTTGTCTGAATCAGGCGCTGTGGCGGGCTCAACCAGCTTGACATCCGAAAGGGTCATGGATTCGGCAAGGCCGACCTGGGTTAAATAGCCCAGCAGTTTTTGATAAACCTCTTTATAAACCGTAAGGGAATGTTCAATTTCTGAATTTTCCATGCTTATCAGAGGAATTTTTATCAAAGCATCCTGAAACTTGTCGATATGCTGTTTCAGGGTATTGGTTTTTATCTCTTCGAGCTTTTTATTAATATAGGCATCCTTTAACTCTTTTATCAGGTCTTCCTGAACAGGAACAACCGATACTTCTTCCTTGCCAAAGACAATGTCCGTATTATCCCGGAGCAGCTTTCTAACCGCTTCCATCTGCCGGTTAAGCTGGGCAATATCAGGGTTTTCTTCTGTAAATTCGCCGCTTTTACCCGCAATGGTCACGATTAAATCGTTTAATTTGGATTTCAACTGATCCGCCTGGGTGCTGGAAATATATTCTTTCCCGCCAATCTTCTTTTCTATTAATTTGATATTTTCGTCCGCCTGAGCGATGGCAATCTCACTTCTTCTGTATTCGTTTTTTAACGCCGATATATTATCCAATAGATTTTTGATCTCTGTGGGCAGATCGATGACCCCTGCTTTAAGCATGAAGTCTTTCTTTTGCAGTAAAGAGTTAACATATTTTTCTTTTACGTCTTTTAGTTGATTCTCCATAAATATGCGGGCAGATTTGTACTCGGTCCTCTTTTGTTCAAGCCTGTCTTCTATATAAAGCCTGGCCAACTCGTTTGACATCTTGGCTGCCTCTGCCGGACTTGTGGAATTTGCCGTGATTTCCAGCATATCCGTCTCTTCATATTGCTCAACTTCCATATATGGTTGGGGAAACAGCTTGCGCAATACAGAGGATTTAATCAGATCTTCCGGTTCTAATTTATCATTATCCCTATCCCGGAGATTTAAGTTTGATATAAGTTCTCCCAGAAGCGGCCTGATTTTTGCCAGGGCAATCTCTGTATCATAAGATTCTTCCTCAGTGGGATTCGGCATACGGCCGGCACTTTTCAACCCCAGTAAAGACATCAAGGACGAAAGGGAATCGGAAGATTTCTCGATTAGAATTTTAGCCTTTGCCTCATAAACCGGCTTTGCCATCAGGGTTCCTATAAATATTGTTGTAAAAACAGAAAAAAACGTAAGGTAAATTGTTTTTTTTCTTCTAATTAGTAATTCCCAGATTTTTAGAAATTCCATATACCCATCTCAAATTTATTGACATAACCTAAGCCGGACAAGCCGGAAGCGAACAAGGTTGTCGGTTGTCGGTTGGATGAAGAGAACTTTATTAACCTGAGTTCGGGATAAGAAAAATCGTAGTCCCAGCCCTTTAGGGCTGATTTTCATGGCAAAGCCATGCAATAACGACTCACAAGTGGTTAAATCTTCTCAAATTAATTCACACCTTTCGGACTGAACATGCCTTTTATCTCAGCCTAAGGCTGAAAATGCGTGGCTAAAGCCACGGGACTACATTTATTATCCTGAACTCAGGTTAACTAATATCTTCCCATCTTTCCTGTCTACAGATTTTCTTAATGCCTCTATCCCCTTTGCGAACGGGTATTTTAAGGTAACCATTTTGCTCAAATCCAGCTTTCGGGAGGCAATTAGTTTGATGATTTTCGGGAAGATGCCGTAACCGGAATGCCCCCTGGCGCCAATTATTTTGTTGGCCCCGGAAACTAACGTGTCCAGATACATGGATGTTTTGGTGGCCGCCCTTCCCAGATAGATAATCTTCCCCTGGCTGGACAAGGCTTTCTCCATTTCAGGGATGGTCTGCGGGGCTGCCCCGGCGGCTTCCACTAAAATATCGGCTCCCTCCCCCTGGGTAAGTTCCATTACCTTATCCCCGGAGCCGGTTCCCATTTTCTTTATATTGAAAGCATAATCCGCACCCATTTTCCTGGCTATTTCCACCCTTTCATCTATTACGTCAAAGGCAATAATCCGACTGGCCCCGGCGATTCCGGCCAAAGCCACGGCCCCGAGTCCAATTGGCCCCACCCCGTATACTACGACCACCCCTCCGGGTTTAAACCCGCCGCCGGCAATAAAAATGCCGTTGTAGGCGCAGCCCACAGGTTCAATCAGAGCGCCCAGGGCAAATGCTTCATCCTCCGCATATACCTCCATCAAATCATTAATCTTCCAGCAATACCGTTCGTTTACAGCTACATATTCGGCAAAGGCTCCGTCCCTGCTCAATCCCAGCAGATTGACATTTTTGCACTGATTTGGATCGCCGCTTCTGCAGGACGAACACGTACCGCACCACATTACGCTTTCTACTGCTACCCGGTCGCCTGTTTTCAGGCCGGTTACCCGACCCCCGGTTTTTCCCACCACTCCCGAAAATTCATGCCCTAGAATGCACGGTAGCCTGGTCAGCCCTGAAAAGATTATATATCCGTCCTTGCCGGTTTCATATAAATGCGTGTCCGACCCGCATACGCCGCAGATTTTTACCCGGATCAGAACCTCATCTTCTTTTATGTCCGGCGTCGGCGCATTTCTTATCTCAAAACTCGGATTACGCCATACCTGGCTGCCTACCAAAGCCATCCGGTATGTTTTTTCCTTATCGGTTAAGGCGTAGTTTGGCCTGGGCATCCACTCGGCTTCCGCAATAAGCGCTCTCATGCACACTCCTGCTGTAACGCGTTTTTATTGATTTTCCCGCTCCCGATTTTAGGCAGGGATTCTCTTATTTCCACTATTTTAGGTAATTTATAATGGGGCAACTGCTCTTTGCAAAATCTTAAAATATCTTTTTCTGCTAATATTTTCCCGTTTTTGGGAACAATAAACGCCTTGGGAACTTCACCCCTCAATCTGTCTTTAACCGAAATGACCGCCGCTTCTTTTACATCTGCATGTCCCATCAAGGCCAGTTCGATTTCCAGGGGATAGACTTTCAACCCGGCAACCTTCATCATGCCGGTTTTCCTCTCCACAAAATAGAAATTTCCGGCTTCATCCCTTCTCCCCAAATCTTCGCTAAAATACCAACCGTTATTAAAATTTGCAGAGTCGTCCGGCTGGGCGGCATAATAGCCTTTGACAACCGCCGGGCTTTTGAATATCATCTCGCCGGTTTCCCCGGTGGGGACTTCCGCTCCATGCTCATCAACTATTTTGCCCGCATAATATGGGCAGAGCCTTCCTGCTGAACCGGTCGCCATCTGTTCGCCGGGACGGTTGGCCAAAGCGATGCCGGTGGTTTCCGTGCTGCCCCAGACCGGAATAATGGGCACGCCCAGTTTCTGCCTGAATCGCTCGATAAGCTCTGGCCGGGTGAACATGCCGCCGCTTTCGGGAATCCGCAGGGAGCTTAAATCATAAGCTTTATGTTCCAGCGCCTCCAACAGGTTTTCATACATCGGCGCCAGCCCCATCACGCAACTGACCCTGTGGCTGGCTACCGCTTCCGCCAGCGACTTCGGGTATATGTTGTCCACAAAAACCATGGTTCCACCCAGATAAACCGGCCTGGCAAATATCTCATGGGGATGGGCGAAAGGAGCAAACATGCACAGATGAATATCTTCAGGGGTTAGTCCCAGGGCTTCCACTGCGCCAATAGTGTTATAATATATATTCGAATGGCTGGTTATCGCGCCTTTGGGATTTCCGGTCGAGCCGGAGGTATAGTTCAGATAAACCAAGTCTTCCTCATTAACCTCCAGGCCGGGATTGTTGGGCTTTCCGTTCTTTAGCGCTTCATCCCATGCTATATAGTTCCCGCTGTCGTTACCGACCGTTATAATTTTTATGGATACGTTTTCAGGAATAGATTTACCGACAATGTCTAAAAAGGAGGCGTGTACAATAAGACATTTGGGGGTTATGACCTCAAAAATTCCCCGGATTTTAGCCTCAAAAAGCTCAAAATTAATTGGCACGGCTACCCCCTGCGCCTTGGCTGCCGCCATGAAGCTTATAACCAGTTCAGGGATTCTCGGCAACATCAGCCCGACCCGGTCTCCTTTTTTTATCCCCCCCTCTATCAGAAAAGAAGCCAATCTGTTTACGGTTTCGTTGAATTTGCTATAGGTTATTTGAGTATTATGGAAAATAACAGCCGCTTTATCGGGAACCCTTCCGGCATTATTCTCTAACATTTCCACCAGCGTCATTCCAATTTTATCCTTTCCGGTTTATTTTGTCGGAACAGCCACCTTCCCCGAAGTTTTGCCGCCTTCCATCTGTTGGCCTATATAAATAGCGCTTTCCAGCGTCAGCAGCGGGGAAATTATAGTTGAAAGATGGGTAAAAAATCTATCCACATCGGCAATAAAGGTTCTCGGCACAAAAACAATATCCCCCCGTTTAAGCGGAATATCAGACAACGGAGTGTTTTCTTCAAATGCTTCGTCTATGTTAAAGGTTATCAACTCACGACTGGGATTGTTCATCCCGCCTCGTACCAATAAAATACTATCCTCTCTTGCATTGAGGGTCATGCCCCCCGCCTGGGAAATGGCTTCCAGCACATCCGTGTGGCCGTCTGCCAAATATACGCCGGGAGAGGATACTTCTCCCAGCACAAAAATTTTCTGGCCGCTGAAATTAACCACTTCGATACTGACCTGGGGGTCGGCAATTCTTTTCAGATTGGTGGCCTTTTTTATATCTACGGCCACCTGGGGATCGACTATAATTTTCGGCAACTCCGAACTAACCAGATTGACCTCTACCTGGGGATTTACAATATGCTTCAAAAGCCCCGCCGAAATAGCTTCCCTGACCTGTTTAAGATTCTTTCCCTGAATCTCTATTTCTCCCACCAGCGGGTAAAATATAATACCCTCCGGGGGGATGATTAATTTCCGGTTAAGCTTTTCATTGTCATAGACGGTAATAGAAATCTCATCTCCAGGCATCAGGTAATATTTCTTATATTTAGATAATTCAGTTACAATAACCTGTCTTAGCTCTTTGCAACTTTTCCCTTCAGCCTTTATCTCTCCCGCCATTGGATAAAAAATATAGCCGTCGGGAGGAATTACAAACTCCCGGTTAAATTTTTCTTGCTGAGATACAGTAATTGATATTTCGTCTCCGGGCAAAAGTCTCTGGTCATTGTGCTCCGATAAGGCTTGGACAATTATTTCCCTCAGTTGCTCCAAGGATTTTCCGGTAACATTTATTTTCCCCGCGGCCGGATAATAAACTATTCCGTCGGGAGGAATTTTTACCTTCCGCGACAGTTCATCATGTTGAAATACGGTAATGTTTATCTCGTCCCCGGGCGAAAGCACAAACTCCCGGATCTTTACTTCGCCGATTTCTTCCGGAACGTTCTGCGGATTGGCCGACAGGGAGGCTTTTTGGGTGCCGGCACATCCTCCCATGCAAAGCGAAAAGCTCAGGATAAAAAAACCGGTTTTTAATCCAAAGGCCGGATAAAAACAGGGATTCCCGCAAATTTTCTCCGTAAATACCGCAAATATTTTCCTGATAGCTTTCTCAATCCTGACCAGACTCATTTTTTGCTCCGGAAACAGATTTCGTAGTGCGGGGGATTGTCCCCATAAGCGCTAACTTAAACGTAGCGCAGGGCTTTAGCCCTGCAAGCAGACACAACGTTTGTGTTCAATCCATGGCAGACCTAAAGGTCTGCGCTACATTATAAATACCTTAAGTTAACGCTTATGGGATTGTCCCCCGTACGGACAGGGCATAAAGCCCTGCGCTATACGTTCGTATTAATACGCTCCGCCCTTTTTGAAAACAACCGAAATCGTTTTAAATAGTATTTTTAAATCCAGCCACAGGCTCTGATTTTTGACATAGTTTATATCATACCTTATCCAATCGTGGAAAGGACTTTCGCTTCTTCCCTGAATCTGCCATAAACCGGTTATACCCGGTTTTACCTTGAGCCGTATATTCCTCCAGGACGGGCTGAATTTCATCTCATCCATTATTAACGGCCTTGGCCCGACCAGGCTCATTTCCCCTTTAATAACATTGATTAGCTGAGGAAGCTCATCCAGGCTGGTTTCCCGCAGTATCTTGCCAAAACGGGTGATCCTGGGATCGTCTATCATCTTAAACATAGGGCCGTCTGTATTTTTTTGGACCGCAAGTTCAGCCTGTTTCTTTTCGGCATCGGCAAACATGGTGCGAAACTTGTACATATTAAATAGCTTGCCGTCTTTTCCGCATCTTTTCTGGATGAAAAAAACAGGCCCCGCCAAATCTGCCTTGATTAACAGCGCAATTAAAAACAGCAGCGGCAACAAGATTAAAAACAGGATCAGCGATATAAATATATCCAGAGTCCTTTTTATGAAGTTAAAGCACCACTTGTTAACCTGCTGGGATAAATTCTTTCCTCCAACAGCCGTTACCCCATAGTGAAGGGGCGTTAAATTAATATCGCCTACTCGCAAATCACCGACTAATATTAAATTGCTTATTCGTTCATCCCCCGAAATCTTTAAACCCTCATCTACAACACAATATTCGCTCTTGGCCCTTTTTCCTAAAGAAACGCCCCGCCACAAGATGCTTTCCCGGAGAATAACGTTTTCCGAAATCCTGCATTCATTGCCTATAACAGCAGGCCCGATTATCTGAGCGCCTCCGGCTATATTGCAATTACTTCCTATAACAATCGGCCCCATTAAATATACGGCAGGCGAAATAACGGTGTTTTTGCCGACCCATACGTTTTCCGTCACCTCTTCCTTGTCCTTAAAATAATCCACCTTACCATTTATCCCGAATAAATCTCTATGTATTCCAAAATAATCTTCGATATTATTTATACTTCTGGAATAGCCGTTTAATTCATAGCCGTAAACCGGTAAGGACGCCTTCTGCATTAACGGTATTAATTGTTCCTTAATATCGAAATATTTCTGGGGGTCAATAAATTCAAACACCGCCGGGGTGAACAGATAAATGCCGGAGGACACCCAGGGAGACCTCCGGTCTTTAGAATGATGAATGACATGGATTTCCTTCAGCAATTTCTCTGGCGATAGCGCAATAGATTCTTCTGACTCAAAGCCTTTATTGTTTTTGCGTTTTACACATACGGTGGCTACAGCTTTTTTGCTGTGCTGAAAATCAAACAAACCTTTAAAGTTAATGTTTCCTATATAAAGACTGCTGTTTGCTACCAGGAAAGGTTGATTTTCCAACAAAGGCATTATGTCTGTCAAAATACCGGCGGTTCCTCTGGGTCTTTTCTCTTTATAGAGGTGAAGCTTAATCCGCCCATTATTTTTCTCTTTTAGATATTCTACATATGAGAAATCAACGTTATCCGAGGAAGCGATAATCAACTCTTCTACGCCGTTTTCCACCAAACTATTTATATTATGTTCAATAAGAGGTTCATTAAACAACGGAAACAAAAACGTCGGGTACCGTTTGGTTAATGGCGACAAATGACCTCTCCCTCCCGCGAGAAAGACCGCCTTATTGATTTTCATCTTGACGTCTATCCCCATGCTTATCCATAAACCCTTGAATCTTTAGCGCAAAGGCTTATCCCCACAAAGGGGTAGGGAGTATATAACTTTTTGCTTTAGCTGCATAGATCGGCAAGCCCTAAAGTGGTCAGGGTCTCTTTTTTAGGAACACCGCTGTCCACATCCCATCCGTGCAGCAAATAGTATTCGGTTAGCATTTTATTGAAAGAATCTCTTTCAAGTCTTTCCCCCTTAAATTGTCCTATAGTCATCGGTTCATCGAAGTACCTGTCGGGAAGGGTATCGTCCTTCCGGGTTATGCCTTCACGCTGCAAATACAGGCGTTCCAAGGTGACTATCCTTTCCCCGGTTTCAAAAAGTTCGGCCGGGGAAATTTTCATATCGGTTGCCAGATAAATAAGCCGGGAAAATTCCTCTACCCCCAAATGATCAATACTGTTAAACTTTTGTACGAACCGGCATAATCCCAAGGCATCCGCCAACGCATAATTTATTTCAGACCACCAAACCATCCGGGCCTTGCCCTGGCAAGAGGTTTGACTGCTGGCAATTTCTTCTGCTCCCCCATATATTTGACGAAGCATCGCCCCGGAAAGATTCAGGGCTTCCATAGTAGGCCGGGACATCAGGTGATCGGCTCCCCTGGAAGCGGTAGCCACCCCCAGGGCAAATCCCTTAAACGCCCTGACATCCACAGAATCTGATTGGGGAAGATATTTAGACCAGATCAGATACCGTTCCGAACCTTTCCCGATCCTGGCAGAGGACAATCTGGCGCCATCAGCCAAAAGTGCGCCAAATCCATCCCGGCGGGCAATCTGATGAATGAGTTCTATTACCGTTTCCTCCCGTCCCCAGCTTAAGTTCAGCCCGTTCGTATCTTTTTCATTTATAATTCCCCGCTGGAACAACTCCATAGCCCAGGCAATAATATTACCTGTAGAACACGAATCCAGGCCATAGCGGTTGAGAATATCATTAATTGCCAATATGCTTTCGATGTCCTTAATTCCGCAAATCGCACCGAAAGCCCCCAACGTGCCATATTCAGGCCCCTCTCCATAGACCCCTTTAAAACGCCCCTCTTTTATCTGATACCGATGCCGGCAGGCAACAGGACAGGCAAAACAGGCCTTCTTCTCCACGTAATATTTTTTCTTCAAGATGGCCGAGCTAAGGCAGCGGCCATCTTCAAATTTATTCTGTTGGCCGTTGTGCGTCCTGATAACTCCGGCCTGGTTATGAAGATCATAAAGAAACGGGGTGCCGTATTCGTGCAACACATTACGGGTATTGGTTTTTCTAAGTTTGACGTTTATATTTCTGACATATTCCTGAAGTTCCCTGGGATGAGCCGCCGGAATAATGCCTTTTCCCTTTACCACAATAGCTTTAATATTTTTGGAACCCATCAGGCAACCCATGCCGGTTCTGCCGGCGGTGTTTTTCCAGCCGTGCCTTATTCCGGCAAAACGCACCAGGGCTTCCCCTGCCTGTCCTATACACAATGACTCACTGGATGCTCCATAGAGGTTTTTCAGAATATACATCGTTTCGATACTATCTTTCCCCCATAAATTACCGGCAGCTTTAAAATTGATATTTCCTTCTTCGATAAGCAGATAGACAGGGGTTTCTGCCTTCCCCCTCAACACTAGATGGTATATACCTGTCTGACATAGAGCCGCTCCAAAATGTCCCCCTATATTGGAAATGCCCAGCAATTGGGTTTCCGGCGACTTGCCGGAAATAGAACACCGGGCGGTAGCCGGGCCAGTCATTCCCGTAAGCAATCCCCCTCCTACAATCAGTGGATTGTCGGGAGATAAAGAATCCATCTTGGGATTTACTAATTTATAAAGTAAAGAAGTGTTTATCCCTCGACCGCCCAGAAAAAACCGCCGCATTTCCGCTGAGATAATCTGAAAATCAACCCGGAATTCCTTTAAATCTATAAAAGCTATTTTCCCCTGTTCCATCACTGATTTTCTCTGTTTTCAAGCGGCTTTGGCATATAGTTTTGTATCTGCATTTTTGGCCTGATCTGTTGATTTGTCTTAGTCTTTGACGACTTCAATCTTGACAAAACTTGAGCAAAATATCTCGCAAGTACTGTAATTATCGCTAGTTAGGTTTAACCACAGAGAATACAGAGGTTAAAATTTTGTTTTTTTCTCTGTGCTCTCGCTCCGGGGCAAAATAATCACACAAAGGCACGGAGGCACAGGGAAAACAAAAATTGAAATATTTTATTTTTCCTTGCGGCTTTGTGGCTCTGTGTGAGCAAACCTAAATTCTGACACTTTTTTTGGAGAACACAGAAAATATTCTGTACCCTTCTATGTTAAAAGTCAAGTCTCATCTTTAACCCGGATTATTCATAAAACAGGGCTAGTAGAGTGTTCCATAAATAATGATGTACAGAACCTGTCATTGCGAGCGGAGCGAAGCAATCTCGATTTTATTGTAGCGTCTGAGATTGCTTCGGCGGTAAGGCTGCCTCGCAATGACATTAAACGTGCTATCTTATTTATGGAACGTTACACTAGACATCCGCAACTATTGGAACGTCTTCCAATCCGTTAAAATTTTATAATTGGGACACGGAACAACCGTGGATAAAGAGGGCTGAGAGTCTGTCCAGAACAGGGTTTTTGAATTTGGGGGAAAAACGCAAATTTTATTTACGTTTTTGAACTACAAAACCGTAAAAGCAAGAGAGCCGGGCAGGTTAACCTGCCCGGCTCTCTTGGTATTTTAATGATCGAAATACAGATAGAATTCATAGGGATGAGGTCTCAGGCGCATGGCGTCGATTTCCCTTGTGCGTTTGAATTCAGTCCAGACCTCGATTACGTCCTTGGTAAATACGCCGCCGCGCAACAGATATTCATGATCCTGTTCCAGGGCGTTGATGGCTTCCGCTAATGACCCCGGTACGGTGGGGATGTTAGTCCCTTCCTTACACATCTCAAACAAGTCTCGGTCTGTCGGTTCACCGGGATCGATCTTGTTGATAATACCGTCCAAACCGGCCATCAGCAAAGCGGCAAAAGCTATATAAGGATTGGCGGTCGGATCGGGCGGTCGGAATTCTATCCGCTTGCTCTTCGGGCTGTCACTGTAAACCGGAATACGAACGGCAGCGCTGCGATTACGCATAGAGTAAACCAAATTTACCGGCGCTTCATAACCCGGCACCAGGCGTTTATAGGAATTGGTGGTCGGGGCGCAAAACGCCATCAGACTTTTGGCGTGTTTGAGCAATCCGCCGATATAATATTTGGCGTTCTGAGAAAGCAGGGCGTAACCATTGGGATCATAGAAGGTGTTGACGCCGTTTTTCCATAATGATTGATGACAATGCATACCGGAACCGTTATCCTGAAAGAGCGGTTTGGGCATGAAGGTCACCACCTTATTATGCTTTCGGGCGACATTTTTCACAATATATTTATACATCATCAACATGTCCGCCATATGCACCAGGGTATCGAAGCGGATGTCGATTTCGGCCTGTCCGGCGGTGGCGACTTCATGATGCTGGGCTTCGATGGTAATGCCGGTCTTGATCAGGGTCAGCATCATTTCGCTGCGCAGGTCTTGATAAGAATCATGGGGAGCGGTCGGGAAGTAACCTTCCTTGTAGCGCGGCTTATAGCCTAAGTTGGGTTTTTCATCCCGTCCGGTGTTCCAATCGCCTTCGACGGAATCAATGTGATAATAACCTTCATGTTCGTTCTGGTCAAAGCGAATATCATCAAAAATGAAGAACTCGGCTTCCGGCCCCCAGTAACTGGTATCGGCCAGACCGGTAGTCTTCAAAAACGCCTCGGCTTTTTTAGCGATATAGCGCGGGTCGCGGCTGTAAGCCTTTCTGGTCAGTGGATCGCAGATGTCGCAGATTACGCTTAAGGTCGGATGAGCGCAAATCGGATCCAATATCGCGGTGGTCGGATCGGGAATCAATAACATATCCGATTCCTGAATCTTCTGGAAACCGCGGATGGAGGAACCGTCAAAGCCTACGCCCTGTTTCCAGGGGCTTTTGTTCACATCGTCAAATTCCAGTAACTCACTGGCCGGAATAGTGAAATGTTGCCAGAGACCGGGCAGATCATTGAATTTCAGATCAACGATCTCGATCTGGTTCTCCTTGCAATACTTGATCACATCTTGGATCACATCGGACATAAAAATAACTCCCCTCAATGATGGTGAAACTCTTATCAAACAGCCAACCTGGCCGTTTGATTTACCTGGAGACAACAATTACTTTCAGTAAGCGAGCTATTAAGCAAATTGTATACCAATTTTTGTTTCGTAATTATATCCAGTTGATATAATATTTAAATCTTAAAATTATTAAAGCTATACCAGCCTTAAAACTTGGGCGAAAAAGCTACATTTAGGTGGGATTAGACTACAAAAAACACCACAATGTAGGAGGATTTTTTGTTTTTCCAGAAAGCCGTCACGGGTACATGCCCGTCGTAGTGCCAGCCGTAGTGCCAAGGCTTTAGCCCTGGAAATGCAGCCCTAAAGGGCTTTAGACTACGAAATCCATGAATTTTATTTCCAGGTGAAAAACCGAAAGTGCAAAAGCGCTATAATTATACCAAATTTAAAAAATCTTTCAATGTTTTAATTTGGTTTACTTCAATTTGTATCAGCGAATCATGCGCAAATAAATGTAACAAATTCTTGACTTGGAGGCAAAACAATGGTAGGTTATCCATGTTTTATCAACTTGACATTAGCATATTATTATACAAGAGGAGGTTTCTTTAATGCCTATCAGTCCACACGGGGGGGTGTTAATTAATCGTATTGTCGTAGGAGAAGAGCGGGAGAAAATCCTGGACAAGGCGGAAAGCCTGGAACGCATTCATCTCTCGGCGCGGGAGATTTCCGACCTGGATATGATCGCGGTGGGGGCTTTAAGCCCGCTGGAAGGCTTCATGTGCCGGGAAGATTATAATATGGTGCTGGATTTGAAACGTCTCGGCAACGGCCTGCCCTGGACGATTCCCATTACCCTGTCCGTTACCAGAGAAGAGGCCGCCCAATATAAAGCCGGCAACGACATCGCTCTTTGCGAAAATGATAAAATAGTAGCCGTTTTGCACCTGGAAGAAAAATGGGAATGCGACAAGCAAAAGGAAGCCCAGGCGGTTTTTCTCACGATCGATAAGGCCCATCCGGGCGTGCAATATCTGGATGCCAGCGGGGAAATATTACTGGGCGGGAAAATCACCGTAATCAATCGCCCGGCTCCCGGCCCCTTCAAGGACTATCAGCTCGACCCTATCGAAACGCGCATCCTGTTCAAGAAAAAGGGTTGGAAGCGCATCGTGGCTTTCCAAACCCGCAATCCGATACATCGCGCCCATGAATATATCCAAAAATGCGCCCTGGAAATGGTGGACGGCCTGCTTTTGCATCCTCTGATGGGGGAAACCAAAAGCGACGACATCCCCGCCGATGTGCGTATGAAATGCTATCAAATCTTATTAGCCGATTATTATCCGCATGATCGGGTTACCCTCTCCATTTTCCCGGCAGCCATGCGTTATGCCGGGCCAAGGGAAGCCATTTTCCATGCGCTGGTCAGGAAGAATTACGGCTGCACCCACTTTATCGTCGGACGCGATCATGCCGGCGTAGGCAAATATTACGGCACTTATGACGCCCATTACATATTCAATGATTTCGATCCGGAAGAAATCGGCATCACCCCGATGTTTTTCGATCACGCTTTCTTCTGCAAACGCTGCGACGGTATGGCTACAACTAAAACCTGTCCTCACGGCGCGGCAGATCGGGTTATGCTGAGCGGTACCGCTGTTCGGGAAATGCTGCGGGAAGGCAAGGTTCCGCCCAAAGAATTTACCCGTCCGGAAACCGCTGAAGTGTTAATCGAAAGCGTCCGCAAGATGGAAATCGGGATGGGGCTGTAAAGCGTAAATTATTGGTAGCGTTCTCAAAAGGAGACCTACCAGTATGCTACTTACAAATGTCATTGCGAGGCAGCCGTATCGCCGAAGCAATCTCAAGCGCAGAGATTGCTTCGCTCCGCTCGCAATGACGGGTCTCCTATTGAGAACGCTACCAAATTATTAAGAGACTATACTTTCTCGGCCACTTTTTAATTATTCGAAAAACTATGCGAGAAATAATTTATAAATTTATAAACATAGAGAAAAATATTGCCAGGGAAAAAGGTGATTTCTGGCTTTTTGCCTTATTTTTGCGGGAAGACGCCCCCAATGTTTGGGATTTAGTCGTTTCCGCTCCCTGGATTAAAGATGATTACGATACTTTAAAATATTTATCAAGGGAAATTAATAAAGTTTTAACAGACAGCGAGTTACTTAAGTTGTCTCATATTGCTATTATCAGCGAAGATAATCCGAATCTTGCCTCTTTAAATAAAATCAAGATAGAACACGGCGATGTAGAATTAAAAAATTGTAATTTTTTTGGTTTGGAAATCAAACACGCCTTTATAATTACAAGCAAGACAAAAGAAAAGTTAGAAACGGTATCTGCCGCTCAACCGGCTTAAATAAAAAGCATTTTCTGGCAACAACACCCTGGCATAATAAATGTTCCTCAAACTACTCCTCCTTTTTACCATCCTGCCGTTGGTAGAACTTTCCATTTTAATCAAGGTGGGTGGGCAAATCGGCGCTCTCAATACCATCGCCTTGGTTCTGGTCACCGGGATTATCGGTACGCTTTTAGCCAAGACTCAAGGGATGGCCTTGCTCAGAAGGGTACAGAATGAATTGGGGCAGGGAAGGCTGCCTGCGGAAGAATTATTGAACGGGGTTTTTATTTTAACCGGTGGGGTGTTATTACTGGCTCCCGGGTTTCTCACCGATATATTGGGGATTATCTTTCTTATCCCGATTACCCGGAATTTATGCAAGAAATGGTTGCGCTATAAGCTGATGCAGAAACTGGAATCGGGGCAGATTCATTTGCGCCTGTGGGGTTAACCGTATATGCGCTAACTTAAATGTAGCGCAGGGCTTTAGCCCTGCTTTCGGGCACTCATCAAGCCCGGCAGCCGGTAGCAGACCTAAAGGTCTGCGCTACATATAAATGCCTTAAGTTAGCGCTTATGGAGGTTAACCGCTTATCAGGAAGAAGCAGCTAAAGCGGTGTCGTTTAACCAACTTAGATTAGTAAGTGCGATAACATCATTTTTTTCCGTTTTCGCTTCCACTTTTTCCGGCTCCTCCACTTTATCCGCCTCCACCTCTTTGGCTTCATCTTTCGGCTGACCGCCGGTTTTATAACTTTTTAATAGTATAGGGAAGCAAAATAAGATATGACTTTTATTTAAGGCAATAAAATCATATTTTTCCTCTTTGCCATCGGGACAAATAATTTTAACGTCGGTAATCGGCAGATACGGTTTTTGGGCAAAATGCATATTCAGGGTTTCTATCATCCGGGTATTGGGGGGTAAATGGAGAGTGGCCACCATTTTTATACCGTTGGCTAAATAAAAACAGACCTTGCTGGCGATCTTAGCTGTTTTTAAGGGGTTGACGTCCATTGTTCTCTTCTCATTAATTGGGCTGCTTTTATTCAGAGTCGTCAACATCAATAACGCTCTGACGGTTGACCAAAATCCAGGGTACGGTCAAAACACGTGAATTGGCTAATAATATTTTAGCCTGGTGAATGATCAAAAATTGTTCCTTGTCAGACTTGGCATTAAACATATCAATCATACGGGATCCCGCAAAAACATTCAGATAGCCGTTTATATTGCTTCCGTTATTGAGAAAAAGCTGGATCGGTTTTTTATAATAGTTATCCATAACAGTTTATTATGCAATTACAGTGCCATATAAATAAGTATTGGAAATCAGCGGTAGGAATTTTTCAGCGCCCGTGCCATGTATCTGGCGTCTTCTTTTTCTTTCAGGCTTTCCCGCTTATCATAAAGCTTTTTGCCTTTGGCGATCCCCAGGGCTATTTTAGCCCGGCCTCCGCTAAAATAGATTTTCAGCGGCACCAGGGTCAGCCCTTTTTGGGCGGTAAGACCAATAAGCTTTTTAATCTGGGAGCGGTGCAGCAGTAATTTGCGGGTACGCAGCGGGTCATGGTTTTGGATATTGCCGAATTCATAAGGGCTGATGTGGCAATTCAGCAGGTAAACCTCATTGTCTTTGATGTGGGCGTAGCTATCCTTCAGATTCGCCCGCCCATCGCGCAGGGATTTAACCTCGGTGCCTTGCAGCACGATCCCGGCTTCCAGGGTATCTTCGATAAAGTAATTGAAATGCGCCTGGCGGTTGCTGCAAACCACCTTTTCTTCTTCTTTGCCCGGTTTGGCGGACATTTATTCGCCTCCCAGCATAATATCCCGGCAGCGGAAAGCGGGAGTGCCGACCGAGCCGAAGAAGCGCAGATTATCGGCCACCGCGTCCACCTGGACAAGCAGCTCCAGGAAATTCCCGGCGATGGTCACCCCGCGTACCGGTTTAGTCTTTTGCCCCTGCTCAAGCCACAACCCCATCGCTCCGACCGAAAAGTCGCCGGAAATCGGATCGCAGGTATGGGTGCCCATTAATTGGGTAACCAATAAGCCCTCGCCCGTACCGGCTAATAACTGTTCGAAACCGATCGTCCCCGGCGCAAGAAAGAAATTGCTGACATCCACATCGGGCAGGGATTTGAAGCCGCCGCGCATTCCGTTACCGGTAGATGCGGTCCGGGCTTTGGCGGCGGTATAGCTATTGTGCAGCAATCCCACCAGGACACCGTCTTTAACCAGCGGTGTGGTCTGCATGGGCACACCTTCCCCATCGGCGGGTGCGGAATGAAAGGCGTCCTTTTTCAAACCGTCGTCGTTGATGTTAATCAAGGGAGAGGCGATCTGCTTTCCCTCTTTGCCGATCAATAGCGATTTGCCTTTTTGCACTGCATCGGCGGAAAAGGCGTGGGAAAACATCCCCAAAAGCTCATGGGCGGTATAATTGTCAAAAATTATCGCGGTGCGGCGTGTGCCGATGATTTGAGCCCCCAAAAGAGATACCGACATCCGGGCTGCACTCTCTCCAATCTTTTGCGATGCTGCCAAATCCTGGTAACGGCGGGCCAGATCGAATTCCCAGCCGGTCTGGGAATCGGCGCCTTCGGTGGCTACAGCCAGAATGCTCAAGGAACACAACCCGCCGTCATAGTACAGTTCCAGGCCATGATTATTGGCGATCCATACCTCATATTGACTGTCACTGTAGGTAGTATGGCGGACTTTATCCACACGCTTGTCATAGGCGTAGGCGGCGCGCTCGATTTCTTTGGCCCGCTCTATTTTATCCCGCACGTTGACCTTGACCAAATCCGGGTCTTTGCCTGGTACCTGAGGATATGAGGCGGCAAGCCGCGGCAGATGGTAATATTCATCCGGGTCGCCGCTGAGCGCCGCGCTAAGCGCATGGTTAATCAACTGATCGATTGCCGCTTGGTTCCGCTCGGAACAAAAGGAAAAACCGATTCTTTGGTTATTGATAATTCTCAAACCGATCCCGTCTTCCTCGGTAAGTTTGAAGGTATCGACCTTTTGTTCCTTTATATCGATGCCGGTGGCCTGCGCTTTTTCAATCCAAACCTCAGCCTCCTGTATCCCCTTTTTCTCCAGCCGCCCGATTATTTCACGCGCTAATTTTATTTCATCCATTGGTTAGACTCCGTTTTAATGCCGAGATACGAGATATGAGATACGCAAAAAGCTCTTTCGTATCTCGTATCTCGTATCTCGATTTACTATTTCCACATCTTCCGCAATTCCTCCAAATCAAATTGATCATCCAGGGAGGAAAATTGAATCACCCGCCATTTATCTTTCTTTTCCATTACAATAAAATAAGTCAGTTTGCGCACACCGAAAAATATGTCTTTTTCCTCTACCTCGATCGAAAAACGGCTGCTGGTAGGGGTAAAATAACCGTTGGCGTCCCGCTCCCTTAAATCGGAATAACTGAGAAGCTGCTTGGTAAACCCGCTGCGGCAGTAAAGATATTTATAGGTTTCAAATTCTTTCGGATCCACCATCTCTTGTAATAATTTTAAATCCCGACGGACAAGTGAATCCAAAAACATAACCGCGGTCTTTTTTTGCGGACGCAAAATTATCAAATACCAGGTAAGAGAAACAGCAACCATTATTCCGATTGTAACCGGCAGCACCAAAACGCGTTTTGTATATTGATTCATGAAGAGCTTTACTCCTTCTAAACATTTATTGAGGAAGAAGCCAGAAGTCAGGAGTCAGGAGTTAGAATATTTCATATAATTTATTTTTTCTGACTCCTGACTTCTGTCTCCTGTCTTCTCTAATTTTGTTTTTTGAATTTTTAATTAGTTACCAATGCTACTATAACGAATTTACCTTTGTCAATAATTCCTGATAATTATTTACCTGGTTGGGATAAATTACCGCAGGTCGCTGAATTATTATTATGGGAATAGCTAAACTCAAAGCCGCTTCAATTTTGGCCTCCGTTCCCCCCTCACGCCCGCTGTCTTTGGTAACTATCACATCGGTTTGATATTCCTGAAACATGGCTTTGTTTAAAGCGACCGAACACGGCCCCTGCAAGGCAATTATCCGGGAGGGCGATAAATATTTCAGACAATTTTCCAGTACACCGGGGGAAGGAAGCACACGCAAAACAATTTCCGCCTTCGATTTCTTGGCCAAGGCGCAAAAAACGGCAATGTTCTTACTGCCGATGGTCAGAAAAATTCTCTTGCCAGTCGTCACTGCCAAACGTGCGGCTTCCGGGAAATCCTTTACCAGATGAATCAAGGGCGATTTAGGTAAAACAGCCTTTTCCCGTTCGAAACGGATATATTCGACATGCTTTTTTTTGCATACGTCGATGGCATTTTGCGAAGCTTCCACCGCAAAAGGGTGCGTTGCGTCAATCATTAAATTGATACGATGATTGACGATAAATTCGGCTAATTGTTCCTGGTTCAATTTGCCTTGATGGCACATCACATTGGGGGGCAGCAATTTCTTGCCGTAATTGTCCGTCACCGAAACAATTAGCGGATAGCCTTCCTGGATCAATAAATTGGCGATCTCCCGTCCCTCTTTGGTGCCGGCAAAAACCAGAATCATATTGGATGACCTTTTTTTAAAAGGCTGAAGGCTGAATTATGAAGGCTGAATTAACTTTTTTCATCCTTCCGCCTTCATCCTTCCGCCTTTAGATTTGATACCCTCTCGGTGTAATCAACATCTCCTTATAAACGATAGTCTGGGAATTGCCGATAATCACGGTGGTGCTCATATCGATCGGCTCTTTAAGAAACTCAGCTAAGTTGCTGATTATCCGCTTCTCATCTTCCCGCCCCGCCTTTTGAACTATTCCCACCGGGGTATCCGGACGGCGGTGTTGCAAACAAATACTCTGAGCCTGCTCAATTTGCCTGGTGCGATGATTGCTTTTAGGGTTATAAATCACGATCACCCAGTCTCCCTGCGCCGCCGATTGCAGGCGTCTTTCAATCAACGCCCATGGGGTGAGTAAATCGCTTAGGCTGATTACCGCAAAATCGTTCATCAGAGGGGCGCCCAAAGATGCGGCGGCCAAGCTTGCGGCGGTAATACCCGGTACCACTTCAACCGCCACATCCAGCGACTTTTTCTGCAACAGCCCCAAAACCAGACCGGCCATCCCGTAAATACCGGCGTCTCCGCTGCTGATTACCGCTACGATTTTTCCGTTCTGCGCCTCCTGAATGGCCAATTCCGCCCGCTCCACTTCCTGGCACATGCCGGAACTGATCACCAGTTTATAGGCCAGCAAATTTTTAATCAGCCGCAGATATTCGCCGTAACCCACCACCACTTCGGCTTTTAAAATCGTCTCCAGCGCCTGGGGGGTAATCTGCCGGGAGTTCCCCGAACCGATACCTACCAGGTAGAGTTTTCCTGGGCTATGGATATAGTCATCCGGTTTATGATCGTCCTGGGCAAGATAATTTTCGTCCTCTTCCCGCTTAACAGGGCACATGGCTGGGCTACACCTCCAATTCCTAAATGCTTTTCGACCAGGGCTGAACGCTCATAATCCAAATCTGCGTCTTTCAGCCAAGCCTGGGGTATAAAATTAATCGGAAGCCCCAAATTCCGGGCGGCCTCCAGTAAACCGGTCTCATCATGTTTTATATCGATACTGGCCAGTAAGCGCACTTGGTTTAAATCACGACCGGCCAGTTTCAAGCCTTCCTGAATTGTTTCCAGCACTTGCTGACAGGTCACCCCCCGCCGACAGCCCAAGCCGATGACCAAATCCTTGCGCGCTTCGGTCGCGGTTGTAATCACCGCCTCAGCGCACAAAGCCGTTGCCAGCCTTTGCGCCAAAAGATTTGCGCCGCCTTCGTGACCGCTTAAGGTGCTGATAAAATAGCGTCCGCCTTCATCCACTGTAACCACCGCCGGATCGCGGTACTTACTCTTGATCAAGGGAGCAATGATCCTGATCACCACCCCTAAAGGCAAGACAAACACCCAGGCGTTAAAATCCCCCCACCGACTGACCAGCCAATCGCTCAATTTCTCTTCCGGCGGGGCAAATAAGACCGCCTCATCGCCCAGGTAATTTTTGATTTTTTGGGCGACGGCCTGACTGTATGGATTGAGGGCTAACACGGCTGTCGGCATGAATCAGGCTCCAGGCTATGGGGGCATATGCGCTAACTTAAACGTAGCGCAGGGCTTTAGCCCTGCTTTCGGACACTCACCAAACCCGGTAGCCGGTAGCAGACCTAAAGGTCTGCGCTACACATAAATGCCTTAAGTTAGCGCTTATGAGGCTTAGGGGCTGCCACTCATGGTGGGCACAGCCCACCCTACAAATCTTTACTTCTATATTCATGGCTAAACACCGCATCGTATAACAAAGACCGCTGACGATTATCGCCCAAAGCTTGCCCAATAATTATCAGGGCGGTTTTTTTTACCCCCATTATCTCAACCTGCCGCTTCAATTCCCCTATGGTGGTGAGCACTTTCTTTTCCTCCGGCCATGAAGCCTTAACCACGATTGCCGCGGGGGTTTGAGAAGAATATCCGCCGATTAGCAATTTATCAATCAGTTCATCAATTTGCGGAACGCTCAAAAAAAGAATCAGGGTCGCCTGATGCTGCGCAAGACGGCTTAATTCCTCTTTTTCCGGCACCGGAGTGCGGCCTCCCATGCGGGAAAGGATAACGGTCTGGGTGATTTCGGGAATGGTCAATTCCTTGCCCAAAGCAGCGGCTGCGGCACAAAAGGAGGAAACACCGGGGATTACCTCAAAGTCTATTCCCTGCTCTTTCAGCCAATCGATTTGCTCGGCTATCGCCCCATAAATCGAAGGATCGCCGGTATGGACGCGGGCTACATCCTTATTATCTTTCTGCGCCTGTTTATATATAGCAAATATCTGCTCTAAATGCAAATGGGCGCTGTCGTAAATAACCGCATCATCCCGATGCCCTTTTAAGACCTGGGGATTGACCAGCGATCCGGCATAGATAATCACCGGCGCCTGATCGATAATGCGCCGCCCCTTAATCGTCAATAATTCCGGATCGCCGGGGCCGGCACCGATAAAACAAACCTTCATGCGCTTCCCTTCCCATATTGCAGAAAAAAATCAGGTAACGTAACAATTCCCAGATTATGCTTATGGGCATAACTTCTTACACTTTTTTTAAGTAACCTGAGTTCGGGATAACAAGCTTTTGTTTCCCCCTTTGGCAAAGGGGGATTAAGGGGGATTTTTATATGGTAATCTTCCATAAAAAAATCATATTTTTCAATAAAATACTGTATTTGAATAATTACTTAAGGTTGA
>JACRJN010000172.1 GCA_016235675.1 Candidatus Schekmanbacteria bacterium
ATAACAAGCTTTTGTTTCCCCCTTTGGCAAAGGGGGATTAAGGGGGATTTTTATATGGTAATCTTCCATAAAAAAATCATATTTTTCAATAAAATACTGTATTTGAATAATTACTTAAGGTTGATTTCAATTAGAAAATCTTCCCCACCCCTCTTTGCTAAAGAGGGGAAAATTATTTGCAGATATGTCTAACTTATTGTATTTACAATAAACTTATCCCGAACTCAGGTTAGTAGGGTGGGCTTTGCCCATCATTTTAAACTATTCCTGGTTGATATTTGACCAACATAAATAATGTCAGGCCGGCAAATTTGGTGGGCACAGCCCACCCTACAAATCTACAAATCCAATAATTGTGACTTTAGTCTCAGCCTAAGCTGAAAATGCGTGGCTAAAGCCACGGGACTACATCTTCGGTGTGAGGACACATCAAATGGTGGGCACAGCCCACCCTACAAATCCAATAATTGCGACACCTTCACCAATTCAACCCCCTGCCCTTCCAGTTGCGGGATGAATTCCTCCAGGGCTTCGATTGTACTAAGATGAGGATGGCCGATGGCGATGGCAGATCCTTTTTCCCTGGCCAGTTTAACCGTCAAGGCTAATTGATGAAGGGTATAATCTTTGTCCGGCAGATCATCTAAAAAAATATCCCTTTGCAAAGCCGGTATTCCCAATTCTACTGCCGTATCATAAGCAACACTATGGGGGCCGGTGACACTATCCATAAAAAATAATCCCTGATTTTGTATTTGCTCCAATACCGGCAAAACGGCTTGGCGACTGCCGGTAAACAGCGATCCCATATGGTTATTGGCTCCGACGATATGCGGTACTGCGGAAAGCTGCCGCCCGATCTCCCGGCGGATTTGGGAAGCCGACATTTCCAACAACAGCATTCCCGGCTGCAGGGGATATAGTTTTTCCTCATCCAGCGGTTCCATAGGAATATGCAGTAAAATTTCTTGTCCCCTTTTATGGGCATTTTGGGCTGTAGTCTGAGAATTTGGCAAATAAGGCAGGATGGAGATGGTGATGCCCAAATTTATTTGGGCTAATTTATCGGCGATGGCTTCATCGTAACCCAAATCATCTATAACAACGGCAATAACCGGCTTGCGTTCCCGCTTATATTCTTCAGGCAAAACGGGAGGGGAAAATAAAGGCGCCGGAGGTTTAACTTGCAAACCTCCGGCGCTTTTTGTCGTTGATTCCGTTCGATTCTTTTTCCGATAACGTAAAAGAACTATATGGGAAACTATCAGAATTGATACTAAGGCTAGCGCGGCAAGGAGCCACTCTTTATTAGATAACTTCCTTTTAAACACGGAAGCGTTTTCCCCAATGCTGTTGACTTAAGGAATTAGTGTTGTCATCCCCGAATGTCTTTATCGGGGATATGGTGTTGAATTTAAATCCAGATTCCCGATAACTTCATTCGGGAATGACAAACGGGGAGTTGCGCACAATCCCTTAAGTCAACAGCATTGAACGTTTTCCCCTCGTCGGCGCTATTTTTTATCCGCTACAGATGTTTCTTTGCTCAAACCTTTGGCAAAAATCTTATTGGCTTTTAGAATTTGGATCGCCCGTTCCAATTGAATATCGGCCTTTTTCTTTTCTTGGCCCTCTTTACCTTCTTCCGCTTTTTCTCCCGGTTTATCCGGCTCTTGCTTACCTATCGGTTCCGCAGGCGGTTCCGGTTCAATTTCCGGTTCCGGCTGCTCATTTTCAAGACCTGTGCCTTCATCCCCCTGATCGGGAGAACCGGGGATTTGACGTAAATCTTTTTCTCTGATCACCGGATGGTTTTCTTTATCCTTAACCAGCTCCCCATCGGCTACAGTAATGTCGGGAACGATACCTTTGGCGTGAATACTGGTTCCTTTGGGGGTATAATATCTGGCGGTAGTCAATCTTAAACCGGAGCCGTCATTTAATTGAATAACCGTTTGCACCGAACCTTTACCGAAGGTTTTTTCTCCCAACAATACCCCGCGGTTCCAGTCCTGGATAGCACCCGCTACGATTTCAGCGGCGCTGGCGCTGCCTGCGTTCACTAACACAATCATGGGATAATCGTTGGCTCCCGGCTCTTCCAAGGAATTATATTCCCTGTTTTGACTTCTTACCCGTCCCTTGGTAGACACAACCAGCTTGCCCTTAGGCAAGAACTTGCCGGATACCGCAATCGCCATATCCAACAGCCCGCCCGGATTATTGCGCATATCCAGAATCAAACCCTGCATACCCTGTTTCTTCAATTCCGTCAAGGCATTTTCCACTTCCTCATCGCTGCGTTCCTGGAATTGGCGCAGCCGGATATAACCGATTTTGGATTCCTCGTCAGCCATGTTGAAACTGATGTTTTTAATCTGAATAACATCGCGCACCAGCACAAAATCCTTGGGCTTATCAAATCCGTCGCGCATAATACCGATAGTAACGGAGGTGCCTTTGGGCCCGCGCATTTTATTGACCGCATCCATTAAGGTCATATCTTTGGTAAATTCGCCGTTGACCTGAACAATCCAGTCTCCGGGTTTTATCCCAGCGCTGTCGGCGGGTGTTCCCTCGATAGGGGCGACGACCGTCAACCGGTTTTTACGAATGGTAATTTCGATTCCCAGACCGCCGAAACTGCCTTTGGTTTCCACCTGCATTTCTTTATAGATTTCCGGAGGCATAAAAGCGCTGTGCGAATCCAGGGAATTAAGCATCCCCCTGATGGCGCCGTAATATAATTCCTTGTTTTCCACCTCTTCGACATAGTTGTTCTCAACCAACCGCAGGACTTCAGTAAAAGTCTTCAACTGCTTATAAGAATCGTCCTTGTCGGAGACCACCCCTTGACCGGCTATACTCAATCCAATCAAAAGGATTAACGAAAGTGCGATGGAAACGCCTACAAATTTTGATTTACGATTGCGGAAAAACATAGTATCCTCCAGGGTTTAAATTATACCCTGTTATAAGAGCAAAAAATATACCGTAATTATTCCTGATTGAGTGTTCCATAAAAAATAATGCACACACCTTGTCATTGCGAGCTTAAGCGAAGCAATCTCGATTTTATTGTAGCGTCTCTAGATTGCTTCGGCGGTACGGCTGCCTCGCAATGACATTAAACGTGGCATATTATTCATGGAACATTACAATTGATAATGGATAATTATTTATTACCCATTGTTTCCCAGCGCCGGAGACGGTACGGCGGGAACAATGGAAACCCCGAATTGGTCTAACAGATTTTGAATGGCTTTGCGGGCATCGCTATTCAGGGTGGCATAGTAGTACTTTTGCAGGGCTTTGGCGATATTATCCCGATCTTCAGCGGTTACCACCATAATTTTTTCCCCGATAGCCAGCAATTCCATAAATACCCAGCCCAATGCGTGGATATTGCGCGATGTGCCGTAGCGTCCTCCCGCTAACAACAGGGGATGACAGGCTTTGTTAATGATGTAGCGAATGGCTTTTTTGTTGTCTTTATAGCGGCGGGCAATATCCAGCACGGAAATCGCGCCGTTGGTGCGCACACCCTGTTCGCAATCTTTTATCACTACATTGCAAAGCAAATCGACCGCCTCTAAACGTTTGCTTTTGCCTAAGGTGGCTGCAATAACCTCGCGGATACGTACATCAGCCGTTTTCAGGACGCCGCTCAATAAATAGATGTCTTTTTTACAAATATCCTTTTTCGTCTTCAACTCCTGGATTAAATCGGTAATCACATTTTTTTCCATATACTACCTCTTGCTTTGTGGTATTACAGGCTATGGGCTCTAGGCTTCAGGCTCCGGGCTAACGGAATTTAGCCTAAAGCCCATAGCCTAAAGCCTGTAGCCTATGCTGATAAATAATTACAGCTTTTTCTTTTTTATTACCTGCTTTACCGCCTTTTCCAAATTGGCGGCGGTCAGGCCGAAGTACTCTAACAATTGTTGAGGTTTACCGGAGAAGGCATAACGATCCGGCATACCAATCCGTATCAACGGTGTAGGCCGCTCTTCCGACAATACCTCCGCCACCGCGCTGCCTAAACCGCCGATATAGGAATGCTCTTCAGCGCTAACAATCGCCCCGCATTCAGCAGCAAGGCTGATTATTAATTCCTTATCCAGAGGCTTAATGGTGGAGATGTTAACCACACTGATTTCAATACCTTGTTTTAACAGTGCGTATGCCGCTTCCAATGCCGCCGAAACCATTAAGCCGGTGGCAATAATGGCGGCGTCCCCGCCTTCGACAAGGCGGTCACCCTTGCCGATGGTAAAGAGATGGTTTTTCTCATAGATTACCGGAAACTTATCCCGCGCCAGTCTTATATATACCGGGCCTTTATATTTAACAGCCGCTTTGATCGCCCCCCTGGTTTCGTTGGCATCGGCGGGAACGATTACCGTCATGCCGGGCAGTACCCGCATCAGAGCCAGGTCTTCAATGCAATGATGGCTGGCCCCGTCCTCGCCGACAGTAATTCCGGCATGGGAGGCTACTAATTTGACATTTGTTTTAGGATAGCAAATAGCTTGCCGGATTTGCTCCCAGGCGCGTCCAGTCTGAAAAATTGCAAAGGTGCTGGCAAAGGGAATTTTGCCGCCGATGGCTAGTCCTGCGGCGGTTCCGACCATATCCTGCTCGGCCACACCCATATTAAAAAAACGCTGAGGGAACTTTTTGGCGAAGGTTGCGGTTTTGGTGGAACAGGATAAATCGGCATCCAATACCACGATTCTTGAATCTTCCTGCCCGATTTCCGCTAAAATCTCTCCATATGCCTCCCGTAAAGATTCCTGCCGCGTCGGTAAAACAATTTCCTTAATCGTTTCCGTACTCATTTAATTTATACCCTCTAATTCCGCCAGGGCGCGTTCCAACTCCTGACTGGTGGGAGCCATCCCGTGATATTGGACTTTATTCTCCATGAAAGAGACACCCTTTCCCTTAACCGTTTGCGCGATAATCAGGCTGGGTTTACCCTTTACCGAACTTGCCGCATTCAGCGCTTGAATTAATTCGGCAAAATTATGTCCGTTCACCTTAAAGACCTGCCAGCCGAAGGCACGCCACTTCTCGTCCAGCGGCTCTACATTCATGATGTTACAAACGGCTCCGTCGATTTGCAGGCCGTTATTATCTATTATAGCACAAATATTATCCAATTTATAATGCCCGGCGGACATGGCCGCTTCCCAGATTTGACCTTCCTGCATCTCACCGTCACCCATCAGGACATATATTTTACCAGTTTTCCCGTCTAAACGATGGCTCAGCGCCAAACCGTTGGCGATAGATAAGCCTTGCCCTAGCGATCCGCTGGAAACTTCCACTCCGGGGGTAGTCCGACTATAGGGGTGCCCCTGCAAGCGGCTGTCGATTTTGCGCAGATTCTGCAATTCTTCTACCGGAAAATACCCGCATCTGGCTAAAGCGGCATACCAGGCCGGTGCCCCGTGACCCTTTGAGAGAACGAACATATCACGCTCTTCCCACTGGGGATTTTGCGGGTTATGGCGCATTTTATTAAAATAGAGAGCGGTTATTATCTCGATGGCGGATAACGAACCTCCGGTGTGACCAGATCCGGCATTCGCCAGGGCTTTAAGCACATCGATCCTTAACTGCCGGGCTGTCTTATCCAGCTTGCTGATTAAATCAGGGGCGATAATCATTCTTCCTCCTTGTTCAACAAATACGCATAAAGAAATTTTATCTTACTATTAAAGTAAAAAAACCGCAAGAGTAAAATTTAAAGGAAAAAGTAGCGTAGAAACAGGGAAACCTGTTTATTTGCATCAGGGGAAATCTTAAATTCCGTAGTCTAAAGCCCTTTAGGGCTGAATTTCCAGGGCTAAAGCCCTGGCACTACGGCTACGCGGCTTTCATAGTATAGAGATTGGCGTCCGGAGGTAACGCCTGACGCCACAGGGGGCGTGCTGTCAGGAGTTTCCTCCTGACAGCATTGTTCAACCTTTGATAGCGAATTAGTATCAAATTAAATGCAGGATGGGGTGACAAGGCAACTGTAACACCTCGGCTACACCGCTGCAAGTTACCTTGTCCCGGTAAATATTGACCCCGGCAGCTAATGAGGGATCGGATTGTACCGCCTCTTTCAATCCCGAATCAGCTATTTTAACGATGTAGGGCAGGGTGAGGTTGGTTAAGGCCAGGGTGGAACTGCGGGCGACTATTCCCGGTATGTTGCAGACACAATAATGAATGATTCCTTCCCAGGTAAAGATCGGATTACTGTGGGTGGTGGGTTTGCTGGTTTCGATACAGCCGCCCTGATCGATGGCTACGTCTACAATCACGGCGCCTTTGCGCATTTGTGCAACCAGTTCTTTATTTACCAGATGCGGGGCTTTTTGCCCTCCCGGCAACAACACCGCCCCGATTAATAAATCGGAATTTAAAACCGCCTCTTCTATGTTGTGATTGTTGGAATAAAGGGTGGTAGCCCGGCCTTGAAAAATATCGTCCAAATAACTCAGGCATTTGGGGTTTCTATCTACTATATGGACATGCGCCCCCATGCCGAGTGCGATTTTAGCGGCGTTCATTCCCACAGTACCGCCGCCCAGGATAGTCACCTCTCCCTTGGGGATTCCGGGGACACCGCCGAGGAGCACCCCTCTGCCGCCTGAGTTCTTTTCTAAGTAATGAGCGCCGATTTGCACCGCTAATTTACCGGCAATCTCGCTCATCGGTTTCAATAAGGGCAGACTGTTATCGGATAACCGGATAGTTTCATACCCGATGGCGACGACATTTTTTGACAACAAAGCTTCCGCTACCGGGATATTGGCGGCTAAGTGCAGGTAAGTAAAGAGGATTTGACCGGATCGGAAAAGGGGAAATTCCTCATAAAGAGGTTCTTTGACCTTGACGATTAAATCCGCCTGATCAAAGATTTCCCCGCGCTCATCAATGAGCAGCGCTCCCGCTTGTCGATATTCCGCATCGCCGATGCCGCTGCCTGTCCCGGCATTTTTTTCGATTAAAACCTTATGCCCGCAAGCGGTTAACTCTTTAACCCCGGCGGGAACTATGGCGACCCGGTATTCATTGTCCTTTATTTCTTTGGGTATGCCGATTATCAAGATATTTCCCTCGTTTACTGCGAAAATAAAATGGATTTTATCTTGTACATTGCAATTCCCCTGCCAAGTTTAATAATGGTGGTGCAAACAGCCTTACCCACCATTTGTCGCCATGCGCCGAATTTTCTATTAAAAATCAATATCCACCTGAATGGTGACCGTGTTTTTGCCCATCACACCGGAGTCGTTATAGATTTGATAGCCCAATAAAACACTGGTGCTTTCGGAAAAAGCCCAGGATGCGCCGAAACTGAAAGCGCCGTAGCGATTATTCCCTCTTTGATAATCCACCGCCGCCCATAACTTATCGGAGATTTCCACCAAAGAGCGATCCCAGGAAAACATAAAGTCGGCGCTATCCTCTTTTCCATTGCGGTCTTTGAGTAAACCGCCGTTACCGAAATAATAACCGGCGCTCAGTCTTCCAACAAATGGAACCGTTTTAGCCGCTAGCCCATATATCAGATTATAATTGGTTATATTCTTTTTAGTACCGAAATCATAACCGCCTATCGCTAAGGCCGGCATCCCCGGAAACCCTGTGTTTTCTGGCAATCCGACCTTGGCGTTAAATAAAATCGGGTAATCTGTAGGCTCACGCAAATCGATCCCTACCTCCAAATTTAATTTTTCCGCAGGCAATAATCCTAATCCGGCTGTTATGCCGTAATTGGTAGCTCTTTGCTGGGCATTATCACCCTGTTTGCGGAACATGGTACCGTAGGTGTCCACCCCGACATTGAAGGTTGTGAAAGGCTGGGCATCCGGCGACGGGATCCAAATCTGCCGGCTGGGTGTGGCTGCGGCCTCGGAGGCCAAGGCCAACAATAAGGCGACGACTGTGCATTTGATAAGATTTTTCATGTTTCCCCCTTGAAAAAATGGATAGTGGATAATGGATAATAAATTTTGGATGTTTCGGCGTGTCCTCACGCCGAAACCCTTAAGGGGTAACGTTCCCCCTTTACGGTTTCGGTGTGAGGACACACCCGAAGCATCAAAATGGATAATGATTTTGACAATTATCCCTTATCCATTGTCAATTGTCAATTGATACGTTACGTTTAACCATGCGCAAAATTTCCCCCGCCCACAACACAATGGAAGTCCCGCCGATGAGCAACAGCCAGTCGGTTAAAGACAGCGGTATTGTTCGGAAGAAGTTACCGGCGAATTGCACCAGCAGAATCTGTCCCAGTAAAATCACCAGCGCAATAAAAATAAAGCTGCGGTTTTGGGTTAGATTGGAAAAAGCCGATTTCCTCCAGCCTAAGGCGCGGGCATTGAAAAGATTCCAGAATTGCAGCAAGACAAAGCCGGAAAAGAAAACAGATAATTCATAATCGGTTACCTGTCCGTCTCTTTGAATATAAATTAAAAATGATAATAAACCGGTTAAAAACAACCCGGCGCTGACGATGATATTTTTAGCCATCCCGCGGCTGATGATAAAATCCGCAGGATTGCGCGGTTTTTTCTTCATCACGTCTTCATGGGGCGGCTCTCCGGCTAAGGCTAAGGCGGCGAAGGTGTCCATTATCAGGTTGACCCACAAAATTTGGGTTACCGTGAGGGGCAGTTTGACGCCGATAAAAGGCCCGATGACGGCGCTACCCAGAGCCACCACATTTATGGTTAACTGGAACAGGATAAAGCGTTGGATGTTTTCATAAATCGACCGACCCCAGACGACCGCGTTTTCGATACTTTTGAAAGAATCATCCAGAAGGATAATATCGCTGGCCTCTTTGGCGACCGCGGTTCCGGCTTTGCCCATAGACAGACCGACATCGGCATTATTCAGCGCCGGGGCATCGTTGGTGCCGTCGCCGGTCACCGCTACTACCTGCCCCACCGCCTGTAAGGTTTTAACCAGACGCAGTTTGTGCGCGGGGCGGGCGCGGGAGAGGATTTTCAGGGAATTTATCACTATGCGCAACTCGTCATCGCTTAAGGCTTCGAATTCATTTCCGGTCAAATGCTTTTGGTGCGGATCGCCATCCGTCCACAAACCAATCTGGCGGGCGATTTCCGTGGCCGTTTCCTGGTTGTCTCCGGTGACGATTTTTACCTCGATCCCGGCCTGGCGGCACATCTGGATCGCGGGTGGCACCTCTTCCCGGATCGGATCGATGATGGCGGCAAATCCCAGCCAGGTCATGCCCTGCGCCAAATCGCTTATTTCGGGGGCGGTATCTTTAGCAGTTATTTCTTTGCAGGCAAAAGCCAGGGTGCGCATTCCCCGCCCCTGATAGGATTTAATCGCCTCCTGGATGTTTTGTTGATGATTGCCGATCGCTTCGATCCCCTGAGCGGTTATAATATTCTGGCAGCGTTGCAGGATAATTTCCGGCGCGCCTTTAAGATGCAGCAATTGACTTGGCTTGACGGCAGATTGCCCCATAGTGGCCATAAATTTACGCTCGGTGGAAAATGTCCATTGCTCTGTCACTTTAAAATTATGGCGATATGGCTCATAATCAGCCCCCTGGGAATGCAGCCATATCAAAAGGGCGCATTCAGTGGGATTGCCGATGGCCTTGATTTCCTGCTCTGACGCTTTGCTGATGTTGGCGGTGGTGTTGGCGGCGATGTTTTCGTAGATCAAGTCTGATATTTTGTCTTTAAGACCGGGGAAATTGGTCTCAAACACCCGCATCTCATTGGTGGTGAGGGTGCCGGTTTTATCGGTGCAGATCACCGTTGCCGCCCCGATGGTTTCGCAGGCGTGCATGTGGCGCACTAAATTGTTGCTGGCGGTCATCTTGCGCATACTGTAAGCCAGGCTTAGCGTTACGCTCATTGGCAAGCCTTCGGGGATGGAGGCGACAATTATAGTTACGGCCACCATAAAATAACGCAGCAGTTCAAAGCCTACGGCAGCCGGAAGCCAAGCGCCCGATAACGGCGGCAGCAGTTTTAATGCCCAGGCTCCCCCCGAAGCGACGGCAAAAAACCCCAAAGCTGCTAATAAAAATTTACTCCAGTGCGGCAATTCTTTGGCCACTTTTTCCCTTCCGCTAATTTCCTGCAAATCATAAAAAACCGGCAGCCAGGTATGAGCCAAAGCGATAAATACGCTGATAATCAAAATGGTCAGGAATATAGTTTGCTGTGAAGTTAAATAAATTTCACCCGAAAGAAAACCGCGGCCGGTTAAGATGATAAAAATAAGCGCGGCAGTGCTGAAGGCGATCACCCCGATGAATTTGCTTAAGCCAAGCAACTGCTTCTGAAGCGGGGTTTGTATCTCCGGTTCTTTGGCCGCTTCGAGGGCGGTTTTGCCGATTTCGGAGGAATCGCCCACCGCGGTAATTTCCAACATGCCCCGACCATTTACTATATTGGTGCCGCGGTAAAGCTTGTCGGGGGGATAGGTTTTTTGACCAGGCGGTGTAGAGTCTGTAGGGATAAATTTATCCGCCGGTTCTGTCTCTCCGGTCAGACGCGATTCATCCACCTGCAAGGAGATCGCTTCCAGCAGTACACCGTCCGCCGGGACTTCATCCCCCAGTTCGATCCAGACCACATCCCCGACCACCACCTCTTTTTTGGGGATGGTGATAAAATCGCCGTTCCGTCTGACTTTTACCGGAATGTCGTCGCTGGTCAGATTCAATATGTCGAACTCTTTTCCGGCCTTGTATTCATTGAGGAAGGACATAAAGGTAGAAAGAAAGATACTGATAACGATCCCGATCCCTTCCCAATATGCGCCTTCCACCACCCCGGCGCCCAAGGCGATGCAGGCGGCGATACTTAAGATACGAATGACCGGGTCTGCGAATTTTTCCCCATAGAGTTTCCACCAAGGGGTTCTCGGCGGAGGGGTCAAAACATTGGCTCCGTATTTTTCTCTGCTGGTTTTTACTTCTTCCGGGGTTAACCCCTGCATATACTCTCCTGAAAAAGCTATGAATCCAGTTAATAATTAACCAGTACACGATGTTAGAACAAAACGCCTTCGGCGGATGTAGGGGCGAGGTTTCCTCGCCCTGGTTTGGTAGCGTAGAAATACAAAGACCTGAGCAATAAATTTGTTCCGGCTGAAAAATGTTATTGCGAGCTTAAGCGAAGCAATCTCATCCGCACGCATGGAGATTGCTTCGCTACCGCTCGCAATGACGCTACGGGTCTCCTGTTGAGAACGCTACCAACAACTATACAACACAATTATCAATCAAACGGGTACGCCCGATTTTAACCGCCAAGACAATTAATGTATGCCCTAATTGAATTCGGCTAATCGGGGCAAGTGTTTCGGTGTGGAGAATTTCCAGATAGTCGATTTGGGCGAGTTTTTCCAGTTGGGTAAAGTTTTGCAGGGTTTCTCTGATTAGGGCTGTTTCCTGCACCCCATCCTGAATCATTTTTTGTCCTTTTTGCAGGGCACAGTAAAGGATGGTTGCCGCTTTTCTCTCCTCCGGTGATAGATAAGCATTGCGGGAACTCATCGCCAGACCGTCGGCTTCCCTAACGGTCGGCATAACAATTATTTGCAGGTCAAAGTTTAAATCGGCAGCCATTCTCTTGATGACTTGGCATTGCTGATAGTCTTTTTGGCCGAAATAGGCAAAATCCGGACACACGATATTAAACAATTTGCAAACGACAGTAGCTACGCCGGTAAAGTGTCCGGGGCGAGTTGCACCGCATAAACCTTTAGTCAACTCTCTGATTTCTATATATGTTTGATAACCTTCAGGATACATTGCCGCAGAAGCGGGAGCAAAGATAATATCCGCCCCCGCCTGTTGGGATGACAAGCTGTCTTTTTCCAAAGTGCGGGGATAGGCGTTGTAATCCTCATTCGGCCCAAATTGGGTGGGGTTGACAAAGATACTGACCACTACCAAGGAGCAATCCCTACGCGCCCGGCGAATAAGGCTCAAATGCCCTTCGTGTAATGCCCCCATGGTGGGAACAAAGCCGATGATTGCGCCGGTTTTGTGTTGCGCTTTTAATTCTTGCTGTAGAATTTGCGGGCTGTGGATAATTTTCATGGTATTGTAGTATTGTAGGGTGGGCTGTGCCCACCATTTCGGGTGTCGGGTATTTCGGCGTGTCCCTTCGGGACGCCACAAAACATGAACGTAGCGTTGGGGTTTATCCCCAACATGCAGATGCAGGGTCCCAGCCCTATCTCACAAGCGGGGGATAAACCCCCGCGCTACTTCGGCTTGAGGACAAGCCGAAAGACCATGAAATTGGTGGGCACAGCCCACCCTACTCCAATGAAACATACTTTAATTCCAGCCGGTTGGGTGAAAAACTAATCACCGATAGCCGGAAATCGCCAAAACTTTTGCGCGTCAATTCATCGGCCAGAAATTGGGTAGTACCTTGGACGGTAACATCCAACTCCCCTACCCCTGCACCGAAATAACGCTGATGGATGCTGCCCCGCTGAACCCCGCGCACCTTATCGCCCAGGGCATTTTTTACCGCCGCCAATCGTTGATCATCCAGGTTGCTGATTACTAAATGGACTTGTGTTCCGGCGTTGATCTCCTGCAAAAATTTATCGCCGATCTGAGCAATCAAAACCGGAGCGACTTTTTTGCCCACCTTCTCCATGGCTTTTAAACTTCCGCCGGTATCATCGATATGGACATCCGCTTCCTGATCGGAGGTTGTCGCCAAAATCTCCCCGTTGCCGGTTTTGACCGCAGATATGGTTAGCGATGCCAGATAGGAATTCATGCTGCCCAATGCCGGTATTTTCCTTTTATTGATTGCAACTTGTCCGATAATAATCACTTCCGCCCCCTTTTCCTTGCCCCACACCGCGGCGGCTTGCGGACTATCGGCAATTGATACGGTCGGTAAGGGAACCGACCGCTCCACCAAATCGAACCCCTTCTCCAAAAAGGCGTTGGCGACGGCGCTTTCCGCAGGATTGAGCCTGCCCGCCTGTCTGCCGTACCATCCCGGAGCATCCACGTCGATATAGATTACAAGGCGCGGCTTATGGACACGCCGCAACAGGGTGGCGATACCCTGTACATCCTTTTCCAGAGCCTGAAGAGAGACAACCGCCTCGATCGTTATCCTACAGCTATCCCCGGTAAATATCTCCTGCTTAACAGTATATGATTGGATATAACCCAGACTGCGGGAGTAAATATTATCGCTGAGCACCTGATAATTGCTGACAATCGTCTCCCCTTCGATAATATTGCCCAGCGCCTGCTCAACCGCCTTGCGCAAAGCATCCTCCAGCGCCCGGTCCCTGGCCAGCGCCTTGTCGCCGCCCTGGATAGCCGCTATCCCCTCGGCGGTGATGAGCGGGAGGGTTTGGGCGAAGAGGGTGAGCGGCAGAAGGAGAACAAGGGTGAACAGCAATAATATATCAATGATGGCCGATTTGTATTTCATGACAGATGGCTTTTTGTTAATAGTTTATTTTGGGTTATACTTATTTCCCAATATTGGGAAATAAAACAAGATTATTTATCGTTCTTCCTTTATACCAAGTCTTTCCTGAAAATATTTTCTTAATTTTTTCATTCTGGTTAGCGCTTCTTTAGCCTCTTCTATATCAGCGTTTTCACCAGGATAACGAAATTGCACGGAAAAGGGATTTAAGCTACGCAAATCATCCCGGTATTTTTCCAGGATTGGTTCTGATAGCAAGGCTAATTCCAGTAAACCCAACAAATCATGGGTTTTAGAAAAATTCAGCATCTTCCAGGTCAGAAAGGCTTTTAAATATTTTTCGATACATTGCTGGCAATGGAAACCCACTACATCCGGTACAGGATTGGTTTTCTTGCGGGCCATAGTAACGGCTGTTTGAAAGTCCGCCTCGGCTTTTGTCACCCATTCCTGAATGTTATGCGGGAGATTCATACAATACTCTTCCTTTTTCTAAAATCTCTTTCAGAAAGGGATTAAAACCAGTTAATTGTTCTGAAAGTTCATCAGGGGATTTAACAATAATATCTATAGGGATTTTGCGTGGTTCCAGTAGTTTGCTGACTAGCGAGTATCTTTTTATGCCCCTTTCGGGGGTATTAACTACTACCAACAAATCCAGATCGCTGTCTTGATTCGGTTGGCCGTAAGCATAAGAACCAAACAGAATAATTCTTAGTGGTTTAAAGCCGGTTTTCAGTCGGCTAACTATTTCCGAAAGTAAATTTTCATTTACCGGAAAGTTAAGCATTCTTTTTTCTTGTAGCATATTTTATCGCTCTAAACTCAGGGGTTTTTTTATTTCGGTCCGAAGATAGGCCGAAACAAAAAGACGATTTTGAGACTTTTTACGAGACCATCAACCATGCCCACAGGTAATTTCTCTGAAATTTTCGGGAGACATAATCATTATACCGTTAAATTCTTTGCCCTTTGTCAAATGCGGATCACGGCTTATGATGTAATCCGCATCCACAGTTATAGCACACTCCAGAAATTTGTTATCGGACGGATCGTTTTCAATCATTTCAATTGCAACCGCTGGTTCAACTAAAGTTCCCACTTCTAAGATTTGGTCCAAAAAATCTTCAATTTCTGCTTGGCTGAATTTAAACTTAGGATAATTCAATACTCGTTTAAGCTCATCAAATATTTCAAGGGAAAGGATTAATTCATATTTTCCAAAAATGCAATCATTAAAAATCTTATGCGAAGCCCCTTTCCACCCCAAGGCAGAGATAAATACGCTGGTATCCAGCACTACTTTCTTGCCCATTTAATGGCCTCATCTATAGCATCTTCTGTAAGCCCTTCTTTTTTAAAACGCTTTTCTACCTTTTTGGACAAATTGTTAAATCGTTCCTTCAGGGATGGCCGTTGAATTTTTTTAAGCACCAGACAATCCTTGCCGCTAAACAAAAACAGTTCATCATCAAATTCCAAACTCAGTAATTTTTTTATCTCCTGAAGTAACGTTGAGTCATCGGTTTTACTTAATTTCAAGGTTTTATCCATGGTTTTCATGACACTGTTCCTATAAATATTTATAAACTGCCATATTAATTCCAGTTTAATACAACCCCTTAAAAACCGCAACCGAATTTTAAAGTCACTTCCACCCCTTAATCCCGCCCCGCAGAAACAATCCGGCCATATAAAACAGAAAATGGCGCAGCCTTCCCTTTTCCGAGGCGATCTTGATATTGCGGATGACCTGATTTTTGGGGATATGCGGCGGATGGGGGCGATCGGCCATTTGGATGGCTTTTTGCGGGCAGAAGGAAGCGCAGACCGAGCAGCCGATGCAGCGTTGTTGATCGACGATCGCTTGTTTGCCGTAGCTTTGCCGGATGGCGCGTACCTGGCAGCGCTGGATACAGACGCCGCAGCCGTTGCATTTGGCGGGATCGATTCGGGACATATAGCGGGTGGGGCTGACCGATCCGATAATGTTGAATTCGTTGATCCCCCTTAAAAGTTCGCAACAGCAGTGACAGCAGTTGCAGATGAAGGCCGCCTCGTTTTGAACATTATCGCTGACATGCACCAATCCCAATTCCTCGGTTTTGTCCAAAACCCGCAGCATTTCATCGACGCTGATCGCCTGGGCAAAGCCGCGGCGGACAAGATAGTCGGCGGAATGGCCTAATCCCATGCAGACATCCATCGGGGTGGTGCATTTGCGCCCCAAATGCTGGGCTTTGCGGCGGCAGTAGCAGGCTTGCAGGGACAGATAGGGAGCGGTCTTGATCAAATGGGAGACTTGCTCGTAAGACATGACCTTACTCTGAGGTAAATTCTTTTCATAAATCAGGGTGCGGGACATGGGGGTTTTTGAGCCGAAAAACTCACTGCCCATTTCCCTGAGCATAGCTTGTTCCATCAATTGCGCCAGTTCCCCTAACGGCAGATCGCTGTTTAGGCGCATGAAGGTAAATTCGAAAAAGCCGAAAATGGTGGGAGTGAGGATAAAGAAATGGGTATCGCCGGGGCGAAAATCCATGACGATGCCTTTTTGCGCCATCCCTTCCAGAATATGCACCAGCCGCCCCTGGGCGATGTCGGTCTTATGTGCCAGTTCCTCCAAAGTGGCCGGGCCGAGCGGAAATTTGGAGCCGACAAAGGCTTCCTCTTTGGTATATAAGATTTCCAAAATCTTACGTATCTCATGTGTGTCGGGAGCGCCGATTTGGTATTTGTTCAGGCGTTTGATTAATTCGGTGTAGGGTTTGCTTGTTAAATGGCTCATAATTTAAAGGTTTCCATTCCATTTTATGGGAATACTCCGCACTCCATCGTAGGGCAAGGGCTTTAGCCCTTGAAATTCAGCCCTAAAGGGCTGGGACTACAAAGAAAAAGACTACGAATAAAAAGAAACATGGTGTTTACAAATACTCCTCCCAGCCCTTTTCTTTCACCGCTTCCACCATTTTCCTGATGTCCTGTGCCCGGTCTTTGTGGCAGACCAGGAGAACGTCGGCGGTATTGACGATGATCAGGTCTTTCACCCCTAAAGCTGCAACCAGTTTGTCGGGTGAATAGACCGTCAGGTCGCGGCTGTCCAGATTCAGCAACTGACCGGGGCTGATGTTGTTGAACTCGTCGCAGGGGTAGATTTCCCCTAAACTTTCCCAGGAACCCATATCGTTCCAGCCTATTGATGCCGGAAATACCGCGACGTTGTCGGCTCGTTCCATCACCCCGTAATCGATGGAGATGGAAGGTAATTGTGGATAGAGACTTTCCGCCAATTTAGCGTCCCAAGTCTTTTCCAAAACCTGCATCGGCTGATAAAGATCGGGCAGGTATTTAGACAACGCTTCCAGGCATGTATCCACATGCCAGACGAACATCCCGCCGTTCCAGAGCGAGCGGCCTTCGGCCAGTAATCTTTCGGCCTTCTCCAATCCCGGCTTTTCGATATAGCTTTCCACCCGGTAGCAGGGAAAATCTTCACCTTTGCCGCCGGTCTCTGATTCAATACGCTCATTATAAATTATGTAGCCGTAACCGGTGTGCGGGCAATTGGGTTGGATGCCGATGGTGATCAAATGCTTCTTGTGCTTTGCCAAACCGACGGCACATTTTAAAAGGCTGCGGAAGGTCTGCGCTTTTTTGATGATTTGATCCGCCGGGAGCACCGCCATTACTGCATTCGGGGCCACGCTTTTGAGATAAATCGCGGCCAAAGCGATAGCCGCCGAGGTGTTGCGCCCTACCGCTTCAGTCAAAATGTTTTCCTTCGGGATATTGGGCACCTGAGAGCCGAGCGCTTCGGCCTGCTTCCTGGTGGTCACGATAATAATGCGCTCGTAAGGAATCAGCGGTTTGATGCGTTCTACGGTGTCTTGCAGTAAGCTGCGTTTTTGGGATAAGTTAAGTAACTGCTTGGGATAGCGTTTGCGGCTCAGCGGCCAAAAGCGGGTACCGCTGCCCCCGGCCATAATCACGGCATACAAATTCATTAATTCTCCTTAAAACCAAAAAGTGTCAACGGTGTATGGTCACATATTTCTATAATATACAGGAATTACACAGGGGTTGCAGCCGCGTTTTGCGCTTCCATAAGATATTCCACGATCTGATTGACTTCCAAGGCGGCTTGGGATTGCGGGGCGGTTTGCATGAAGGGCTGCATTTTTTTGACGGATGCGGCGACAACAGAATGGGAATAGATGTTGCCGACTAAATCCAGTTGAATCCCCAAAAACTTCTCCGCTACCATCTTGACCGCCAACACGCTTTCTTTATCTTCGTCGCTGTTGACCATGTTGGCGATAATCCGGGTTTTAAAGGCGCTTAATTCCGTTTGCAGCGCCTGGGCGGATTTGGGGTCTTTGAGGTTGACCAGTTCGATTAAATCGGTCATGGTTTTCAGATAACGCTTGCTTTTGGGGCGGATCATCTCCTGCAAGAGGGGGGTAATAATCATATTCTTGCTGAACAGCAGATTCAGGCGGCGGTAAAAGGCGCTTTTGATAAAGCCGTAGCCGTTCTGAATCGAGGTTGGTTCGGGACAGATTACTACCAAACCCTCATTGGCGATGGTGAAAAAGTCCAGCATGTTATAGGAAGTCCCGGCTCCCAAATCCAGCAGGATATAATCGGCGGGCAAGGTTTTCAAATGATTGATCAGGCGCTGTTTTTGTAAAAAATTAGGATTAGCCAGGCCGAGAATGGCATTCGCACCGCTGATAATCTTTAAATTTTCAGTGCCGGTGTCCAGCAGAATTTCTTCCAGGGTATATTTTTTGGACAAAAAATCATTCAGGGTACGGGTCGCGTTTTTGATCCCTAACATGGTATGCAGATTAGCGCACCCCAAATCGGCATCCAGCAAAACCACCTGTTTCCCGTGACCGGCTAAAGACAGACCTAAGTTGGAAGTCATAATCGTTTTTCCCACTCCCCCTTTGCCGCCGCCGATCGCCCAGATTTTTTTATCGCCCAATATTTGCAATGGCTTTCCTCAAGCTTTTTAATATCGTAGTAGTCCCAGCCCTTCAGGGCTGATCTTCATGGCATAAGCCATGCAGTAACGACTCACAAATAGTTTAAATCTTCTCAGTTTTAATTCAAACCTTTCCGAACGAACATACCTTTAGTCTCAGCCTAAGCTGAAAATGCGTGGCTAAAGCCACGGGACTACATTTTTTACTACCAAAGACGGGATACAACAGCACCTTGCCCGTGCATAAACAGGCGAAAAGCCTGTTCTGCCATTACTTCTGGCCGGCGGGTTTATTAATCGGCGCGACATTTGTCGGCAATAAGGACTCCTTGACACCCTGTTCCGGAGCGGCAGCCGAGGCAGCGGCATTATCCAATTCCTTAACAATGCCCATAACCTTGCGTTCGATAACGGCGTATTTGGGCAGATTGGTATAAATCTTTACCGTGCCCTCGAAACGTCCCAGCGGGGCTTTGTCGTTAACCGTAAGCATTACCTGATAGGTCTTTTTATTTCCCTGCGTACCGGGTACGATTTCGGTCGTAACAAAGGTTAAATCGCATTCGGCTTTGGAAACTTCCAGGGGAGTCTCTTCACCCTGTGTTAAAAGAAAACTTTTAGCTGCCGGTTTTTTGTACTCAATCAAACCGAAGAATAATTCATCGGGAGGGATAATCATTAATTCGCTGGTTACCTTGCCGGTCAATTGCAGGCGCACTACCGGCTCATCCGGGTCATTGGAATTGACGGTAATGGTTTTGTTGATCCTTCCGTGGAAACGGGAGGAATTGAAGGTAGTCTCGATACTGCCCGATTCACCGGGAAGTATGGTTTTAGAGGAAAGAATCGCGGCCGTGCAGCCACAGGAGCTTTGAACCTTGTCGATAACCAGCGGGTCTTTGCCGGTATTTTTAAAATTGAAAATATGCGTTACCTTCTCTCCCTGTTCGATGCTGCCGAAATCAAATTCCAGGTTTTCAAACGTGATGTTGCTGTTGGCGGCGGGAGATTCTTTTTTGGGCGGTTGAGCATCGACTTTAGTTTCCGCGGCCGCCGGAGCTTTCGCCGGTTCCGCAGTCAGCCCATAACCGGGCAACAACAAATTTACCGCTATCATAAAGAGCACCAGTTTCTGTCCCCTTTTCATCGATATTCTCCTTAAAGTAAATTAATTAAATCTATACCCTGATCCTTGGGCAGAGCACAAACATTGATGATTATTCCCTTGTTCAATAAAGATTTAAGATCGTCGACATCCTGTTTTGTTAAGGCGATATTGGTAGTTAAGCAGCGTATGCTGTTAAAATGGTGCATACCGCCTAAATTGATCTGGCCGAGATGCAACCCCTGATCGATGGCGGCAACGACATCTCCCGGACTGGAAAATAAAATGATTTCCCGCTGTTCCTTGTCTAAAGCTAAATCGCCGCGCTGAGCGATTTGGGCAACACTTACCGCCTGAAATTCCACCCCCTCAGGCAGGGCGAATTTCATCACCATTTGGCGCGAATAATTTTTTGCGATTAAATCGTTAACCACCACAACCTTAGTAGCACTTAAATACTTTACCCATCCTTCAACTACCTGGCCGTGTACTAGTCTATCATCTATGCGAATTAATACTATACTCATATTATAACATTAAGCGTGGTCATTGCGAGCAAAGCGAAGCAATCTCTGACATACCAAGCGTCCGAGATTGCTTCGGCTTCGCCTCGCAATGACAAATTACGGAAAACTCTTTTCGAGAGTGTTCATCTAAAGATAAATATTTATATATTTAAAAAACGTAGTCCCGTGGCTTCAGCCACGTATTTTCAGCCCCTTAGGGCTGCAAAAAAAGGTGTGTTCGTATGGAACGCGCCGAAAGTATCGAGAGCCGTAATTGCAGGGCTAACGCCCTGAAGTTCAGCCCTGAAGGGCTGGGACTACGAACTACGAACAAAAAAACAATTTCTATCTATATGTCAACACTCTCCTCTTTCCATTATTCCTTAAGTCAACAGCATTGGGGGTTTCCCCGCCCTTTTGGTACCGTTTCCACCAAAAATACCAAGGGCGAGGAAACCTCGCCCCTACAAATGGGAAAACCTATTTCCTGGTCTTTAATAAATCACTGGCCGACAGGATACTGCGCTTGCCGTATTCTACTATCAGGTTTTTCAATTCTTCCATGTCCTGTTTTAACAAAGGATCAGCCAATTTTACCACCATCGGGAGATTGACTCCGGTAATTACCTCTACGCCCGGCTCATCCAATAAAGGCAAGCTCAAATTAGATGGGGTGCCGCCGAACATATCCGTTAAAATAAAAACCCCTTGGCCGGTATTGACTTCTTTTACGGCTATCCGTAATTGCTCATACACACTGGCGTCATCGGCTAACGTGGAAACACTGAAGGTTTTCATCTGCGGTTGATGCCCGACGATCAGTTCGGCGGTTTTCAATAATTCTTCAGCCAGCTTCCCATGAGTGACTATTACTACACCAACCATCGACAGGCCCTCTTTTAATCATTTTCTAGTTGTCATTCCCGAATGGTGTTATCGGGAATCTGATTTTAACTGTTTAAAAAACCATATCCCCGATAAAGGCATTCGGGGATGACAGTTATGTCATATCAACTAGAAAATGATATTATCCCTATCCGGCTGTTTCTCTTTGCTTACTTAATTGTTGAACTAACTTTTCCTCAAAGGCTTTAGCGGAATTATACCCATTTTGGCGCAGCAGTTGGTTGCGTGCGGCAACTTCAATAATAACCGCCAGGTTTCTTCCCGGAGCGACCGGAATTTCCACCAGGGGTAATCCCACGCCCAAGATATTGGTAACCTGCTCGTTTAAACCTAAACGCTCGCAGTCTTCCAACTTTTCCCAGGGCTTTAATTTAATCACCAGTTCCACCTGCTTTTTTTCCCGCACTGCCGCGACTCCGAACAAATCTTTTATATTTAATATCCCGATCCCTCTGATTTCAATATAATGCCTGCTTAAATCGGGGCTGCTGCCTACAATCAGTTCCGATGATCTTAACTTTACTTTTACCACATCGTCAGAGATAAGATGATGACCGCGGGCAATCAATTCCAGAGCGCACTCACTTTTACCGATCCCGCTGGGGCCTAATATTAATACACCAACGCCGTAAACGGAGACTAAAACCCCGTGCAGATAGGTTTCCGCGGCCAATTGTTCTTCTAAATAGGAGGTAAGCCGATTAATTAAGGTAGAACTGGGCAAGTCGGTTTTTATCAGGGGGATATTATGCTTTTGCGCGCACTCGATTAAAGGGGGTGGCGGAAGCAATCCGGTAGTAACTATCAGACAAGCGATCGGCAATCCGCAAAGAGCGGTTATTCGGTCGGTTATCTCTTTTTCCGACAAAGTGGAAAGATAACTTATCTCTGTTTGACCCAGTACCTGGACTCTTTGAGGATGGACTTGTTGCAAATAACCGGCTAAAGCTAAACCAGGCTTTTGTATCCGGGGATTAACGATTTTATTTACCAGACCCTTCTCTCCGGATATTAATTGCAAACCTAATTGAGAAACTCTGGCCGAAAATAAATCACCTACAGTTATAAATTCCATCGATTAACCTATAACCGATATTAAACCAACAGCACCGTTCGTTTAACTTAACTTTGCTTCAGAATAAGTATCTAAATCTTCATCATCCGTCAGTTCTTCAACTACTTCAGGGACTTGCGTCCGAACAGTATGATCGCTGATTTTTTCCTTATGCTTATGCAATTGCCGCTCAATCTTTTCCAACACCTTGTCGATTGCGCTATACATATCATCGGTAGCTTCTTTGCTGTTAACCTTATTGCCGCCAACCAGAATGGTCACTTCAGCGATATGACGATATTTTTCTACAGTCAACACCACGTTTACATCGATAATCTTAGGGCAATATTTTTCCATGCGCTGCATCTTATCGACAGCATAAGCTTTAAGCGCGGGGGTAATTTCAATATGTCTACCTGTCACGGTAATATTCATTTTCCCTCCTTAAATCTACTTTGAAACCATTAAATTATAGGCTCTAGGCTTCGGGCTCTGGGCTCTGGGCTAATTCAAATTCTGCGCCTGAAGCCTGAAGCCCAGAGCCTAAAGCCTAATTTAGAAATAACGGTACGTTAATATCTTCCAAGTCCCTAATATTGCCTGCGCTGGCTGGCCGGCAAAATCGTCATTGCCTCACGATACTTGGTAATAGTGCGGCGGGCAACGTCGATATTTCTGGCGGTGAGAATTTTCAGAATCTGCGCATCTGTAAGCGGATGGCGCTTGTCCTCGTTATCCACCAGGGCTTTAATCATATCTTTAATCCGCAGGGAAGAAACCGTCCGACCATCGGACTGCTCCAGGCCAGAATGAAAGAAATATTTCAGTTCGAAAATGCCGCGCGGCGTATGGACATATTTATTGGTGGTGACCCGGCTGACCGTAGATTCATGTACCGATATATCGTCGGCGACATCTTTTAAATTCAAGGGGCGCAATTTGTGCATACCCTCATCCAGAAAACCCCGTTGAAATTTTACGATACTTTCCGTTACCTTATAAAGGGTCATCTGTCGCTGCTGAATGCTTTTAATCAGCCAAAGAGCGGAGCGCATTTTGGTTTCGATATACTTACGGGTATTGGATTTCGACGCTTCATGCTGACTTAAGATTTGGCGGTACAGATTGCTGATTCTAAGCCGCGGCATCCCTTCGTCGTTAAGAATGATAACATATTCGTTTTCCAGTTTATAGACAAAAACATCAGGAACGACATAACGGACTTCACTGGAAGTGAATTGACGCCCCGGCCGCGGGTCATAACTGGCAATGATTTGAACAAGTTCCGATACCTTGCTTAAGGGAATTTTTAAGGCCGAGACTATGGCGCGATATTTTTTATGCTCTAAATCATTAAGATGATCTTCGATAATTCTGACTTGAAGGGCGCAATCCTCGCCTTTGCCCTTAACTTGTAACAGCAGGCATTCCTTTAAATCACGCGCTCCAACGCCCAGCGGTTCAAAACCCTGGATAATGCCCAATACTTTTTCCGCCCGATCCGGCGGACATGTGGCGCTTTGGCAGATTTCCTCCAGTGAGGCTTGCAGATAGCCGTGCTCATCGATATTCCCGATAATCTCTTCTCCCACATTAAATTCTTCCGGGGTAATATCTATTAATCTTAATTGCCAAAGCAGGTGATCCTGTAGGGTGGGGAGTTTTGCCAGGGTATTTTCCCAGGTGGGTGGCTCTAAATCATGGTCACGGAAATTAGGCATCCCTAAATCAGTGTTATCATTGAAGTATTCAGACCAATCGACTTCCGGAGGATTATCTGCCTGAGGGGTCTCTTCGGCTGGTTCATTAGAGGGTGCGGAATCCTGATTATAATTCTCACTTTCCATAGGTTCTGAACCGGAACTCAATTCCTGGGAGATTTCTTCCAGCATCGGATTGTCGGTTAGTTCCTGGCGAACTAATTGCACCAGATCCAGGCGGGATAATTGCAACAACTTAATCGCCTGCTGCAAACTGGGCGTCATTAAAAGTCTTTGCGTTAATTTAACATCCAGGCGTAACCCTAACTCAGCCATCAAGTACATCCTCTCTCATGGTAGCACAGGCATCTTGCCTGTGTCCGTTCACAGGCTGGAAGCCTGCGCTACCAACCGACGGCAACAACAGTATTTTCACAATCTGAACTTTTCCCCTAAATAAATCTCTCTGGCCTTTTTATCGTTAACCAATTCATGTGCGGTACCACTAACCAATACTTGTCCGTTATTTATGATATAGGCTCTGTCGGTTACCTCAAGCATCTCCCTGACATTATGATCCGTAATCAGGATTCCTATTCCCTTGGCTTTGAGCCTGAAGATAATATTCTGAATTTCGTTGACCACTTTGGGGTCGATTCCGGCTAAAGGCTCATCCAGCAGAATGAAATGGGGGGTATTTACCAGACAGCGGGCGATCTCCAGACGCCTCCGCTCTCCACCGGATAAGGTATAGGCTTGGCTTTGCGCCAGATGACTGATTTTAAATTCTTCCAGCAATTCTTCTAATTTTTGTTTTTGTTCCCGCCGGTCTAAATCCGTGGTTTGAAGAATCGCCGATAAATTTTCTTCGACCGTTAATTTGCGGAAAACCGAGGCTTCCTGCGGTAAATAGCTGATGCCTTTACGCGCCCGCTCATGCATAGCCTGTTTTGTCAGATCCTCATCGTTCAAAAGGATATTGCCGTTTACAGGCGGCGTTAAACCGACGATCATATAAAAAGTGGTAGTTTTGCCGGCACCGTTAGGGCCTAATAACCCGACAACCTCACCGCTCGCAATTTTTATGGAAACGTTATCGACTACCCGCCGTTTATTATAAATTTTTACTAAATTTTCCGCCTGAAGAAGAGCCATTGGCCGAAGCACCGCACCCCGTTACACTTTAAACATTCATATACTTTAAACGTTCATAAACTGTGATTTCTAAGGGACTTGGAACGTATTAAAATACCGTATACTGAATTGTCATTGCGAGGCAGTCTTATCGCCGAAGCAATCTCAGACGCACGGGCAGAGATTGCTTCGCTCACCTAAAGGTCGCTCGCAATGACATAAACGGTATAAT
>JACRJN010000021.1 GCA_016235675.1 Candidatus Schekmanbacteria bacterium
AATCTGTTTGGTATCGCCGCTTAAAAAACTGGTAGCGTAGAAATACAGAGACCCAAAGCGTCATTGCGAGGCAGCCTTACCGCCGAAGCAATCTCAGGCGCACGCATGGAGATTGCTTCGCTACCGCTCGCAATGACACTTTGGGGTTTCCCTATTGCTACGCGACCAAAAAACTTTAAGATTACCCCCCCTATGTCTTCCTCTGTTTCCCCCAATTTTTCTTGCAACACAACCAGAGATTCCAATTGGTACATTTTTCAACCGCCCTTGCAAATGTCCTGTCGTTAAACTTTTTGTTGCTTTTCCAGGAGAATAACTCTTGGGGGACTAATACCCAGGCTGTATAGGAATAGAAGCCGGCCAATTTATTTGGCTAATATCTTCGGCCTGTAAGCCTTTTAGTTTAGCCTTGGCCAGTACAATTTCTGTGGCCGCAGATTGCTTGCTTTTAAAATGCAGGGTGAGCAAGCGGCCTGAACCAGTTACCCCCGGAGTCCCGCGAAAAAGAGAAGTCCCAATGATTAGCATATTTATGGAATCGGTTGAGGCCGCCGGACTTATCATGTATACCGGCTTTTGGTTCCCGGTGGGAAGCCCCCCTCGTTCCAAAAAATTCCCCTTTTTATAGGAAACATATTCTAAAATTTGCGCGTCAAACCCTAAGTTAATAACTGTTCCGAATATTGGCGCAATACCTATCTTGTAAGCCAAAAAATCTATCGCCAGAGTTTGCTTGTTCAGCCAGTAGGGATAGGCAATTACTGAGTTAGGGGTGATTCCGGGAATTGTAGCCAGGGCTTTTTCTATACTCTGGGTTTGCGGCTCATCCTTTATAACGATTTTTTCCTCCAGACACCCAGTCAAAGACAGGCAGACAGATAATATAATCAATATTTTTATCATGTTATTTTTCCTCCTTAAATTAAGGTAATAGGGGGAAGTGAATACTCCCCCCATTACTTGTTTTGCTTAAACTACAACTTCCTCCCAAAATCCGCCGCAAGCAGGCTTAGATCATCGCCGTCAATGGCTGGGCCGATGGTCGGGCAGGAACGGTTTAAATCGGCGCGGCAATTGTAGCGGGCATCACCGCAAGACGAGCCGAAGGCGCGGGCGAGGATGGACAAATCCCGGCCATTGACCCGGCCATCGTTGTTGAGATCGCCCAGCAGTCCGGCAATCTGGCCAGATGCAATTTCCGAGGCGTCGCTGATACAGGTATCCCCGCTTTTGGCCACGATTTTGTAGTAATAATCCAGGGTGGGCAGGATGCAGGCGCTATCGGAATAACTTGTCCCATTGGTAGTGGCAATCTTCATTAGGTCGCTGTTGGTGTTGCCGCGGTGAATCTCGTATTCACCGGCGCCGCTGACTATCCCCCATCCCAGGTCAATTTGATCATGAGTGCCAGGATCAGAGATTATGGGAGCGGCGGGCGTGCCCAGTTTCACGGTAATTGTGCCGCCGTTCCATGTAGCACTGATTTCCCCGTCCTGCACCGGGGTTTCCAGCACCGCTTCGGTAAAGGAGATGGCGGAACTGGAGCAGTAATCCCCCACTACCTTAAAGCAGACCGTGGCCAGATTTCCCGCACCGGATATACCGGAGACATCCCCCAGGCGGGAGATGCCCACAATCAGTTTGCCAGAGGCGGGATCGTCCGTTGCCAACAGGGAGGTGGGTTGTCCATCCTGGTTCAGGAAGTTGCCTTCCGTCACCGGGTCGCTGAATTGCAGTACCGCCGGGTCATAGGTCAAATCGAAGCTGGCGGCGTATAAATCGCTGACATCGGCTACGTTTACCTGGACGCAGACTGTGTCGCTTTGTTGGGGGGTGGGGTTTCCAATGGCGGGGGTTATTACAACCGCTGATGCTGTTCCAATTTCCCCCTTGGTGTAGTAAGCCTCACCGTCACTATCCATCCCCTCTGTCCAAACAATATGGATGTCGCCGGAATTGTCTGCCAACAAGTTGGGATAATAGCTATAAGCGTTGTCAGAAGTCAGTCTGGTGTCATCTACCAAGGTATTGCCATTATTGTCCAGTTTGGTATAGTAAATCTCATAATTGCCATCCCGGGTGTCAGCCCAGACGACATGGATATTGTTATGGTTGTCTACGTTTAAATTGATTGCCCAAGCATCCCCGCTGGAATAAGTCAGCCTGGCATCATCTACCAGGGTATTGCCGTTATTGTCCAGTTTAGTGTAATAAACCTCCTGGTTACCATCACGATCATCATACCAAGCTATATGGACGTTACCGGAACTATCCACCCCCAGTTTTGGCTCATCACTTAGAGAACTGGTAAAAGTCAATCTTGTATCATCCACCAGGGTATTGCCGTTATTGTCCAGTTTAGTGTAATAAATCTCTCTATTACCATCACGCTGCTCCCTCCAAGTGATATGGACATTGTCAAAATCATCCATCCCCAATTCAGGTGTTTCACTCCATGCGCTGTCATAAGTCAGCCTGGTATCGTCTATCAGGGTATTACCATTATTGTCCAGCTTGGTGTAATAAATCTCAGGGTTGCCATCCCGCCAGTCCTCCCAGGTAATATGAATATTGTCAGAGATGTCTATCCCTAGACTGGGTGAATAGCTCTGAGCCCAGGCTGAAGTCAATCTGGTATCATCTACCAGGGTATTGCCGTTGTTATCCAACTTAGTGTAATAAATTTCCCAGTCACTATCCCGATAATCAGTCCAGGCGATATGGATATTGCCGAGGCTATCCACCCCTAGGCTGGGCGCTAGGCTTTTAACGATACCATAACTACTGCCGCCATAGGTCAGCCTGGTATCATCTACCAATGTATTGCCATTGTTATCCAACTTGGTATAGTAAATTTCGCCGGTGCCATGCCGATAATCATGCCAGGCGATATGGATATTGCCAAAACCGTCCACCGCTACACCGGAAATCTGGCTATCCCCAATGGCGGAGGTCAGCCTGGTAGCGCCCACTACAGTTTGCCATTCCTCCGCGGCTGCACTTAGGCAGGGAGTTAACAGTAACATTGCCAGAACCATAGTAAATACAACTGACAGTATCTGTTTACCGAAACATGTTATGCTTCTCATTATTTATCCCTCCTTGTTTTCACAGAGACAAGTTTTACAAAGATTTCGTTATTAAGAGACTACAAACCAACTACACCCTGCTCACCTCCAATCTCTGACGGATTAAATGTTCCTGTTCCAGCACACTAACGATACGGGTCACCTCCTTTTCTATTGGTTGATAAAGCCGGGTGCCATAGACTAAAATCAGGATGTCGTTGAGTGGGTTGAGGACTTTGTCCTCCAGTTGGGAAATATTGATTTTGCGCCACATTTGACACCTCCCCTTGAATGCTCTGCATTCGATCTCCCCTTATTGCTATTTATTAATACGAAAAATCTGCGGATTTTCTTCCCTGCAAATGTAGTTGCCCAATTCATTGGGCAGAAAGAACCTGATAAATCAGGTAACTACATTTTAAAACGCAACTTAGTATGAGACGGGCTATCAGGTTTGATGACGGAAGAGGTTTGAAGTCCCTTTACGAGGGGTATGACCGGTTAAAGGCGTTTTCATCCTTCCGATATGCGATTCCCTTTTTGTCCATCGCCAACCGGATTACGTTGTGTCCGTTGAAGTAAAACTCGGGCTGGAAGGGAAAGTAGCTGGACAGTTTCAGGTAACACGGTCCGCCTAAAAGCTGGTCGTGAAAGTAGATGTAGTAGTGTTTGACTATTTTGCGGCATTTGTACATCTTGTCCCATGGCTTGCCCGAACCGGCGGTCAATTCACGGGTGGCGTAGCTGGAGGAGGATTCCATATCGGCAATGATGCAGTAAGTGTGGTTGTTTTTCTTATTGATTTTCGAGGCATAATGCTGTTCCACGTATCTCAGCTTATCGCCGTTTGTGCCGCCATCCACCGAGGGCCACCAGAGGATGGGGATGTTGAGTGCTTTTGCGGTTTTCTCTATGTGGGAGTTGAGTTGGTCGGTGAAGATGCGCATTACTCTGTTGGTGTGCCGGTTGAATCCCTGTTTGCGCAGAAAGTTAATCAGGTTGGCCGGCGAGAACATCCATAAAATGTAGCCTCGGAGTATCACCCGGTCGTAACTGGTGTAATTTGTCTTGATATTTGGGGAAAATGCTGCTAAAAATGTATTCATCGGGTGGCGGAAGTTTCCGCCAATTGCGGCGGTGAATTGTTGGCGTTTATTAACGTCCTATTTTAAGCGGAGCCACCCGCTTTTTGCTATTCCCAAACGTCATACTTGTTCTGCTTTTTTGCCACTACCGCATCTTCCCACTATTGCCATTCTTTGAACTTTAGTTCGGTAAATATTTACGCATGGGCTGGAACTCCAAAATCTGTTATATTGACGTATTGCTCAATTGTCATTATATAACAAAAAGTTGTGAACGTCTAGCCCTGTTTTATGAATAATTCGGGTTAGATGTGTATCATTAAATAATTTTGTTAAGAATAGCATAAAGCAGACGCATATCCAAACTATCCCGAACGATTTTAGCCAAACGGTCATATGCCTCCTGCCTTTTCTGATAAACCGCAAGCTGGGCTTGATCATCCAAAACTGGCTTGCCTCGCCCTTGGCGCACAAAATTAAGATAAGAGCGCCGATAAGCGTCATTGTCGAAAAGACCGTGCAGATACGTACCCATGATACGGTAATTCAGAATGCCAGCTCCGTCCGGATGCTTATCTCCATCTCGTTCCACGACAAAAATCGGGAAACATTGACCGGAGATTTGACTGCGCCCCATGTGAATTTCATAACCGGTGACCGTTCCCTGGTAAAAGGGCAGATTCAGCGATTGCGCCGTCACTTGTGCAGTGACTTTATCTTCGGCAAAGCAAGTGACCACCGGTAACAGTCCCAACCCAGCGATTTCTCCGCAGGTCGATTCAACCCCCGCAGGGTCTAAAATCTTTTCCCCCAGCATTTGATAACCGCCGCAGATACCCAGGATAAAAATGCCCTCACGGGCGTAGCGTTCAATCTGTTGAGTATAGCCCATCTCCTGAAGATAGCGAAAATCGGCGCTGGTATTTTTCGTGCCCGGCAAAATTATCAAATCAGGCCAGTCAAAAGATTCTCCCGGTTTTAGATACCTAAGCTCCACCCCCTCCTCTTTTTCCAGGGGATCGAAATCGGTAAAATTGGAAAGATGCGGCAGGGTAGGAATCTGAACGCGCAACAACGCAGGCTGTGATTTATGGCCGCGGTTGATCCGATCAATCGGCAGACTGTCTTCCTCTTGTATGCCGATGTCACGAATATAAGGGGTAACCCCTAACAGCGGACGTCCCACCCGCCCCGTTAGAAAATCCAAACCGGGGCGCAAAATATTGACATCCCCGCGGAATTTATTGATATGCAGGGCTTTAACCTGTTCCCGTTCCACAGGAGTCAGCAATTCCCAGGTGCCGATCAGTGAGGCGAAAACACCGCCCTTGTCGATGTCGCCGGTGATAATTACCGGAGCGTCAGCCAGTTGTGCCATGCGCATGTTGACAATATCGTGTTCTTTGAGATTGATTTCCGCCGGACTGCCTGCTCCCTCGATAACGATAACATCGTAGTTGTCGGCTAATTGCCGGTAGGCGGCGATAGCTTCCTTCTCCAACCGCTTTTTGTGGGTATGATATTCGATAGCGCTCATGTTGGTTGACACCCTGCCGTTGACGATTACTTGAGCGCCTAAATCGCTGGTGGGTTTGAGCAGGATGGGATTCATCAGGGTGGAGGGCGCAATCCCAGCGGCCTCGGCCTGTACCGCCTGAGCGCGGCCGATCTCCCCCCCGGCAGCGGTAACGAAGGAGTTGAGCGCCATATTCTGGGATTTGAAGGGCGCCACCCGGTAACCGTCCTGGGCAAAAATCCGGCAGAGAGCGGTAACCAGAACGCTTTTGCCCACATGGGAAGCGGTGCCTTGAATCATGATTGGTTTGGCGAAGGGCATAATCAACCTTTTGAAAGATGCAGGCGGAGAATTTTACCACAAAGCTCACGAAGATCACGAAGAAGATCAATTCTTAATTCTTAACCTCTTATTTCTTCGTGATCTTGGTGTGCTTTGTGGTAAAGAAATAAATTACAATGAATTGAGTACGGCCAGCAAGGCTTGATTCTCATAAGGCGTGCGCACCGCCAGGCGGAAATGCTGATCAGTCAGACCGCGGAAATTGGTACAGTTGCGGATTAAAAATCCCCGCCGGATTAAATCCATCTGCAGCTTATCCGCGGTTAACCCGGATTTGGTAATTTTCACCATATGATAATTGGCGGCCGAAGGATACGGGGCAAACCAGGGATGTTGCGACAATGCCCGATATATTAATTCACGTTGTGCCGATACCAGCTTGCGGGTACTCTCTTCATAATCGTCCAGCGTCAGAATGGCTTCCCCCGCCGTTTGTGACAAGTAGTTTACGCTCCAGGGAGGCTGTAGCTTTTTCAAGGATTGGATGATTTGAGAATTCCCTGCAACATAGCCTAGGCGCAATCCGGGAATGGCGTAAAATTTAGTAATGGAACGCAGTACCAATAAATGGGGGTTTCCCCTGACCTGGGAGATTAATGTTAAAGCCCGGCTATCTTCCACAAATTCCAGGAAAGCCTCGTCCAGTACCAAAAGAAAATCATATTCTTGCGCTTGTTCCAATAGATAAAGCAATTGATCCTTCGGCAGCAAATTCCCCGCCGGGTTGCCGGGATTGGCGATGAACAAGCATCCCATTTTTTTGCCGTGTTCCTTGAACAATCCCTTCCAATCACAAGCAAAACCGTTATCGATCTCCATCGGCCAGAAAATGACCGCACGCCGGGCGGCAATACAGGCCCTTTCGTACTCGCTGAAAGCCGGTGTAACCACCACACCGCAGCCGCTGCCGGACAGGTGCGGAATCAGATAGATAATTTCCGTGGAACCGTTGCCGACTAAAATATTTTCCGGGAATAAACCACAACCTGCGGCAAGCATTTCCTCCAGCCGACAAGGTTTTTCCGGCGGATATTCTTCGATCAGGTTAATATTGGAACACACAGCCTCGATCAACTGAGGCGGCGGTCCCAGCGGGTTGAGATTGACGGAAAAATCGATCAGTTGCGTTAAATGGTATTCTTCCATAATCCGGCGGCGATTCCCGCCGTGAAGGTCTGGCATTTGATTTTTCCCTTTATCAGAAACAATAAAAACCACGGAAACACTGAATAAACGAAACACGGAAAAGAAGTTAGGATTGGCTTCTCTTTTCTGTGTTTCCATAATTCCGTGCTTCTGTGGTAAAAATCTTTTACCCGGTAAGTTTAACACGTAAGCCAAAATATAACAATAGCAATAAACTTAAGCCCTTTGTAAATAATAAATTTTGTGTTATTCTATAAGAGTATAAGAATTTTATGTATCGTTTATAAAGCTATAGGAGAATCGTTATGTCTTCAGTTAAAATTGGGGAAAGGCATCAAATAACTATTCCCATAGATATTTTTAAAAAGTTCCGGCTAAAAGCAGGTGATTCTTTAGAGGTAATGGGCAAAGACAACGCGATAATTTTTTTCCCTAAAGGTATTTCCCCCGATCAATCATGGTTTTTTACTAAAGAATGGCAAGCAAAAGAGGCGCAGGCCGATAAAGATATTGCCAAGGGCAGGCTTTCTAAAGTATACGATAATATAGATGAAATGCTGGACGATTTAGATGCTCAAAACCATGATTAAATTACAATGGACTCTTTCTTTTAAAAAAGATTATCAAGATTTAGCGGAAAATATTAAAGAACAAGCCAAAAAACAATTTCGATTATTATCTGAAAACCCCCGCCATCCTTCTTTAAGGGTTAAAAAAATGGCCGGAACGGTTAATATTTGGGAGGCCAGGATAACCAAGGGATATAGGTTAACTTTTCAGATTGAAGGCGAGGTTTTCTTACTTAGAAGAATCGGTGGGCACGATATTTTAAAGAAACCTTAAGACTATCCGGCAAGGGAAAATCATGTTGGAATTATTCGATCCGTTATTTTTACGCAAATTAGAGGTGCTGCAAATCAATAGCCGCCGGGCTTCCATGCGAGGCTTGCGCGGCGAGATTCTGACCTCCAAAAAAGGCTCCAGCCTGGAGTTTATGGAATATAAGGAATACTGCTTCGGCGACGATTTCAAGCATATCGATTGGAATATCTATGGCCGCCTGGAAAAGCTCTATGTCCGCACCTTCCGGGGGGAAAAGAACCTGATGCTTTACATATTTTTCGATGCCAGCCGCTCCATGTCCCTGCCCAGAAAAGATAAAAAATACGAATTTACCCTCAAAACCGTTGCAGCGCTAAGCTATGTAGGGCTGCTTAGTCACAACTCTTTAAAATTAATCGCCTTATCCGGGAAAAGCGCAGGTAAGTTGTTGGGCAATGATAATCCGTTAGTCAAGGAAAGCCCCTTTTTTTATAATTGCAACGATATTTTCAAGGTTGCCCGCTTCTTGCACGCTATCGAACCGGACGGTGAGGCCGATATGCGTGAGGGTATCAAAAAGGTGATTGCTAAAAACCGCGGCATGGGTACGGCGATCATCATCTCCGATTTCTGGATGGAATCGACGGCCTATCGGCAGGCGATTACCTTTTTATGCGGCAAGAACTTCGACATCAACGTAATCCATATTCAGGGGGAGGAGGAATGCTACCCGGCTCTGAAAATCGGACGGCTGAAGATTGAGGACGTGGAAAATGCCGAACAGAAAACGGTCACCCTAAACGAGCACAACCGCCGCCAATATGTCGATGCCGTCTCCCGGCATCAGTCCGAATTGCAAAAGCTCTGCCTGCGCAACCGCGCCAACTATGTGAGCGCCGACACCGCCCACCGGGTGGAGGATTTTATCCTCAAGGAACTGCCCAAGATGCGGCTGTTGAGGTAGGCTCATTGATTGAGGTAACATGCAGAAAATAGCCATTTACGGCGGCAGTTTCAATCCGATTCATAACGGACACTTGATTGTGGCCGAGGAGATCCGGCAGTTGTTTTGTCTGGACAGGGTGGTATTTGTGCCCGCGGCATGCCCGCCGCACAAGTCCAATGAAACGCTAATCGAAGCCAGGCACCGGCTGAACATGGTGCAGTTGGCCATCGCCGGCAATCCGGGGTTTACTATTTCCGAGATGGAGATTCAGCGCGGGGGGACGTCCTATACCATCGACACTTTACACGCCTTTCATCAACAGACCGATAAGCCGACCCAGTTTTACTTCATCATCGGCTCGGACGCTTTTTTGGAGCTAAATACCTGGAGAGACGCACATGAGCTTTTCCACTATACCCATTTTATCGTGATCGAGCGTCCCGGCGCTTTGATAACCAGGGCGATTGCATTTCTTCAGAGCTTTCATCCAGTGGATTATCAAATACTTACCGCTCCGCTCTTTTCCTGTGCATCGATAACGGCGCATAATTCGGGCAAGGTGTTTTTCACCCAGGCGACCCTGGCTAATATCTCCTCATCCGGCATCAGGGAAGAGGCTGCTTCCGGCAAATCCCTGCGCTATCTGGTGCCCGATGCGGTAATCGATTACATCAAAACTATGGGGTTATACCAATGATTAAACGGCATAAGGTACTTTTAACCCTCCTGTTAATTTTTAGTTTTATTAATCTTGCATCCGCCGATAAAAGCGAACAGGAAATGTATCTGGTGGGCAGATCGGCTTTTCAGGATGGATTATACAGCCTGACTGAACAACAAATGGGAAGCTTTATAAAAAATTATCCCGACAGCTTATGGCTTTCTTCGGCGCATTTTTTGCTGGCCGAATCCCTGTATAAGCAAGGCAAATATGCCAAAGCCGCCGCCGCTTTCGAAGAGATCGGCCAATCCTATCCTAAAGAATCCTGGCTGGATCGGGTTTGGTACCATTGGGGGTTATGTTATTTTAAACTCAACAACCCGCCGCGTGCTGTTGAAATCTGGAACGATTTTTTACGCCGGTTTCCTAAAAGCGACCTGATTGGTTCGGTATTGCTGTACCAGGGAGAAACCCTCTATCAACTTAACCGATATAGCGAAGCGCGTTCAATATATCAGCGACTGGAACAAAATCCGCCTGCTCAACTTGACCGGGAAGGCGTTGCCTGGCGCATCGGTCAGTGTTACTTTAAAGAAGAAAATTATGCCCAAACCGTGCAGTATGTAAAAAAATTACTGGACATGAATCCCAAGGAGAATCTGGCGGTTGAAGCGCAATGGCAACTGGCCGGGGCTTATTTCCGTCTGCCGGATTATAATCAGGCCGCCCAGGAATATTTGAATTTTATCCTCCGTTACCCCAAGCACCGCTATACCCCGGAGGCTTATTATTATCGCGGGCAGGCCGCCTGGCGGGCGAAAGATTATGCCCTGGCGGCTAAAGCCATCCAGCAATTAATAAAGAACTATCCGCAACATGCGCAGACTGAACAATTATTATTTCAACTAGCCCAAGGCTATGAGCGCTTAAAGGATTATAATTCCGCTGTCTTGACCTATCAAAAATTATTGAAAGAATTTCCCAAAAGCAAGCAGGCCGCTCCGGCGCTTTATAACCAGGGCTTAGCCTGTTTGCAGCTTAAACAAGACAAGTCAGCCGAAGAGAATTTTAATCAGGTTATAGCGCGTTTTCCGCAAAACCCTTTAATGTTATCCGCCAATCTGCAACTGGGGAATTTAGCCTTCAAACAGGAAAATTGGGCACAGGCGGCGAAATTTTATAAAACCGCGGCCGGGGCTGAAGGCGCAGAGGGAGCGCAGGCTTTATATCGTCTGGGGGAATGTCATTGGAAACTGGGGCAGAACCAAGAAGCACGGGAGGTTTTTTCCAGTCTTATTGACCAGTATCCCCAGGAGAAGTCATGGCTACAGATGGCGCAATTTCGTCTGGGGCAAATTTATCGTCTGACCGGCAATTTTACTCAGGCGCAATTGATTTTCGAGAAATTATCGGCTCAGGTTAAGGATGAGCAGTTAAAGAAATCCGTCCGGGAGCAATTAGAGCAAATTGCCAAAAGCCAGGCGCAGATCAAGGCTAAATAATTGGTCGCGTAGCAATAGGGAGACCTTTTTTGTATTGGGGGAAAATCTTAAATTTCGTAGTCTAAAGCCCTTTAGGGCTGAAATCCCAGGGCTAAAGCCCTGGCACTACGACTGCTTGCAAACCCCAAAAGCCCTCAAAATGTCATTCCCGTGAAAACGGGAATCCAGTTCCCCATTCTCCATTTTCATGAGGACATGCTTTTCAAAGACTTCTGGATTCCCGCTGCTGCGGGAATGACAAAATGGGAGTTGCGATACGGCCCCTAAAGGTCTGCGCTACGATAAATATAAATATGAATGCAATTCTGGTCTTACAATAAAAATCACTTGACAACAGCAGCGCAGATCAATATAATCGTCAATTAGCGACACTACAGGCGCGTGGCTCAGGGGTAGAGCGCTACCTTGACACGGTAGAGGTCGGCGGTTCGAGACCGCCCGCGCCTACCATTAGGGATAACAACAGCTTATATATGGCCTTAATCTCTTGGTAAAAATAAATAGGGCATCATGAAAGCAGGCGACAGGCTTTTATGATGCTTTTTGTTTTTTCAGCCTGGAATTAAGCAGTTTTGTAGGGTGGGCTGTGCCCACCAATGGTAGCACAGGCATCTTGCCTGTGTTGTGGGCAACGCCCACACAAAAACGGCTTAGTTACTTTCGAATGTTATATCGGCTATACCGAGACTTCCATTCTATGCCGCAACACAGGCTAGGAAGCCTGTGCTACCAAAAATCAAGATACAAGGGTGGGCTGTGCCCACCAAATTTGCTGGCCTGACATTATTTATGCCGGCCAAATAACTACCAGGAATAGTTTAAAATGGTGGGCAAAGCCCACCCTACCAAGAAAGATCAAGCAATCGTGGCAAAAGAAATAAGCATTACCCTTGAAGACGGGAAGCAGAAAACCTGTTCCCAGCCAATCAATGCAGGCGAAATCATTAAAGACTTGAATCTTAAAAAGGTGGTCGCGGCTTGTTTTGACGGGCAGCCTGTAGACTTGACCTGTCCCTTGGAAAACAGCGGGACGCTGGCTTTTATTACCCTGGATTCAGTCCAGGGACGGGAAATATTGCGTCACAGCACCGCTCACATTATGGCACAGGCGGTGACTGAGCTTTTCCCCGGTACCAAACTGGCTATCGGCCCGGCTATCGAGGAAGGATTTTATTATGATTTCGACTGCCCGCAACGTTTCAGTGAAGAGGATTTGATCAGAATTGAAAAGCGGATGCAGGAAATCATCGAACAGAAATTGCCCTTTGCCAGAAAAATGCTGGACAAGAAATCGGCTTGGGATTTTTTCCGCCAAAATGGAGAAATATACAAAACTGAATTGATTGAAGAGCTTCAAGACGGTACAATCAGCCTTTATCAGCAAGGGGATTTTATCGATCTTTGCCGCGGTCCGCATTTGCCCGCTACCGGATGGGTACCGGCCTTTAAATTATTAAGCATCGCCGGAGCCTATTGGCGCGGGAGTGAAAAGAACAAGATGCTCCAGCGGATTTACGGCACCGCTTTTGCCAGCGCTAAAGAATTGGCTGATTATTTGCATAAGATAGAAGAAGCCCAGCGCCGCGACCACCGCAAGTTAGGGCGGGAATTGGACTTGTTCAGTTTTCAGGAGGAGGCCGGAGCAGGGCTGGTCATCTACCATCCCAAAGGGGCGTTGCTGCGCGCCACCTTAGAAGAATTCGAGCGCAAGGAACACCTAAAGCGCGGCTACCAACTGGCGGTCGGGCCGCAAATTCTTAAACTGGATTTATGGAAAAAATCGGGGCATTACGATAATTATCGGGAAAATATGTATTTTACCGAAATAGAGGGGGAAAAGTACGGCATCAAGCCCATGAACTGCCTCGCCCACATGCTCATCTATAAATCCAGGCTGAGAAGCTACCGGGATTTGCCGCTACGCTATTTTGAACTGGGCACGGTGTATCGTCACGAAAAATCGGGCGTGCTCCATGGCTTGTTACGGGTACGCGGCTTTACCCAGGACGATGCCCATATTCTTTGTACCCCGGATCAATTGAATGACGAAATTAAAGGGGTAATTAAATTTGTTCAGGACGTGATGGCCATTTTCGGCTTTGATTATACTATGGAGATCAGCACCCGCCCGGAGAAATCCATCGGCAGCGACCAGGATTGGGAACGGGCGACCAATGCCTTGATGCTGGCCTTGCGGGATACCGGTTTAGCTTTTGCGATCAATGAAGGCGACGGCGCCTTTTACGGCCCTAAAATCGATGTGAAGCTAAAAGATGCCTTAGGCCGTTCCTGGCAATGCGCGACTATTCAATGCGACTTTACCTTGCCGGAGCGCTTTGACCTAAAATACATCGGGGCGGATGGCGCCGAACATCGCCCGGTTATGCTGCATCGGGTGATTTTGGGGGCGCTGGAACGCTTTATGGGCGTTTTGATCGAGCATTACGCCGGGGCATTTCCGGTCTGGTTAGCGCCGGAACAAGTGCGCATTTTGACCATTACCGATGCGCAAAAGGATTACGCCCAAGTGGTGGAATCCCAATTGCGGGAGCATGGAATTAGGGTTTCGGCTGATCTGCGTCAGGAAAAGATCGGATTGAAAATCCGGGAGGCTCAGCTTGAAAAAATACCCTATATGTTGATCGCAGGCAATAAAGAAATCGCCGAGCAGAAGGTGTCGGTCAGATCCCGCAAGGACGGGGATTTGGGCGGATTCAGCCTGTATCAGTTTATAGATAGGATTAAACAGGAAATAGAGGGGAAAAAATAATTGCTGAATGTCATCCCTCGAATGCCTTTATCAGGGATATGGTATGTAAAATCAGATTCCCGATAAAGGCATTCGGGAATGACAAGTTGGATAATAAAATCAAAACTCAAAGGAGGTGAAAAAAATTAATAAAAACGATTCGATACGCATCAATGATGAAATAAGAGCTTCTCAGGTGCGAGTGGTATCCGCCGACAGCACTCACCTGGGAGTAAAATCCTTGCCGGAAGCGCTCTCTATGGCGGCGGCAACCGGTCTTGACTTGGTGGAGGTTTCGCCGGAAGCCAATCCCCCGGTTTGCAAAATCATGGATTACGGTAAATTCAAATACCAGAAAAGCAAACGGGATCATGAAAGCAAAAAACATCAAAAGGTGATTCAGGTCAAGGAAATAAAGATCCGTCCCAGCACCGGACAACATGATTACGATTTCAAACTCAAGCACGCCAAAAAATTCCTGCAACAAGGGAATAAGGTTAAAATAACCATTACTTTCCGCGGGCGGGAAACCGCTCATGTTGACTTGGGCAAGGGTACGCTCCTAAAGATAGCGGAAGACATCGCGCCTTTCGGTGAAGTGGAATTACAACCGAAGCGAGAAGGCCGCCGTATGCTGATGATCCTTGCGCCTGCTGCTCATCGCATTGCCGGAAATAACCAATCCGCCGCGGTGGAACAGCCGGCTCATTGATATTTAGGCGCAATACCGTTTTAAGGAATAAAAGAAAGGGTTTCCCATAATCTGTCATTGCGAGCTGAGCGAAGCAATCTCTATTCCCGTGCGTCTGAGATTGCTTCGGCGATAAGACTGCCTCGCAATGACAATTTCTTAAGTGAACGGTATTGTATTTAGGCGGTAGATGCCCGGCCTGTGATGTCCTCAATAAACAAGGGGTTAGCATTATGTCGCTAACCCCTCTTTTTGCTTATGAAATAAAAATTCTCTCCAGGAGGCTTTTTCATGGGTGTGGATATAGGCGCGATCACCGAGAAGGTTAAGCAGGAAAGTGTTTTCGTTCATAAATTGATTTCGGAACTGACTAAAATAATGGTCGGCCAGCGTTATTTATTGGAAAGACTAGTAGTGGCTTTATTGGCCGATGGTCATGTGTTGGTGGAAGGCGTTCCGGGATTGGCCAAAACCACCGCGGTAAAAACCCTGGCCGCAGCGATTGATACCGATTTTCAGCGCATCCAGTTTACCCCGGATTTACTCCCCGCCGATCTTTTGGGAACGCAGATTTATTTGCCTAAAACCTCCGAATTTATAGTGAAAAAAGGGCCGATATTTTCCCATATCATCCTTGCCGATGAAATAAACCGCGCTCCGGCTAAAGTGCAGAGCGCCTTATTGGAATGTATGCAGGAGCGCCAGGTTACTATCGCCAATGAAACATTTATGCTGGAAGCGCCTTTTCTGGTTATGGCCACGCAGAACCCGATCGAACAGGAAGGAACTTACCCTCTGCCGGAGGCGCAAGTCGATCGTTTCATGTTCAAGTTGAAGGTGTCTTATCCCACCAAACAGGAAGAACGGGAAATAATGTGCCGGATGGCCGTCCGCAAGAAACCGATCGTTACTGCGGTGATTAAACCGGGAGAGATTTTAAGCGCCAGGGAGGTTGTCGACCAGGTTTATATCGACGCTAAGATTGAAGATTATATCGTGGATATTGTTTTGGCTACCCGCAACCCTGAGGCACACGGATTAACCAACCTCAAGCAACTGGTCGAATACGGAGCCTCCCCCCGCGCCAGTATTTATCTCAACCAAGCCGCTAAAGCCCATGCTTTTATGCAGGGACGCGGTTATGTTACCCCTCACGATGTAAAGAGCATCGGCCCCGACATCCTGCGGCACCGGCTGATTTTAACCTACGAAGCGGAAGCGGAAAACGTCAGTCCGGACGATGTGATTAATCAGATATTTGACCGGATCGATGTGCCGTGAGGAGCTAATGATCTCACCCGAATTAATCAAACAAATCAGAGCGATACAAATCCGTACCAATCATCTGGTTACCGATGTCCTGGCCGGCGAATACAGTAGCGCCTTCAAAGGCCGGGGCATGGAATTCGAACAGGTGCGGGAATATATAGCGGGCGACGACGTGCGCGCTATCGATTGGAACGTTACGGCGCGGATGGGCGGTCGTCCGTTTGTCAAGGAATACCGGGAAGAACGGGAATTGACCATCATGCTGTTGGTGGATGTCAGTTCATCGGGGCAATTCGGCTCCCAGGAAAAATATAAAAACGAAATCGCGGCCGAAATCGCCTCGGTACTGGCCTATGCAGCCATTAAAAACAATGACAAAGCAGGCTTAATCGTCTTTTCCGATAAAATCGAGCAATACATCCCGCCCAAGAAGGGACGCTCTCATATCTGGAATGTGATCCGGGCGATTTTAACCTGTGAACCGGAGGGAATTAAAACGGACTTGAACGTTCCCCTGGAGTTTTTAACCAAAGTGGCTCACCGTAAAACCGTGGCCTTTTTTATTTCGGATTTCATCGCCTCCGATTATAAGAAAACCCTGCAACTAGCCGGAAAGAAACACGATGTTATCGCTGTTTCTGTTTATGACCGGCGGGAGCAGGAATTGCCCAGATTGGGATTTATTCAACTGGAAGACGCCGAAACTACGGAGACATTACTCATCGATACCAACAATCCTGAACTGTTGCAGGAATTTAAGCGTCTGAACCAGGAAAGACGACAGCAATTAAAATCCCTCCTGCATTCCCTGGAAATCGATCAAATCGATGTCGACACCGCCCATTCCTATATCGACCCTCTTATGAAATTTTTCCGCTTCAGGGAAAAACGGCTGTAATACTAAGGGACTTGGAAATTTCAATTATACCGTTTATGTCATTGCGAGCGACCTTTAGGTGAGCGAAGCAATCTCTGCCCATGCGTCTGAGATTGCTTCGGCGATAAGACTGCCTCGCAATGACGCTTTGGGGTCTCCCTATTGCTACGCGACCAAATATTTACCTCTTTCCCACCCTTCCCTGAAGGGTTACAAAAAACTAGATTTTTATCTTGACATTAATGTTTCGGTATTATATACTGACATAAGTGTTGCTGGGGGGCAATCAACAATACAACAAAATGCAGTCGGGTAGTTTTATGTCCCTCTGGCATGTTGGGTTTTTCTTTAAGACGATAGGGAGAAACCTTGTCCTGTGGGTTAGTACAATCTCTCCCAAAACTTTATTTCAGAATTATCTCTGCCGATTGTCTGTTAGTATCAGGTATTTCCCATCCGTTCAGGTTGGTGAAACCTTATCACTTCCATTTATTCCTGCATTTATTCATATCGAAATAAAATCCAAACCACACTTGGCAAAACCGAATAAAAATTTTTATCATTATGGTATTGACCGCTAAAATTGTATCTTAAAATCAATTGGTAGTGTAGAAATAGGGAAACCCGAAGCGTCATTGCGAGGCAGCCTTACCGCCGAAGCAATCTCCAGACGCACGGGTGGAGATTGCGTAGCTAAAGCTCGCAATGACACTACGGGTCTCCTGTTGAGAACGCTACCAATCATTTTGTCTGGAGAGGAGTAAAATGAAATCAATAAAAAGAATCAAGCAGGGGATACGTATTGTTTTTATGGGATTATTGTTGGTCATAACCGGCCATGTTATGTCTTACGCCCTGGATGCAAACAGTTCACATAACTGGGGTTTTGAGGATGGTACCTTAGAGGGATGGACTCCTGACGGCGAGGGAACCGCCTTTGATAATCAGCCGACTTACGGGCCTAACATGAGTATGCATCGGGTGAATCCGGAACTTGGGGCGACCATGGAAAGCAACATCGGCGGGGACTATCACGACGCCCCGTATCCCAACGGGTTTGCCGGCTCTTATTGGATCGGAATACATGAGGATCGGCATACACCGCAAGACGAGTGGGGGAAGACGCGGGAGAATGTTTACGGACGCCTTATTTCTCCGGCGTTTGTTCTGGATCGGGACTTTATCCATTTTAAGCTGGGCGGAACAGCGGGGAGCGCCGACGGCAATTATATCCGTCTGGATGTCTGCACGCAGCCTGAGGAAGATAGGTGCGTCCAGGTTTGTAATGAAGGTGAGTGCAGTCAGCTTTGCGCGCCGGCCGAATGCAGTGAAACCAGCGGAACCTGGGAGATTGGGGCGAAGAAGACCTGGAGAACCGCCTCCGGCAACATATTACGGCGGGAAGTGATGGAAGTTGCAGGTCTGAAAGGAAATACCGTGAGATTGGTGATCGAGGCCGGTAAGGTCGGTGACGATAATAACGCCAATTTCGCTGTTGACGATATTTGGGTGACTGACAGTTCTCCTGATGACTACTATCCCAATGACGATGTTGCGGCTCAGAAAGAGCGGGTCTGGGGCTTTGCCGACACCCATACCCACCCCATGGCTAATCTGGGCTTTGGTGAATATCTCATGTGGGGCGATCCAAGGGATATAGACAGTGAAAATGTTCTTTATGAATCCTGTGGAGCGGGAGAGCACAAGTCTGGTTCCATGTTTGCCGCCAGATATATGATAGCTGATTTAGAGGACAGTCTTTATTGGGGCAGGAAGGTTGAACCCCAGGATATTCTCGCCGATCAACTTAATAAGATTCTTCCCGATGTTCTTCCCAAGATAGGGAGCGGTATCGTTCCCCATGAACGGCGGGATGTGGTGAATTTTACTAAATGGTACAATGTCACCCATCAACAGATGTATTTAAGATGGATACGGCGGGCTTATGAGGGGGGATTGCGCTTATTAGTAGCTGAGGCATCAAATAACCGGGAATCGGAGTATGTTTTGTCGGGGGAAGCTGCTTCGGATACAGATTCTGCAAGGCGACAATTGCAGGCGATGCGCTCCATGGCTGCGGATAATTCCGATTGGATGGAGATTGCCACCTCTCCGGCACAAGCCCGGCGGATTATTCATGAAGGGAAATTGGCCATCGTGCTGGGAGTGGAAGTGGATTCTTTTGCTGATTGCGATGCTCCTCATACTCACCCCTACAGAGGGACAGTGACTCCTTGGGATACCCGGCCATGCACAAGCGATGAACTAAAGAATAAACTGAATGAATATTATTATGAACTTGGCGTGCGACAGGTGCATACGGTACATCTTACTGATAATGGCCTGGCCGGAGCGGCGGTTTATAACGATGCGTTTAATATTGCCAACTGGTTTTTAAACGATGAATTTATGCAGGTCAGACCGGGTAATGACCCGGACAAGCAAGTGTTCTGGCACTTTGAACCCCGGCAAAATTATTTGACGACTATTAAAACCGTGGGTTGGTCATTTCAGGATGAAATGAATTTGGCTGTTCTTACTGCATGTTATTTGACTTGCCCTAATATTCTAGGTGTCCCTGATCCGTTTTGTCTGGGGGGCTGTACAGGTACCGGTGCCTTATATGTTGCTGGAGCGCTGGAGGCTTTACCCAACGACCCGATCCCCTGGGCATATCCCTATAATCCGTATGATGGTGCCTATGGGATGGTGAACGCTCGCGGATTACAGCCGCAGGGGCAGGATTTGATTGATAAGCTGAAAAACCGGGGGATGATTATTGCCGTCGATCATATGTCCGAGAGAACCCTGGACAAGGTGATCGGAACCAGCAATCCTTATTATAAAAATGATGGAGTTCCCGCGATAGCGGGTTCTGGTTGTGACAATACAACCACTAGCGAATGCCAGGAAGGTGCCTATCCGGTTATTATGAGTCATTCCGCTCTCAGGGATGCCCAGTTTACCCCCAGTGAAACCCCTAATAAGGGCAAATGGAAGAGCGAGGCCGGGAAAAGGGAAGATCAGGTACAACAGGTCTATAATATCGGCGGGGTGGTTTCATACGGCACCGCGCCCGGCGACGCCCGCGCCCATGACGGCAAGGGGGAAAGCCAGTCCGAGTATGTCCTGATGTTCGATGATGAGCCGGACTTGAATAATACCTGCGCCGGTTCCTCGCGCAGCTTTTATCAAGCCTATAAGCGCTTGTTTTCCTCTTGGCTGAATGATACCTGGATGGGCGCTGAGCGGGAAAAGCAGCAGTGGGGGTTTGCCCTGCCCTTTGGTAGCGATTTTAACGGTCTGGCCGGGGCGGCCAATCCCAGATTCGGGGACGAGGCTTGTTGGGGGAGAACCACGGATTCGTCTGAAAGCAAGGCAATAACTTCTGATGACCCTCAGTTTTTGCGGGAAGGGCGGACGGCTTACGCTCAAAGCGGCAGGCAGGAAATCGGCGTCAATTATGATTATTATGACACGACCCCTCCCTCTCCCTCTCTGCATATGCAGGTTGCCGACAATCCTCCCTTGAAGGCTTCCACCCTTAAAGTTTCTCTTCCTGGGCTGGGATACCAGTCAAAAACCTGGATTATTAATACCGACGGTGTGGCCCATTACGGGATGCTGCCGGATTTTCTCCAGGATTTACGGGCAATCGGGTTGACCAAGGAGCAGATGGGGCCGTTCTTTAACGGGGCCGAGGCTTATCTCCAGATGTGGGAAAAGGCCGAGGGGATGAGTGACCTGAGCGAGGTTATTGGTGATGTTTTTACTAGGGGCGGAGGGATTTCCTCTAATTACTATTGCCCCGGCGATCAAGTTGATTTTTCTGCCACATTATTTGGACTTGTGAAGAGGGAGTATGGCGATTATTATCGGTATGAGGGGAATAAGATTGAGGTAAAATTCGGGCCTGTCAGAGTGGCATTTTATCTTTCAACAGATACTGATATTTCTAACTCTGATATATATCTGGGCAGTACGGAAGTGCGCGGGTGGGTCAATGGAGAGATGCGCTATGAATGGAGCGGTAATTTGCCCACCAATCTTTCCCCCGGGGTATATTATTTTGGCTGGATAGTTGATCCGTCTAATGTAATCGCCGAATCGGATGAAACTGATAATACAGGAAGTATTTTGGTTACAATTCGCGACTCCTCCCCCCCGTCGGCGCCGACGGCTATTAACTATCCCTCCGAAGTCTATATTTCATCGAGCGGGAGCCACTCGGTAAGCTGGCCTAAAGTTGAGGGGGCATTCTACACCCTCCAGCGCCGGGCTGGTAACAGCGGCAGTTGGGAAACCCTGCTGATGGATTTTGCTAGTCACAACGTTAGCTGCGGCGACACTACTTGTTCTTACTGGAACTATACCAGTTCACTACCCGACGGTACTTATTATTACCGGGTGCGGGCCAACACTATCTGTAGCAGCAGCGATTGGCGCACGGGAGGCGCCATGGTGGTTGATGCCCTTCCAGACCCGGCAGTTAAGCTCTCCCCGGCAGACGGAGCCACAGATGTACCCCTTCATCCCGATTTGAGATGGGAGCATGATGTGGATGGCGAGGCCGGAGGTCGCATTTCTTATCAAAAACACCTTACTCCTTATTATTATTCTTATCCGTTGCAGGACGGCACAACATATAGCTGGTCTGTAGATGTTATAAATAACTTAGAAGCTGAGTATACTAACGGCAGGAGCGGCACAACATCCGATGGAACTCCCTGGAGTTTTACTACCTGCTCAGGGCCGGCGGCGGCCCCGGCCAATCCATTTCCGGCGAACGGAGCATCTGATCTCCCCAGATTAACCGTTTTAAACTGGGGAGCGGTTGCCGGCGCTACTTCCTATACAGTGTACCTTTCGTCAAGCGATTCTGCAATTTCGTCGACCGTCAGCGCCCCCTCTTTTGATCCGGGGCCGCTGGAGGAAAATACCTCCTATAGATGGGGGGTGAAGGCAAATAACTACTGTGTCAGTAAGGGGTCAGCCCCCTGGTATTTCAGGACGGAAACTGAGCATTTTGATTGCTCCCAAGTGATACCGATTCCCAGGGAGTACGAACGCACGGTTATTTATGACGATGGCTATGTTCCCAGCGGGGTGAGTAAGGTAAGTGATTATAAATGCGCCAGTTGCCCCGATTGTCCCGGTCGTGTTGAAGCCGGCGAGGAAAAGATTTATAGCTTTACCACCCTTTTGCCGGGAACTTTAAGGGCAGACCTTAGTAATTGGGGCGGGAGCCATATGGCGTATCTTCTCTCCGCCTGTGACCCGGATAGCTGTTTAGCTTATGAGTCTGGTCTACATGGTGCGTCTGTGCATACCCAACCCGGGGTTTCCACCTATTACATTGCAGTGGACAGCCTGGAGGGGAAAGAGGGCAGTTATACCCTGGTGCTGGATTTTGAGGCGGATGCTGCTACCGCATACGGGGAAACATTGTATAAAAAGTATGATTTTGCTGACGGGGCACAGGGTTGGCAGGCCGGCGGCCTTTGGCATCTGGTGGATGAAAACACGCCGTGTTCCAGGGTTTTCAGCCCAACGCAAGCCTGGCGGTATGGGCAGTTTGATCAAGAAATTGGTTGTAATTATGATGATGGAATGGCGAATAAGGGCGCTTTGATTTCTCCCCCGATTGATTTAAGCCATGCTTATGGGAGTATCAGTCTCTATTTCTGGAGTTGGGAGGAAACGGAAAATGCGGCGGACAAGGATACCAGGAAGGTGTATATTTCCAGCGATAACGGCAGCACCTGGACGCAAATCTATCAGTCTGCCGATAACTCCGCGGCCTGGCACGAGGTGCTGATTGATATTAGTTCTTATCACCACAGACAGGTTCAATTCAAGTTCGAGTTTGATGCAGTTACCGATCAGAATAACCGTTATATGGGTTGGTATCTTGACGATGTGTCTATATTGGTGAAATGCCTGGAAACGGATAAGGCCAGCAATCCCCTGCCCGGCAAAAATGTCAGGGGGGTATCGCCCGATACCGCATTAGACTGGGATGACGCTCTCAACGCCCTTTCTTATCAAGTGTACCTCGGTACCAGTTATCCCTTGGACATGGTAGCCACGGTCACGGGAAGCCGTTATCAGCCTCCCCAGCCTCTGGCCAAAAATACTAAGTATTTCTGGAAGATAGAGCCGGTAGACAATTGTGGGAAGACGCGGCAGGATGCTGTTACCTGGGAATTTACCACCTGTCGGGATATTTCAGCCGCCCCCGACAATCTCTCCCCCTCTGACAATGCCAATGGAATAGAGACCGTCGTTACCTTGGACTGGAGCGATGTCTCCGGGGCTGATTCCTATGAGATATACCTGGACACCAATGCCTCCCTGGATTCGGCAGATTTGCTGACCACCGTTACCCAGAGCACGTATAAACTGGAATCTTTAGCCAAAGGCGCTACCTATTTCTGGAAGATTGTGGCTAAGGGCTGTAACCGGATGGCGGGGGAGGAATGGCGTTTCACCACCTGTAGTGTACCAGCGCTTCCGGCCAAATCATCTCCGCAAGACAAGGCTGCCGATGTATCGTTATCTGCTGATTTGAGTTGGAATGCGGTAGGCGGTGCCTGGTCATATAGGATATATTTTGGCACTGTGTCTCCCCCGCCCTACTTTGCCGGTATTGTTGCCGATCAGCAAAGTTATGATCCAGGCGGGTTGCTTCCGAACACTACCTATTACTGGAATGTGACGGCAAAAAATAAATGCGGGGAAAGTCTGACAACAGATACGGACATCCGCAGTTTTACCACCTGCGCGCCTCCGCCGGTTCCCAATAATCCCTGGCCGGGGCCGGGAGAAGCCAATATCCCCTTAAAGCCGTTATTGACCTGGAGCGCCACCGGAGATTCCTACAGTGTTGATTTCGGAACCGATGGGCACTACTGGGTATCGGCTAACGTTTCTACCAACTCCCTTGACATAAGGGAATATTTGGGCAGCGGAGCCTTGATTCCCGGTCAGACCTATAACTGGAGGGTAAGGGCCATAAAGGCTTGCGGCAGTTCCTCGCAGATGTCTGCTGCCTGGACTTTTACCGCCTGCTCCCTGCCCGCAGTTTCCTGGACGCCCCAACCCAGTACCGGGGCTGTCTTTGTCCCCCTGAATACCAATCTGGATTGGGCGGATGTGCCTGGGGCTACTTCTTATGAGGTATACTTCGGCACGGATGAATCTTCTTTGCCGTTACTGGGGACAGTGTCACAAAGTGATTTTGATTTGGCCGCCTTGAGTATCAATACCATATATTATTGGCGGATCGGGGTTCATAATGGTTGTGGGTATAGCGAGGGAAACACCTGGAGTTTTACTACCACCGGTGGGGATTTGGATTGCTCTAATGCCGTACCCTTGACTTGTGGGGCGCCCTATAGCGGAACCACTACTGGTGCAACGAGCAGTGTAACTACCTATAATTGTGTACCTGCGTGGAATATGAGCGGGCGGGAAGTGGTGCATACCATCACCACCACCCAACCCGGAGATATTAAGGCCACCTTGACTAAGATTGACGATCCGAATACCAATCCTCCGGGTTTGATTCCCTTTATCCTCTCCGCCTGTGACAGGAATGCTTGTATCGAATTTGGCAGCCCCCGCGGTTCTGTCCAGTACCTGGATGCCCCTCCCGGCACTTATTATATTGTGGTGGACGGGATGAACGGCGCTTCCGGCGATTATAAACTAACCGTGGAGTGCGGGAGCAAATACACTGCGGTTTATAAAGAAGATTTTGAAGGCGATACCTCAGGTTGGCAGATGGACGGGCTTTGGCACCTGGTGGAACAGGGGGTAAGTCCCTATCCCGAGGCGTACAGTCCGACCCATGCCTTCTGGTATGGCCAGGATGCTACCGGCAATTACGATACCGGAGCGGCTAACAGCGGGGCATTAATATCCCCGGAGATTGATTTAACCGGGGTAACCGGCAGGGCCAGGCTGCGCTTACGGAGCTGGGATCAAAGCGAGTGTACCGATTGCAGCAGTGATTACGGGCAGGTTTATATCTCCGAAAACAATGGGGCGACCTGGAATTTCTTTATGTTCAACCGCAAGAATAATACCTCCTCCTGGATTGATTTGTGTCCGCCCTTTGACCTCAGCAATGACGGTTTTGGCCATAGTTATACCGGAAAGAAAATCCGGCTGAAGTTTGTCTTTACCGCCAACGGTACTAACGACAATTACCGCGGCTGGTATATCGACGATGTAACGATTGAAGCCGAATGTTCCGATCCCAATCCAAGCCTGCCGGATTACTCCTGGCCGGCCAATGGCGAGCGCAATCTCGGTTTGAATCCGCTTCTCCATTGGGAGCACTACCAAGCCCCGAAACCAACCTCCTGTTTGGTATATTTCGGTACTACCTTTCCGCTGCCGCTGGTGGCTGCGGTTGATTATGATCCGGTTATGGGGGCTTCATACAACCCTGGTATATTGGCTGAAAACACCCAATACTTCTGGAAGATAGTGGGCAAGGGCTGTGGAAATACTGAGGGGCCTCTCTGGAATTTTACTACTTGCAGTTTACCCTCGGTTATAGCTGATAATCCGGTTGTCCCAGACAATGGCACCACCAATGTCCCTATGCTGGCAACTCTTGATTGGGACGATGTCGACGACACTGCTTCTTATGATGTGGATGTATATGTCGGTGATTCTTCACACCTATGGTGCCATACCACAGTTTCAGCCAGTCAGGCCCAAGTGGGTTTAGTCCCTGGTTATCAATTTTTTTGGCAGGTTACAGCCGGAAACGCTTGTGGCACAAGAGTAAGTCCGCTCTGGAGTTTTCGTTCATGTAGCAATTACCCATATCCCCCGAATAATCCCTATTTAAATCCGCCATATAATGGGGCTACGGGGATAGCTGCCGATAACCCTGTTTTGAAATGGAAGGATGTAGCCGCGGCTACTGAATATGAGGTTTACTTTGCTACTAACACTTCTTTTTCAGGGGAGCTGTGGGCAAAAGTTTTTAAGAGCAGTTGCGACCAGGGTGTTTGCAGTTATAAGCCTGGTATTTTAGCTAATGCTACCCAATATTTCTGGCAAGTCAAGGCTAAGAATGATTGTGGCGAGGCGTTACTCCATAGTGTGTGGAGTTTCACCACCTGTGCCGGTTCCTTTGAGACTTGCGACGGCCTGGACAATAACTGCAACGGGCAGATTGACGAAGGCTTTGCCGATAGCGACGGGGACGGCGTGGCGGATTGTGCGGATAATTGTCCGTTGACAGCCAATCCGGATCAAAGCAATTCAGACGGTCAGGGCGGGGGTGATGTCTGTGATGCCTGTCCCGGTAATCCCGACGACAATTGTGATCCGAACCGCTCGATAGCGGCTTCTATCGGGGCAAATGGTGGAAGTCTGGTTACCCCGGACGGTAGTGTATCCTTAGAAATTCCCGCCGGGGCATTGGTGGCAGCCAGCTACATTTCAATTACCGATTCCGGCCAGGGCAGTTTGTATCAAATCGTCACCGATTCGGGGCAAAACGGGGCAGCCTTGTATGGGGTTGTCTTAGGGCCGGAAGGGCAAACCTTTAATAGTCCTGTGACCCTGGCTTTCAGTTGGAAGGATGATAATAACGACGGTGTGATTGACGGCACTTTGATTGCTGAAAGAAATTTGCGGATAGCCAAAGACAACCAGGAACTTACCGCCGAGTGTCAGAATGAAACCGGGCCGCTTTCTCCTGCTGCGGCAGAGTGCAATCAAGCCGGAAACACCTTCCGCATCCAGATTAGCTCTTTCTCGGAGTTTGTCCTGTATGCGGCGGATGACGACCAGGACGGAGCGCCGAACGAGACTGATAACTGTCCGGCGGCGGCAAATCCCAATCAGGCCGATGCGGATAACGATAGCGTTGGGGATGCCTGCGACACTTGTACTGATGCGGATCGGGACGGGTTTGGAGGAGTTAACTATCCTGCCAATACTTGTCCGGCAGATTGCGATGACGCCAATCCGTTGGTTCATCCGGCGGCGGCTGAGGTGTGTGACGGAGCAGACAACGATTGCAATCCCAACACCCCGGATGGAGTTTCCGAAGTATGGTTAAACGCTCCTTGTGACGGAGTGGATACCGACTTGTGTAACGAAGGCGTATCCCAGTGCCTGAATGGGGTGCAAACTTGTACCGATACTACCGGTAATAATCCGGAGGTTTGCGATGGGCTGGATAACGACTGCAATCCGGCTACACCTGATGGAGCCGCTGAACCATGGATGGGAAATGCTTGCGACGGCGCCGATGCCGACCTTTGTGAAGAGGGCGCCTATGAATGCATAAATGGCGTTCAGGCTTGTTCCGATAACAGCGCAGACAACCCGGAAATTTGCGATGGGTTGGATAACGATTGTAACGGGCAAATAGATGAAGGAGTAAAGCATACTTATTACCGGGATGCAGATGGTGACGGTTATGGTAATCCTCAGATTTTCACTCAGGCATGTACCGCCCCGGTCAGTTATGTAAGTGACGATACCGACTGTGATGACAACAATGTCGCTGTCAATCCCGCTACAACCTGGTATAAGGATGCTGATGGGGATAAATATTCCGATGGAACCAGCAAAACCCAGTGTGCCCGGCCAGTCCAGTTCTATCCGGCGACTGAGTTATTGGCTCTTGTTGGTGATTGTGACGATACCAATCCTAACTTTAGTCCGGCCACGGTTTGGTATCAGGATATAGATAAAGACAAATATTCAACCGGGGCAACCCAAACCCAGTGCACTCAACCCCCGGATTATTATTTGGCGGCTAACATGATTGCCACAACCGGCGATTGTGATGATACCAAGGCCGGGATTAATCCAAAAGCTGCTGAGGTTTGCGATGGGCTGGATAACAATTGTAATGGACAGACAGATGAGGGGGGAAATGTTTATTACCGGGATGAAGACGCAGATAGTTATGGCGATCCTGATAACAGTATCTGGACTTGTGCTGTTCAGGTCGGCTATGTGAGCAACAATGCGGACTGTAACGATACCGATCCGCTTATCAATCCGGAGACGGTTTGGTACAAGGATAGCGACCGGGATAAATACTCCGATGGGACTACTTTAACCCAATGCCGGCGTCCGGCCAGCTTTTATCTGCCTGCCGAAATAACAGCCCTCCTTGGCGACTGTAACGATAGCAACGAATATATTCACCCGGCAAGGGTTGAGGTTTGTGACGGCCGGGATAATAATTGTAATGGGCAGGTGGATGAAGGGGCAAAGAACACTTATTACCAGGATGGGGATGGGGACGGTCATGGCAATCCCTTGGAATCTCTCCAGGCTTGCTTTCCTTCCCAGGGCTACGTAGGGAATAATACCGATTGCGATGATAGTAAGCGGGCGATTAATCCCGTTGCGCCGGAAATTTGCGGGGATGAAGTTGATAATAACTGTGACGAATCAATTGATGAGGCCGGTTGTTTGGCTTGTCCTCTCTATGTGCCGGATAATTTCAGCACTATCCAGGGGGCGATCGATGCAGCTTATAACGGTTGTGAGATTGTCGTCAGAGCCGGGACATATCCGGAAAATCTCAACTTCCTGGGCAAGGCTGTTACCGTTCGCTCGGAAAGCGGTGCAGCCGGCACTATTATTGACGGCGGGGCATCCGGCAGCGTGGTCACCTTTGCTTCCGGGGAAAGCGCTACCTCAGTATTGGATGGGTTTACTCTCACTAACGGAAGCGGTACCCCCAATGGAGAGTATGCTTACGGCGGTGGAATTTACTGCTTATCGGCTTCGCCGGTAATAACTAATTGCACCATCCATAGCAATACTGCGCTTAACGGCGGCGGGATTTATTGTAGCAAATCCTCCCCGGATATTACCGATTGTGCCTTCAACGACAACGCCGCCCAATATGGCGCGGCAATTTACTGTGACAATTCCTCGCCGGTCATTACCAGAGGCAGCATGGTCAATAACTCTGCCAGTTCTTACGGCGGCGGGCTTTATTGCCGATACTCCTCACCCGCAATCACCGACTGTACTATCAGCGGCAACTCGGCGGCGACCAACGGGGGTGGAATTGCTGGTGATTACTCCTCGCTGGCCCTTAGCAGGTGCAATATCAGCCGGAATTTGGCCGGATTACATGGCGGCGGGCTTTTCTGCCGCTACAACTCATCGTCCACCATTACCAACTGTATTGTCAGTGACAACAATGCGTTGTATGGCGGCGGGCTTTATTGTACCGATGCTTCCTCACCGGTCATTACCAACTGCACCATCAGCAACAATTCATCTTACAACCGCGGGGGTGGAATCCGCTGCTACGACTCCTCGCCGGTGGCGCTCAACAGCATCCTGTGGGGCAATATCGGGGCCGGAATTTCCGATGAGATTTATTTAGACGGCGCCGCGGCAAACATTACCGTCAGCTACTCCGATATTCAGGGCGGCTGGCCGGGAACAGGCAATATCGGTGAGGATTTGATCGCTCATGACCCGCGCTTTGTGGGTAGCGGCAACTATCACCTGACCCTTGCTTCTCCGTGTATTGACAGCGGCACCGGTGTTGGTGCGCCCGTTGCTGATATGGACGGCGACGACCGACCGCAAATGGCGGGGTATGATATGGGGGCGGACGAGCTTGTCTGTCCTGACCAGAGCGATAGTGATGGTGACGGCATTGGTAACGTCTGTGACGCCTGTCCCCACGATGCAGTAAACGATTCGGATGGAGACGGGATCTGCGGGGATCTTGACAACTGCCCGAATAAATCCAACCCCGGCCAAACCGACAGCGACGGCGACGGAATCGGCGATGCCTGCGACAACTGCACTCTGGTTAAGAACTCCAACCAGCGTAACACCAACAACGATGGCTACGGCAACATCTGCGACCCGGATATAAACAACGACTGTTATGTAAATACAGCCGACTTGGCCGCGCTGAAGGCCGCTTTCGGAACCTGCGCCGGGAGTACCAAATACAATCAACATGCTGACTTTACTGGCGATAATTGTGTAAATACCGCTGATCTGGCGATTTTGAAGAAATATTTCGGCAAACAGCCGGGGCCGGGGTTGGGGAGTTGTCATTGATGTTTAATTGTTAATGGATAAATTTACAGTTGATTATTATCAAGTTAAGATGTACAATATGTTGACACTGAAATAACTTAACAGCCTGTTTAAAGGAGGGGAAAATGACTTCTATTACGCTTTTCCGTTTAAGAGCTAGAAGTTATTTGTTTGATTCGTTGTTGCTGTTTTTTTCCATTAACCTGATTTTGGGGATTTTTGCTGTTCCAACCGGCTATGCTGAAACCGCCAACGGGGAAATTGAAAATCGTCCCGCCCCGGTAGCCCGCCGCAAGTGTATAGGCGGCGCCAACGCCGGTAATCTGTGTAACGAAAACGCCGATTGCCCCGGCTCCAGTTGTGTGGACCGCAATGTTTATAACATATCGGTAGCCGTGCAGTTCAATGCCACCAACGTCGAACTTGACGCCGTCAAAAATCTGATCAGCGCCGGTTCGGCGGTTCTTTTTGATGTGACCGACGGGCAGGCGGAAATAGGCGAGGCTTTCATTTATAACAACGCCGCCGGAACCAGCGCCGACCTGCGCATTTACCCCAGCAGTAACCCTACCTGGTGGCAGGCCAACACCGGTTCCTGGAAAAACGGCGGCAGCATCCATGTCTCCATTGACAATGTCCAGGCGGAATCCGCCCCCGGAGAATCTTTTGCCCACGAGTTTGTTCATCTGGTGTTTGACGCCCGCGATGAATATGAATCGCGGCCGGGCTGCGGCAGCACGACCTATTCGGGAGACAGTTGTCCCGACCCCGACAACATCCCGCCGGAAGCCTCCTGCCTGATGGACAACGGCGGCACCGGTGCCAGCGACGGCCCTTTCTCCGAACTATGCTGGGGGCAGGCCGATAACACCACAAACCCGCCCGACACCACCAACGGCAATCATGACGCCGATAACACCACCGAACAGTCCCAGTGTCGCTCCAACCGTTCCTGCTGGGATCAGGTGGAATGGTCCTGGCCGAATACCATTAAAAAACCCGCCGCCGCTCCCGATCCCGGTGTTCCCGGCGGCGCCGTGGTACATGATGCCCAGTTTGTAGAGGCTGACAGCATCACCCGCGTAGTGCTGGTGCTGGACGAATCCGGCAGCATGAGCCTGGAAGACCCCTCGCGCCTGGAGCGCCTGAAGGTGGCGGCCAAGGATTTTGTAAATTTGGCGGAAAACGGCACCGAACTGGGAATAGTTTCTTATTCCGATGATGCCGAAGCGGCCAGCGGACGGGTCAATCTGGCGATTGATGCTCTGGATGCCGCTCACCGTGCGGCTTGTATTGCTGCCATTGACGGTTTAGACGATATTTACCGCACCAATATCGGCTCCGGTCTGCAAAAGGCCCACGATATGATTGATGCGGCAGGCGGGGTTACCGCCAACACCTATATTGTACTGATGACTGACGGCGTAAACAATGAACCGGCGCCCCAGGCCGATGCCGACGCTGATTTGAACGCCAAGGTTGCCGACCTGCTGGCGGACAATGTTCCGGTTTACGTGACCTGCACCGGCAGCGATCTGGGCTTGGATTCCCAATGTTCCGAGATTGCCGCGGGCACAAACGGCTTCTATGTGGATTCCTCCGATTCCGCCAAACTTCCTGAGGCGTTTGTAGACCTGCATGAGAAAATATCGGGGCGGGAAATTATTGACTCCGCCGAAGGGATGCTTTCCAAGGCCGAAACTAAAACCATATTCATGGAAAAAGATTCTCTGTCAGCAACCTTTACCCTGCTTTGGCAGGATAAGGCGGCTTCTGCCAGTATGACGGCCATTGATCCGCACGGCCATTCATTTAAAAGTATTTCTATGCCGCAGGGCTGCTGGATACGGGTTCTCAACCCGGTTCCCGGCGATTGGCAGATACGCATAAGTAAGGGCGCGACGGACAGCCGTTATGTGTTGCGCGCTTATTCCAGAAGTCAGACCCGCAGCCTGGTTGCGGCGGTACGCTATCCCAGCGTTTTACCCGGCGAGGATATTTATGTTTACGCTTACCCGCGCGCCGAGTGCGGAGCCATCAGCAAACCGGGAGCCAAGCTGTCGGCCAAGGTAACCTTGCCCGACGGTTCCACCGATACCCTTGAGTTGCATGACCAGGGACGCGATTCCACCGGCCAGGGCGATGATCTGCCGGCTGACGGCATTTTCACCGGCGTTTATAAGAATACCTTACAAAAGGGCGCTTACCAGTTCCAGATTGACTCGTTCTTTGATGTCTTTGTTTCCGTAGACGTAGACCCCCGCGGGAAAAAATGTACTCTGGCCATCGCGCCTTTTGCCCGTGAAGTGCGCTTATCCGCGGCGGTCGGCGATCCCAATGATGTGGAAACCACTCCCGAAGACGGTTTCCCCTTCTGCACCAACATGCCGAAACTCTGCGAGAAAAGGGTTGCCCAGGTGCCGATTCCCTGGCAGTTCTGGGGCATTGTCCCCAACCCGACTGGCGGCGGTTCCATCGTGACCGACCGCATCCGCCTCTCTCCCACCTGGCTTAAGCCGCTGCCCGGTGATCCGGGAGGTGCAGGCCCCGTATATGTCCAGCGCTGGGCGGCGGTTGCCAGAGATGTTTTTCCCTTAGAAAAGCTGGTTTGGGATTTCCGGCAAGACAGGCCGGGACTTTCGCTCGATTGGCATTTGATTGACGATAAACCGGTTGAAGTTGACAGCTTTTTCGATATTACCTTTGAAATACAGGTAAGCTCCGTCAACAAGGCGGTTTTAGTCGCTTACAAGGTTTTTCAGGGGGAAGAAGTGGTCGGACACTTCATCAATGAAGCGATATTACAGGTTCCACCCGCTTCAAGTGCGCAGAACATCGTGGAAATTTTAATCAATTTTGACGTTCATAATGACACAGGTTATGATGTCACCAACTTTGAACTGGACTTCCACGGCTTAAACTTCGGCTGCGGGGATGTTAAATGGGCGACAGGCTTTATCTCCGGGCAGGGACAGCCGCCGGCGCCTGTCCCTTATGAGCCTTGGGGAACTAATGAGAAAAACGATTTAGTCGTCCGGCCGCTGCCGACCGGCGGCGCCGAGGTGAAATGGATTGAGCCGGAACGCCCGCTGAAAACCTGCGAGTGGCTGCATGTGGGCTTAGTGTTTTCCTGCAACGATTTTGATTGCTTCAACAACCCGGACAATTCCAATTTAAGGGCGACGGTTCAGGGTTATTGGACAGTCATTGACCCTAAGGATTGCGATGATAAAAATCCTTGCACCGTTGATTTCTGCGACTTTGAGGGAAATTGCCGCCATATTCCCGTACCTGACGGGTACTCCTGTGAAACAGATGGCAACCTGTGTACCACTGGTGCCTGTTATAAAGGGGAATGTATGGAAAAGCCGGTAAACTGCGAGGACGGCGATTTATGTACCTATGACAAATGCGAACCGGATACCGGTCATTGCATACACACCCCGCTGATTTGCGATGATGCTAACCGTTGTACCATAGACAGATGTGAACCGGTAACCGGTGAGTGCAAGTATGAGCCGATAAATTGCGATGATGGTAATCCCTGCACTATCGATGAATGCAATCCGAAAACCGGCGAGTGTCTTTATACTGCTAAGAATTGCGACGACAATAACGCTTGTACTAAAGACTGGTGCGATTCGCAAACCGGCGAGTGTAAGCATGACCCGATGAACTGCGACGACGGCGACCCCTGCACCATTGATAGCTGTGAAAATGGCCGGTGCCTGCATAAGCCGAAATGCGATGACGGCAATCCTTGTACCATTGACCAATGCGACCCCAAAACAGGGCAGTGCATTCATACCCCCAATAACTGCGATGACAGGAATCCCTGTACCGAGGACAGTTGCGATCCCAAGACCGGGCTGTGCCTGCACATTAACAAACCGGACAGCGACCGGGACGGCATCTGCGACGAGAAAGACAATTGCATCTTGATTTACAACCCCAACCAGTGTGACACCAACGGGGACGGTTACGGCAACATCTGCGACCCGGACATAAACAATGATTGTTACGTAAATACAGCCGACTTAGCCGCACTAAAGGCTGCTTTCGGAACCTGTGACGGGCATTTACAATACAATAAAAATGCGGATTTTAACTGTGATAAGTGTGTAAATACCGCTGATCTGGCGATTCTGAAGAAATATTTCGGCAAACAGCCGGGACCGGGTCAGGGAAGTTGTAAGTAAGAGAGTGTTCATCTAAAGATAGATATTTATATATTATATTTAAAAAACGTAGTCCCGTGGCTTCAGCCACGTATTTTCAGCCCCTTAGGGCTGCAAAAAAGGTGTGTTCGTATGGAACGCGCCGAAAGTATTGAGAGCCGTAATTGCAGGGCTAACGCCCTGAAGTTCAGCCCTG
>JACRJN010000173.1 GCA_016235675.1 Candidatus Schekmanbacteria bacterium
ATGCCTGTGCTACCAAATAATAGCGGGCGCAGCCCGTACCGGTAGCACAGGCATCCTGCCTGTGATGCGGGCAGCGCCCGCACAAAAGCGGCACACATAATGGAATCAAAGGTTTTTTTACTTTTACGGCAAGCATACAGGTTGAAATTTTGCCGAATAATAAATCGCAAATTATGAACTCATTAAGAATATATCCGTAAATAACTTTTCCCTCTTTGGCAAAGAGGGGTTGGGGAGATTTTCAAATTGAATCTAACCTTAAGTAATTATTCGAACACGACATATTACCAAAAGATTTGGTAGCGTAGAAATACAGAGACCTGAAGCGTCATTGCGAGCGGAGCGAAGCAATCTCCATGCGTGCGTCTGAGATTGCTTCGGCGATAAGGCTGCCTCGCAATGACGCTTTGGGTCTCTTATTGAGAACGCTACCAAAAGATTAAATTCTTTATGGAAATTACAATTTGCAAATCCCCCTTAATCCCCCTTTGCTAAAGGGGGAAACCAAAGGTAACGGTTATTTACGGATAAGCTCTAATTATAATAGTTAAAAAGGGGGGAATATGCAGCAAAACTTTGAAGAATTATTTGAAAAGGCGGCTCAAGTTCATGGGCATAAATGCCCTAGTTTGTTTTACGGGGTGAGTTTCGGCTTACTGGCCTGTCGGGAACATGACGGCGACACCAGGCAGATTATTTTGGAAGGCAGCAGTAAATGTATTCGGGATGGTATAAGCAGTGTCTTGCAGGAATCGGCTATACATGCTAAAATTAAAATAATCAGCAATCCCCCGGTTTGTGCGCTAACCTTGGCGGATGATCGAAATATCCGGCGCTTTATCCTGTCCCCCCTGGTGCGGCAGCAAATAAACCGGTGGAACAAAGAGTTGCCCCTGGAGGAATTTCAACGCCAAGGGGTGGAGTATCTGCGCACGCTAAAAACGGAAGAATTATTCCTGACAGAGCCGATCAGCCGGGAAGAATTTGAAAATCTTTGCAAACGGACATAATCAATGTATAGAAATAGATCGATGAAGAGTTTGTTTTATCTGACAATATTAAGCATTACGGTATGTTGTGCCTCATGTGTAGTGGATGTCGATGAGCCGAAATTTAATGAGCCTCAGGATACCAGCGCCGGCCCCTTCCAATTGGCGCAAGCCAAAGACGATGTGATTTCCTACCGCAAATTCGTGCATAATTTCCCCAATAGCCGGTTTTTGCCACAAGCGGTCGAACGTTTGGGTGAATTATTGGTGGCGGAAGGCAATAAAGAATCCCTGGAGGCGTATGTAAAATCATTTCCCGATTATCAACACAAGGTTAGCGAAGCCCTCCACGAAATCCAGCTTATCGAATTAGTCAATCAGCATATGGATGAGGACGAGAGGCTGCCTGCGGATCGCCTGAATCTAAAAATACGCCGGGGGGAATTGTTTTACGCCCATCATTATTTCAAAGGGTTTGTTAAACTGGAAGACGCCATCGGTATGAATGCGGAATACGAAGTCCGGGTTGAAAAAGCGCTGATGCCGGAGTTTATCGGGGTCGAGCTTTTACCCGGCGTGTCTTTTGCTATGGAGGAAAAATTCCATGCTATGACCAATATCCGTTACCGGCTGTTGGTCGCCCAGTCCGCTCCGCTGGGGAAATATAAAGCCGAGGTCACCTTTGCCGTCTATCGCAAAGAAGGCAATAAATGGGTGCGCCGGGACGGTTCAGGCGTAGTTCATGAGGTGGAGGTATTGGATAATTACATAGGCAATCAGGATGAACTGGACGTGGATTTCCGGGCGGTGACTTATTTCAGGGAAAAGGCGGCGGAAGCCCAGCAGACTTTAAATCGCCTAAAACCTCCCGCCAAAGATGAATTCAGCGAACATTATATGTATGCCTATAATTTGGCGGAATATACCGTTCGCATGGAAAAATATCGCACCTTTCAGGCTATTGCCTATTATCATCTGCAAAAAGCCGGTACAAGTTCCGATTTAACCCTCAACCAAAAGGCGGTTAACTATTTACAAAAATTAGGCATGGCGCGCCCTGAGGTTGAGTTTGTCCCGGTTGTTCAGGAAAAATAAATTGAAATTAGTTGTTATCCCGATATTATTGATAAATATTTTTAGCAGCGGGTGTATAAAAAACGAGGCTTCCAGTAAAAAAAGCCAGCCAGACCCCGCTCAAATTGTGCTGGCTACAGTAAATAACGATAAGATTACTCTGCACGATTATCGCCGCTATTTTTTACAAATTCAGCCTGTAGTGGCGCAACTACAGAATACCCCTGAAGGGGAGGCGGCGCTTAAGAATATCCAGTTGAAATATTTATATGATTTGATTGATAGGCATTTGCTGGTAAATGAGGCTGAAAAGCTGAATCTGAAAATTCCCCAGGAGGATTTAAAAAACGCGGTTAAGAAATTTGTAGCTGAATACGATAAGGGCGGTTTCGAAAAGACGATCCAGAAGGGCGGCTTGACCATGACCGACTGGGAAAAAATGGTGAGGGAAGAATTACTGATAAAAAAATTGATTTCAGAATCGATAGAAAAGCGCATAACGGTGGCGAATGATGAAATTGAAAATTATTATAAACAACATATTGATGAGTTTAAACAAGCGGAGCAGGTAAGAGTCAGCCAGATTGTTTTAGATGATGAGATGGAGGCTTTAGCGTTATGGGAGAAGCTGCAAAACAACCCCGGCAGTTTTGCCCAGATGGCGCAGAAATATTCTTTGAGTCCTGAGGCCGGCAAGGGAGGGGATTTGGGTTATTTTCCCCGCGGGCAGATGCCTCCCGAATTTGAAGAAACGGCGTTCTCCTTGCGCCGTAAAGGGGAGGTAAGCCAGGTATTTCATACCGCTTACGGCTATCACATCTTTCAATTGCAGGATTTCAAAGCCGCCCGTCAAACTTCACTTGTGGAAGTAAAAGCTAAAATTGAGGGAAAACAACTCAGGGAAAAGATCGAAAAAGAATTTAAACCTTGGCTTGCCAAGCTGAGAAGTCAGGCGAAGATCAAAATAAACCCCTATTTTATTCAGAAGGCGAAACACAAATAAATGTAGTCTAAAGCCCTTTAGGGCTGAACTTCCGGGGCTAAAGCCCAATGCTGTTGACTTAAGGGTTGGAGTTGTCATCCCCGAATGCCTTTATCGGGGATATGTTGTTGAATTTAAAACCAGATTCCCGATAACTTCATTCGGGAATGACAAAATGGGAGTTGCGCAAATTCCTTAAGTAGTTTTGTAGGGTGGGCTGTGCCCACCAAATTTGATGGCCTGATATTATTTATGCCAGTCAAAAATCAACCAGGAATAGTTTAAAATGGTGGGCAAAGCCCACCCTACTATTGCTTATGAATAAATTCAAGCCCTTTTTTTATAAGACAGCCCTTACTTTAAGTCTAATCTTGTTTGCCGCAAAAATAAGCCCGGCCATTATCGTCGATAAAATTGTCGCCGTTGTTAACGGCGAAATCATTACCTTGAACGAGCTGCAAAAATTAGAGAAGGATATTCAAAAGCTGGATAAGGATGAAGAGACCGGGTCGAATAGTGAATTAAGCCAGATTCTGTTAAATAAACTGATCGATAAAAAATTACAATTACAGTTGGCGGCGAAAAAGCAAATCAATGTTTCCGATCAGCAAATACAGGCGGCTTTAGCGGAAATAAAAAGGCAAAACGATATAAAATCCGATGCGGATTTCAAAAAGGCTTTGTCCGCTCAAGGTATAAGTTTAGAGGAGTTTATTCAGCAGTGGAAGGAAAATACCATCCTAACCCTCTTGGTAAAGCGCGAAATCGGGGGGCAAATAGAGATTAGCGACCAGGAAACAGAAGGTTATTATCGGGAACATCAGGCGGAGTTTACCCATCTGGATGAGTTGCGCGCCCAGCATATCCTTTTTTATCTGCCCGCCGATGCTACAGCAGAGCAAATCAGCAGTAAAGAGGAAAAAGCCAAAATTATTCTGGAAAAGTTGAAGCAGGGAGAGGATTTTGCCGTTTTAGCCGGGCAATTTTCCGATGATCCTTCGGCGGAAAAAGGGGGCGATTTAGGCTACTTCCACATGGGAGAGATAATTCCGGCGCTGGAAGAAGCGCTCTTGAGCTTGGCGCCGGGACAAATCAGCGAGATTGTCAAAACCGGCTTCGGACTGCATATCGTCAAGCTGAATGAGTATAAAAGGCATACTCTGGAAAATGACCCGGATTTACGGGAAGATGTCAAACAACGGGTCTACCGGGAAAAAAGTAAAGAGCACATGACCAGGTGGATGGAGAAGTTACGCAAAGAAGCCAACATCAGGATAATGTATTGATTGAGAATATGATTTTAACTATAGGATTGATAGAACTAAACAGCGTTGCCGCGGGTATTTTGGTTGCGGATGCCATGGTCAAAAAAGCCCCGGTGGAATTGGTGGAAGCTACCCCCATTTGCCCCGGTAAGTATATTGTCCTGATTTCCGGCGATGTCGCATCAGTGGAAGAATCGATAGCGGTTGGCCTGCTGACGGGCGCTGAAAAGGTGGTGGATCAATTGCTCCTGCCCCAGGTGCATGAGCAGGTGATCCCCGCCATCCACGCCCTGACCGAAGTCGGCACCTTGGATGCCTTAGGTATCATCGAAACCTTTACCGTCGCCTCGGCCATCGTCGCCGCCGATGCCGCCGCCAAAGCCGCCGCCATCGATCTGATCGAAGTGCGCATCGGGAAAGGCTTGGGCGGCAAAGCCTTCGTCACCTTCACCGGCGATATTGCCGACGTCGAAGCCGCCATGGAAGCCGGCTGCCTTGCCGCCGCTTCCTCCGGCTTGCTCCTCAACCGCATCGTCATCCCTGCCCCGCACCCTGATTTGGTGGGTAAGATTTTGTGATGTTTGATGTTTTAAACGTCCAATGCTACCCTCTTTAAACGCAAAGAATTGCCGATGACATTGATGGAGCTTAGCGCCATCGCGATTTCGGCGATGACCGGATGCAGCCAGCCTAAGATAGCCAGGGGGATGGCGATCAGATTATAAAAGAAGGCCCAAAACAAATTTTGCTCTATCTTTTTGAAAATTGCCCGCGAGAGCTTGATCGCCTGCGCCACGCCGTGTAAATCGCCGCGCACCAAAGTAATGTCGGAGGAGGCGATAGCTATATCCGTCCCCACTCCGATGGCGATTCCTACATCGGCTAAAGTCAGCGCCGGGGCGTCGTTGATCCCGTCTCCCACCATGGCGACTTTAGCGCCCTGGCTTTGCAACTCTTTAATTTTATTGACCTTATCCGCCGGTAAAACCTGGGCGATTACTTCATCGATTCCCGCTTGTCGGGCGCTAGCTAAAGCTGTGGCTTGATTGTCGCCGCTGAGCATAATTATCCGCAACCCCATGTTTTTTAAGGTGGTTATGGCATCAAAGGCTTCATCTCTTAAGGTATCCCCCAAATAGATTTCTCCCGCCGGTTTATTATCTATTGCCAGGATTGCCAGCGTCTGTTCGGCAGGCTTTCTTTCTACGGTAATTCCTTGTTGCTTTAACCAGTCATAATTTCCCAATAACAGTCGATTGTCGCCCATCTTCCCCGTTACACCTTGACCGGGCAGGGCATGGAAATCCTCAATCGGGATGGGGGTAATTTTGCGCTCTTCGGCATAAGCGACTATCGCCTGCGCCAGATAATGCTCGGAAAATGCCTCCAACCCTGCGGCAATCGCCAAAATTTGCTCTTCACTATATCCCGGATAGGCGATTAGCCTGGTTACCTGCGGGCGTCCGTAGGTCAAGGTACCGGTTTTATCGAAGACCACGGTATTGATTTCCCCCATGGTCTGAATCGCCTCTCCCTTGCGGATGAGGATGCCCCGGCTTGCTCCCATGCCGCTGCCTACCAAAAGGGCGGTAGGGGTGGCCAGCCCCAGGGCGCAGGGACAAGCAATTACCAGGACGGCAAGCGCGGCGAAAACGGCCTGGGAGACAGCGCCCATCTCCGGGTTGATCCAGGGGAAAAGAGAGGCGGCGATCGGCAGAAGGCTTTGAAAGAAGACAGGGAACAGCAGCCAGGCGGATAAGGTTAGCACAGATATGGCCAGTATCGCCGGGACGAACCAGCCGGTAACTTTGTCGGCCAGTTCCTGAATGGGCACCTTGCTCATCTGGCATTCCTGCATCAGTTTGACGACACAAGCCAGGAAGGTATCCTCCCCCAGTTTGTTGACCTTTACTTGCAGGCTGCCTTGCTGATTGACGGTAGCCCCGATTACATCAGAGCCGACCGATTTATCTACCGGTTTGGACTCTCCGGTCACCAGGGATTCATCCACCTGACTTTGCCCTTGGATAATGATCCCATCCGTGGGAATCTTCTCTCCGGGTTTGATCAGGAGGATGTCGCCGATTTGTAAATCCTCCAACGCGACTTGCTTTTCCTGCCCGTCGGCTAAAACATGTGCCTGCTTTACGCCCAGGGAGATCAATTTTTTCAGGGCGGAGGTGGTTTTGCTTTTGGCTAAGGTCTCCAAATATCTGCCGATCAGATGAAAGCCGATCATCATCGCCCCCGCCATGCTAAAGGAGACGATCGGAAAGACCAAGGCCAGCCAGCCGGTCAGCCAGGCGGATAAACTCCCCAGGCTGATTAAGGTGTCCATGTTGGCCTGGAAATGGAGGGCAGCGGTCAATGCCCTGCGGTGGGTATTTAATCCGCTCCAGAAGATGACGGGGGCGGCCAGGAGCAATTCCCACCGGTTCGCGCCGTGGCGATGTGCTCCGGCTATCATCATAAGTATCAAGGGGAGGGTAAACGCCCAGGCGACGATCAGGCGTAAGCGCACGGCTTTAAAAGCCTTTTGGGATTCTTCATCCTCAACGGCGGTGGATTTATCCACCTTGGGGGTAAAGCCTAAATCCGCTATGGCGTCGAATATCTGCTCCAACGGGATAGTCTGCGGTTCATATTTCAACCAGGCTGTTCCGGTCGCCAAATCCACCCGGATTTTGGCTACCCCCGGCAGCTTTCCCACCGTTTTTTCAATGTTATTGACACAACCGGCGCAATGCAGCCCGCTGATTTTGAAATGCGTATCGGTCATGGGGCACCTTTAAAGGATGAAGGATGAAGGCGAAAAAAGAAAAAATTATTGCGAGCGAAGCGAAGCAATTGGATGTTTCGGTGTGTCCCCATGCCGAAATATCTTTTATAATTCATCCTTCCGCCTTCATCCTTCATCTTTCCTAGAAAGCCTCCCATCCTCCAACTGCAAAATCCGGTCGGCCTGAGCGGCCAGGTGATCGTTGTGGGTGACTAAAATAAAGGTGGTCTGCTTTTTGTGGCAAAGCTCGTGCATCAGACGGAAAACCTTGTTGCTGGTATGGCTGTCCAGATTTCCGGTCGGCTCATCCGCCAGGATTAATTGGGGATTATTGACCAAAGCGCGGGCAAAAGCCACCCGCTGCTGCTCCCCGCCGGAAAGCTCCCCCGGTTTGTGCGTCAAGCGCGATCCCAAACCCACATCCTCCAAAAGTTTGTGGGAGCGCTGCCTAGCTTCTTTCTCGTCAGTGCGGCTGATCAAAAGCGGCATCATCACATTTTCCAGGGCGCTGAATTCGGGCAGCAGATGATGGAATTGAAAGATAAAACCCATCTGCCGGTTGCGGAAAGCGGCCAACGTTGCCTCGTCCTTGGCGAAAATATCTTCATCCCGATAGCAAACCTTGCCGGAGCTTGGTCGATCAATCGCCCCGATGACATGCAGCAGCGTGCTTTTTCCCGCACCGGATGCCCCGACTACAGCCAGCAGTTCCCCCTCAGCCACCTCCAGGCTCAAGCCTTTGAGCACCGGCACATCCTGCCCGCCGTTGAGGCGGTAGGATTTATGTAAGTCTTGGATTTTGATTAGCGTGGGCATATTTCATTAAGCTGCCTTTTCCATAGCTTTCAATTCATAAGAAATGCCTAACGGCTCGCTTACGTTTTGAGAGGCGTCCAGCATTTCAATAGATACCACTTTTCCGTTGCGGTCATAATCTAAAATAATTCCATCTTCCACTTCATCACTTTCGGTTATCGGTTCATCTCTTAATATGAGGCTTAAAGTATCTGTAGCAGGGTCGTATATCACTTTCATCTTGACCTCCAATATTTTTCGATCTTGCTTGTTTTGTAAGCAGTAATAATAATGATTGACTGGTCGATTTTTTCGATAACTATTCGCAAAAGCATATTTCGGTTTTGTTCTGCATCAACGTATTGATTATGAATTATCAATCTATTGTTTTTTGCTGGTAAAGTTTGCTGTGGATTAATAACAGAATTCGCTACCAATTCGCGGTCAATGCTTCTGCGCCGCATTTCCAGCAAAGCATGTTCAGTAAAAATTATCTTCTTTTGAAGCATACATCATTTTCCCTTACTCATACCGCAAACTTTCCGCCGGATCAAGTCCAGCCGCCTGCCTTGCCGGATAGAGCGTGGCCAGGAAGCTGATCAGGATGGCGGATGAGCAGATGATGATCACGTCCAGCGGTTGCATCTTGAAGGGCAGGTGGGTCATGTAGTAGACATCGCCTTGTAGTTTGATCAGCTTGTAATGATCCGCCGCCCAGCAGGTGATCGTCCCGATAACGCCGCCTAAGACGGTGCCGACGGCGCCGATAATCAGCCCCTCCAGCATAAAAATCTGCATGATGCTTTGGGCGGACGCTCCCATGGATTTGAGGATGGCGATGTCTTTATTCTTTTCCATCACCATCATAGTCAGGGTGCCGATGATATTGAAGGCCGCCACCAGGACAATCAGGGTCAGGATAATGAACATGGCCAGTTTTTCCAGCTTGAGGGCGGAGAACAGATTGCGGTTCATCTCCATCCAGTCCCGCGCCCAGTAGGGGAAGCCTAATTGCTTTTGAATCTTCCCGGCGATTTTATCGGCCTGATAAATATCAGTCACCTTAAGTTCGATGCCGGTTACCGTATCGCCCATCTGGAAAAACTTTTGTGCGGTTTTCAGGGTAACATAGGCTAAGCTGGTATCATATTCATACATGCCGGAATTGAATATCGCAGCGATTTGAACTTTGAGCATTTTAGGCGCCATCCCCATGGGGGTCATGGCTCCGGTTGGGGAAACGATGGTCAGGGTGTCTCCGGCGAAAGCGCCTAGGTTAATGGCTAATTCCTGTCCGATTACGATTCCGGGGAGGGCGTCGCCGCCGGGGGGGGAGACCAGTGCCTTTAAACTGCCCTCGACAATGCTTTTCCCCAGGTTGGTAACCCGCTGCTCCATCTCGACATCGATCCCGCGCAAGACCACGCCGGAGACGTTATTTTGCGATGATAACATGGTCTGGCTGTAGATAAAGGGGGCGGCGGCTACTACCTGTTCGGTTTTCTCTATGGTTTTAATTACCTGATAATAATTGTTGACTGGTTGACGATTATGCTTGAGGATGACCAGATGGGAATTGGTGCCCAGAATTTTGTCGCGCAGATTCCCCTCAAAGCCGCTCATTACCGCCAGGACGATTATCAGCGCCGCTACGCCCAGCGCCACTCCGGCAATGGAGATCAGGGAGATTACCGAGATGAATGTCTGCTTGCGTTTGGCTTTCAGGTAGCGCAGGCTGATGAATAGTTCGTAAGGTAGCACGGGTTTATGGCTGCTCTAAAGAGGAGATTTGTCGATAGCGCTCGGTGGCCGCCAGCCCGCGCCCGGCATCGGCCAGCTTGGGGTTTATTTCCAGGGCGATGCGGTATTGCTCCGCCGCCTTGGCAAACTGCTGCCATTCCATGAATTCGTTGCCCAGTTGATAATGGGCGCGGGCCAACTGCTCGCGGGCGGAGATGCAATTAGGGTCTTCCGCCAAAGTCTTCTGGAAATAGGGAATAGCCTTTTGATACTCACCGTGACGCATCTTGCGCATTCCCAAGTCATATAAACGCGCCGTAGTCAAGGCGTTCTGCCAGGTTCTTTCATCGGCGGTAAGCACGGAGCAGGCGGAGGAGATTATTGTTAGGGTTAAGGCTAGTAATAATTTTCTTTTCATAAGCTGACCCCTTTTGATAAACATTTCTATGTCGGATATTTCGGTGTGTTTCACGCCGAAATTAACCAGGGGTAACGTTCCCCTTTACGGTTTCGGTGTGACACACACCGAAACATCAAATGACATTTTAACGTCCATAATATCAAATATGTTACATCTAATTAGTTGATATTGTTTAATGCGCTGCATTTGGCATTAAGTTAATCTAAGAATATCTGATAGTTAACATCGACGAATTTTTATAATTTCCTATGCAGTTAAAAAAGCATAATTCAAAAATTTATTTAACGTACTAATAACAAATGTCATGACTCCCGATTTCAATAAGAAGAACTGTTTTATCGTCGATAAGTTTAAATATTAATCGGTCGCGATAAGAAATTGAAAAGGCATAATATTCTTCCAATCCGCCTTTTAACTTATGCGTTTTCAATCTGTTATCAAATACATTTTGTTTGAATATTTCAAATCGTTCCCTTAATTTATTACGTTCATTATCAGTGAGTCGACTTTTGTATTTGGTAAATTTTTTTTCAAAGGAACTATCAAAAATGATCCGTTTGGGCTTCATTAATCAGATACCCGCGATAAAATCGTCAATATCTACTTTTTTGACCTTACCTCTTTTTAAATTATTTTCTGCTTCCTCAATCCGGAGTAGAAAATTTTGGCGTTTAACTGTCCGGTAGATTTCTTTAAGCATATTATATTCTTCTTCCGGAATAGAAACCAATTTTTCGGCTATATTTTGTCCTTTTTTCATGAAATGTTTTTCCTCTACCCCTGTTTCCTCATCTGGGGAAACAAAATAACCTCCCGGATGGAATGGGAGTCGGTAAACAGCATTACCAGCCGGTCGATGCCGATACCTTCCCCGGCGGTGGGCGGCATTCCGTATTCCAGTGCCTGGATGAAATCCTCGTCCATCATCTGCGCCTCTTCATCTCCGGCGGCACGTTCCGCAACCTGAGCCTCGAAGCGGCGACGTTGTTCCTGCGGATCGTTTAATTCGGAAAAGCCGTTGGCCAGTTCCCGCCCGCAAATGAATAATTCGAAGCGCTCCACCAAAGAGGGATTCTCCGCCACCGCCTTGGACAGCGGGGAAACCTCGGTAGGGAAATGGGTAATGAAGGTCGGCTGAATCAATTGAGCCTCGGCCACCTGCTCAAATATTTTGGTTACAACCTTGCCCAACCCGTCGGCCGCGGTAAGCGGAATTCCCAAACCCTCGGCGATGCTGCGCGCCCGGCCTAAATCCTCCAAGTCCTCTTTTTTGATCGGGCTGAAGTTTAAAATCGCATCGGTGATAGTCAGACGCTGCCAGGGCGGAGTCAAATCAATGGTATGCGTGCCGAAGGGGATTTTCAAACCCATTCCCAGGCTTTCGGCGATATAGGCCAACATCCGCTCGGTAATCGGCATCAGTTGCTGGAAATCGGCATAGGCTTGATAAAATTCCAGCATGGTAAACTCAGGATTATGCTCGCGGGACAAGCCCTCGTTACGGAAATTGCGGTTGATCTCATATACCCGCTCGAATCCGCCCACGATCAGACGCTTTAAGTACAATTCCGGGGCGATGCGCAGGTAAAGCTCCATGTCCAGGGCGTTATGATGCGTCATAAAGGGACGGGCGGTTGCTCCGCCGGGAATCGGCTGCATCATGGGGGTTTCCACCTCCAGGAAGCCGTCGTCATTGAGAAATTCCCGGATTGACTGCACGATCCGGCTGCGGGTCTGGAAAATCCGGCGCACCTCCGGATTGGCCAACAGATCAAGATAGCGCTGGCGATAGCGCGTTTCCGTGTCTTTAAGCCCGTGCCATTTTTCCGGCAAGGGACGCAACGATTTACTCAATAAGGCGAAATCCCCGACATCTATCGTCAATTCATCGGTGCGGGTGCGGAATAACGCCCCGCTGACTCCGATGAAATCGCCTAAGTCTAAACCTTTGAAGAACTCATACTTTTCCGCCCCCAATTTTTCCAGGCGGGCATAGATTTGAATTTTATGATTGTTACTGTATATATGGGCAAAGCTGCTTTTACCATGGCCGCGCACGGTAATTAGCCGTCCGGCACAGCTTATCGTTCCCTGTATCCGCAACTTTTCCTCGTCCAACCCATTGAATTTAGCGGCCAAATCCGCAACGGAATGTGTTCTCTTGTAGCGTGCCGGATAGGGATCGACTCCCTGATTTTTCAATTGCTCCAGTTTTTCGCAACGCTGAATAACCTGCTCGTTTTCCATTCATTCCCTCTTGATAGACTGTGTCGCAATGTAGTTACCCTGAGTTCGGGATAATAAATGTAGTCCCGTGGCTTTAGCCACGCATTTTCAGCCTTAGGCGGAGACTAAAGACATGTTCAGTCCGAAAGGTGTGAATTAACTTGAGAAGATTTAACCACTTGTGAGTCGTTATTGCATGGCTTTGCCATGAAAATCAGCCCTAAAGGGCTGGGACTACGATTTATCTTATCCCGAACTCAGGTTAGTTACCTGATTCATCAGGTACAGCCCGTGGTACCCGATAAATCGGGTAACTACAATATAGAGGAAGTATAACGTATCCCGCTAAATAAAGTCAAGAAAAAGAGATGGTTAAAAGCCTCAGGATGAAAATTACTCTTGATTTTTCAACCGTAGGGGAAGATAATAACCAGGAAGTACGAAGAGAAAAGGCTTGAGGCTTGAGGGTTGAGGCCTGAGGAAATACCTGCTATCGGACGTTATCCGGTTTTCCTCAAGCCTCAACCCTCAAGCCTCAAGCCTATAAATAGGAAATATCATGAAAACTATAAGTCTTTATTTGGTGTTTTTTCTGATAAGTCTTATAATTTCCCCCGCCCGGCTTTTCGCCCAAACAGTCCCGCCCAAAGCAGACAGCGGCTTAAATCAAATTGTCGCCGATTTGGAAAAAACCTTTCCGGTGGTCGAATTATTTGTCATCGACAAACAAGAGGATAAGCTCTTAATTGAAAACAATAAAAATGTCGACCTGCGCTCAGGAATGGAACTGGGTTTGTTCAGGGAGGGCAAGGAGTTCACGCATCCGGTTACCGGCATCGTTTTGGGGCGGTTCGAGGAGTCTTTGGGGGAGATTAAAATCCTGGAAATCAAAGATGCTTATTGCATTGCCCAGCCGATTAATCTGAAACCGAATATAGAGGTCAAGCGCGGCGATAAAGCGCGGATTTCTTCATCCCGAACCAAAATAGCCCTGGGGAGAGTTCCCGATCAAACCCCGGAAATCGGTACCGTTTTGATTGATGAATTGATCTTTAAACTGGAAGCCGGGTCACGCTTTGAGGCGATTTCATCCGGAGAGTTTGCTGCCGGTTTGGAGAAACTGGGTATAGATAAAAATCTTTCGGCTTTCGATAAAAAACAATTGCAGCAAATCGGACAAGCCTTAGGATTGCGTGCGGTATTGCTGATCAAGGTAAAGACTCTTGAATCCGCCAATATCCTGGAAACCCGCTTATTTTCCACCGTCAGCGGTGAGGTTATGGTCAAAAGCAGCGGGGCGCTGGAAGTAAACACCGCCGCACCATTTGTATCGCAAGTGCCGGAACCTAAACAGGCCGCATCCGGTTTTATCGTGGCCGCCCCCGCGGCATTTTCAGATGAAGAAGGGGTATTCAAAAGCAATGAACTGGGTTTTGCCGTAAAATCCCTGGCTTGCGCCGACGTGAACGGCGACGGGAAAAAGGAAATTGTGCTCAGCGATGGCAGGCAGGTCAGAATCTATGAACTGGCCAATCAGCAGTTAAACCTGTTATGGACGGAAAAAGAAGCCGCTCATAATCACCTTTCCCTGGACGCGCTCGACGTCAATCAGAACGGCAAGGCGGAGATATTCGTTACCGATTATGTCTCGGATGCGGTAAAGGCTTATGCTTTGGAGTACAATGGGCAGGATTTTGTTCCCGTCTATCATTGGAACAGCTATTTTCTGCGGGTTCTTTCGGCGGAGGGCAGCCAGGGCAAGCGGCTTCTAATCGGTCAGAAAAGCGGAGCGACCGGCATTTTCTCCGGCAAGGTGGAGGTTTTGATCTGGAATAAAGACAAGTATATCGTACAAAGGGAACTGGCGCTGCCGTCCGGCGTCAACATCTACGGCTTTAATCAGGGGGATGTGAATAACGACGGAAAAGTGGAAACCGTTTCTATCGACGACCATGGCCGCCTGCATGTTTATTCGGAGCAGGGGGAGACCATCTGGAAAAGCTCGGAGCGCCACGGCGGATACGATACCGCTTTTTACTTCAAACCCAAGACCGTCATGACCACCACGCCGGGCTACGCCCAAGGCGAGCGGGTGGAAATCAAGGGGCGGATTTTTCTGGATGATTTCAACAAAAACGGGATGGATGAAATTCTGTTGGTGAATAATATTTCCGCCACCGGCAATCTTTTTCCCGGCTCCACCGTGTATAACCAAGGATATATGGTGGCTATGGAATGGGACGGTATCGGCTACGCCAAGGCTTGGGAGACTAAAAAGCTGGAAGCCTATATCGCTGATTTCACCGTCGAAGACCAGAACGCGGACGGCGGTCAAGATTTAATTCTGGCGCTGGCGCTGGCCAAAGACGGGGATAAGCTGCTGTCAAAGGAAAAGAAGAGTCTGATTTTGATCTATGATTTGCAGCGGTTTAAGTAACCCCTTTTATTTCAATCCCCGCTGCTGACATTTTTCCGGCTGTAAGACTCTTCAGCCGACTGACGGAAGCGGATAGCTTCCTTAGCGTCAATCACGCGGTCGCCGGATGAGTCAATTTCTTTGAGTATCGCTAAAACCCCGGCATCCCCGCCTTTGCCTTCTTCGAACTGGGAGTACATGGGGCCGAAAACGGTATCGCTTAGAGCTTTATATCTTAAACCGGCGCGGTAATTTTTATAGGCATCCAGCATCACCTCATAAATAATGTCCCCGCTGAAAAACACCACACTGATACCTTTGGCGCTGGACTGTTCCAGTTTTTTAATCTTATCCTGATAATCCATTTCCCGGTTTTTGCAGGATTCGCTTTCCTGAGCCATTTGTTTTTCCAGCAGAGCCTTGCTTTCGCTTATTTGGGCCTGCCCGGTTTTGCAGTTTTCGATTTGAACGAGTACGGCGGCTTTTTCGTCGCTAAGACTTTTTGTCTTATCCCGCTCCTGGCCTAGCTGTTTTTCCAGGTCGGTGTTTGCGGTATTCAGCCGTTTTTGCTCGTTTTTCAGGTTAGCTAATTGTTGTTCCAGACTGTTTCGCTCCACTTCCAAAGTGGTTTTCCCGGTCATACTGTCTACTACGGCGCAACCCGTTAACATAAGCGTCGCAAAAGAAATAAAAAGCGCGATTTTAGAAAAACAAAGTTTCATATAGACAACCCTCCTGACTTAAAACGATAATACAGATAGCAATATATTAGAAAAATCCGTATTATTTGTCAAGGGAAATGCCAGCAATTCTTTGGTAGCGTTCTCAATCAGAGACCCGAAGCGTCATTGCGAGGCAGCCTTATCGCCGAAGCAATCTCAGACGCACGCATGGAGATTGCTTCGCTCCGCTCGCAATGACACTTCGGGGTCTCCCTATTGCTACGCGACCAATTCTTTGGTGAAGGGATAACGGGCAAAAATTCCAGCCTTTCAGGTGAATTCAGAGCAAAATTCAAACCCCTTATTTAGATTTTTTCTTCTCCTCCAGCAACTTTTGTAATTCCTGAATCCGCTGGGCGGCAAATTTGCCTTGGGCGCTGTCTTGATGATTATCGGCGATTTTCTGATAGATTTTGATGGCTTCTTCCCATTCTCCCAGATTTTGGTAGGCTTCTCCGGCCTTGAAGCGGGCGGTCATCGCCCACATGTCGTTTGAGTGCATGTAGGTGACCTTTAAATACTCGACCACCGCCTGTTGATAATCCCCCTGCAATTGATAGCATTCGCCAATCCAGTATTGCGCCTCGGTTTTGATCTCTTCCTTCCTGGAGTATTTCAAAACCTGACGATAGGCTTCGACAGCCAGCGGGTATTGCTGTTGTTTTTGCAGATGCAGGCCGATTTGCAGCTTTTCTTCTTCGGTAAAGGGATAGCCCGGATACCTGGTCACCACCTTTTTAAAGGCATCGGTCACATCGGGCATACTTTGCAGTTGCTGATAGCTGATCCCGATAAAATACTGGGCGGGGGCGGCGATATTTTCCTGCACCTCCGGATTTGCCAGCGCCTTTTCGAAAAAGGGGATAGCCGCCCGGTAGTCGCCTTCATAGTATTTGATACTGGCCAATTGGTAGTAAGCCATGGGCAGGGATGAGCTTGCCGGGTAGCTATCCACCAGCTTTTGGTACTCGCGGGCGGCGGGAAGCAATTTACCGTCCTTGCGCAGCGATTCGGCCAGCATGTAAAGCGCCTGGTCTATTTGCGGATCGGCAGGGAAATTTACCAGCGCCTCCTGATAAAGCTGCTGCGCCTCGCGGTACAGGCCGCGCTCGAAAAGCTTTTCCCCCTGCTCCCAATAAGCCTTGAGATTTTTGGCCAGCATACTGGGATTGTGGCGGATGAATTCAGGCGAATTGTCCAGAATCTGCCGGTAATCCCCCTGGCGCATCCGGGCTTGCTGCATCAAATCATCGGCCTGACGGCTGAAAGGATTGTCAGGATATGAGGCCAGCAATTCCTGAATCTTTTTAACGGCTTCCTCATATTTGCGCAAATTGTAATAATTGCGCGCCACCCGCCAGAGCGCCGTCGGGACTTGTTTGTTGTCCGGATACTTTTCCAGCCAAGTCAGAAAATGCTGATTGGATGCCTTCCAATTCTCCTGTTTGGCTGCGATCCAGCCCTTCCAGTAAAGGGCATCCTGGGAAAGCGTACTTTCCGGATAGTCTTTAAAAATATTATCCAATAATTTATTGGCCAACTCAAAGTTATTCAATTTATAGTTGATAATCGCCACCCGCAATTTAGCGGAAGGGGTTAGAGCGGCGTCCAGATACTTACTGATCACCTGCTCGAATGCGGCCAGGCTTTCCTGATACTTGGCTTGCAGATATAACACCTCGCCGATTTGAAATTGAGCCTGCACCGCGTAAACGCTGTCCGGATGCAGTTTCAATAAATCCTGCCAGGCGCTGACGGCGTAATCGAAGTTGCCCATGTGCAGATAGCTTAAGCCCAGCTTAAAGCGGGCGTCATCCAACAAAGGGCTGTGAAGGTAATTATTGATTAATAACTCGTAGCTTTTTACCGCCTTGGGATAGCGCTTAATCCAGTAAGCCGCCTCCCCAGATTTCCAGTAAGCCTGATCAAGCAATAAGCTGAAAGGGTATTTGCTTATAAGTACTTGATATGCCCCAAGCGCCTGATCGAATTGCTTGAGCTGATAATATATATCGCCCACCATTAACTGGGCTTCAGCGGCCTGTTTCGTCAGCGGGTTTTTTTCGATGACCTTGTTGAAGGGGATAAGCGCCTTATCGTAAAACTGCCGCTGATAATAACTGCGTCCGATCAGATAATAGCTTTCCGCCGCCAGTTTATCGTTGGGATTTTTGGCGATTAAGGTTTCCAGGGTTTGGATGGCGGCGTCATCGTCTTTTAAGGCGAAATGGCTTTGCGCCGTCAATTGGTAAATCTGATTTTGCAAAGGCTCCGGCGGCTGCATCTGAAGCAGTTTTTGCCAAGTCTCCAGGGCGTGGCGATAATCCTGCTCCTGAAAAAATTCGTAGCCCTGCTCGAAAATCTGCTCGTGATTGATTTGAGCCTCTTTCTTCTTTTCCCCCTGGGCTTCGTTGAAAACCTCCAGGGCGTCGCGGTACTCTGCGTTTTTATAATAAGCCCAGCTTAAAATATAACGTATCTCCTGAGCCTCAGGGAGTTCCGGATAAAGGTCGAGGTATTGATTGAGATATTTGATGGCCGGTTCAAATTTGCCCGTTTCATAGTAAGCTATCCCCAATTGATACAGGATGGTTTCTTTATGGGCGGTTTCGGGATATTGTTTCAGGAATTGAACATACGCCGCGGCACAGGATTCGTAGTCCTTGACAAAAAACAGGCAGTTTGCGATCTTGAAAGCGATTTCCTCATAAGGCAGGTCAATTTTTTTATCATTGGTTAATTGATCGTAGGCTTCTAATGCGCGGGCATATTGTTTGTCGGCATACAAACCATCCGCCTCTTTATATTTCAATTCGGCCAGCCGCTGCGGGATGGTTTTTGTGTTTTTGCTTTTGGGATATTCCTGGGCGAATTGCTGGTAATAGGTGCGGGCTGCGGCAAGTTCCCGGATTTGATACAGGGATTCGGCGTAACGCCAGAGATGCTCTTCCCGCTGGGGATGGATGGGGTGGGTGTCTAAAATCTGTTTATAAGATTCAGACGCCCCTTTGAATTCCCCCACCCGATATTGGCAATCGCCTAAAAGCAGCAGGGCTTGTTTTGCTTCTTTAGATTGCGGGTAATCCTTGATTAACAGGGCGAATTGATTCAGGGCAAGCTGGTACAGTTCGTCTTTATATAATTTAGCAGCGAACGTCATGTGATCCTTGGGATTGCTGAATTCTTCCGCCGCTGACGGTTTGTTTCCCGCTAATAGAATCAGCAGGATTAGGATGTAGATATATTTTCTTTTTTTCATTGCCCGCACATTTTTGCAGTGCTCACCGATTGGTAGCACAGGCATCTTGCCTGTGATGTGGGCAACGCCCACACAAAAACGGCTTAGTCACCGGGAATGCTATATCGGCTATATCGAGACTTCCATTCCATGCCGCAACACAGGCTAGGAAGCCTGTGCTACCAAAAACGGGATACAAGTGACTACTTGCTTATCCCTCGTTGCGAGTTATTGATAAACTCCACTAACCGGTTGACATTAGGCGAATCCTTTATCTGCTCATTAATCGTCTGTAAGGCTTGGGTGGTATTCAGCTTGGAATGGAAAATGAGCTTAAATGCCCGTTTCAGGTTGATAATCTCTTGTGCCGGGATGCCGTGGCGTTTTAATCCGATTAGGTTGACGCCCTGGATTTGCACTCTGTTGCCGGCCGCCATGGCAAAGGGGACAATATCCTTGACTACTGCGGACGCTCCGCCCACAATCGCGTATGAGCC
>JACRJN010000174.1 GCA_016235675.1 Candidatus Schekmanbacteria bacterium
ATGCTGACTGCCATCAACTTCGATGATCAGTTTTTTCTCCAGGCAGACAAAATCCACTATAAATTGACCAATGGGGTGCTGCCGCCGAAATTTATAACCAGTTTGTTTTAGTCGAAGCATTTGCCACAATTTTCGCTCGGCGTCTGTTTAAGTTTTTCCGCAACTCTCTGGCTTTGACACTACTCATAAATTCCGAATCACCCCCACCCTAGCCCTCCCCCCTCAAGGGGGAGGGGATTGAAAACAACTTAGCGCTTATGGGGATAAACCCCCGTGCTACAAAATTATTGTTAACACCTATTTTCCGGAAAAAATCGAATACTTCCCCTCCCAGGCAAAGGGTTGAAAACTTTTGCCGCCGCCTTCGAAAAATTTGGGGAAGAATTCGACGAATTGCAAACGCACGGAATGTACGAAAGCGCCCAATATGCCGATGGCAAAGTTGAAAATATGCCCGCCGATCATAATCAAGACCATCAGGACATATCCAACAACCGGAATTCCGGTTGTTAGCATAGCCATTTGATTGACCACCATGGCGATGACGCCGCCCGCCAGTCCTAAAACCATCAGACGGGAGTATGACAAAATATCGCTGGCGTAACCGATAATGGTGTATAACTCCAGAAATCCCTTAAAGATGCGCCCGAAGATACCCTTTTCCTGAACCTGGCTTAAAAACAAAAGCACAACCGTTCCCCCGTAAACCATAATTTGACGGACGAGAGTAACCGCTCCGCTCAGGTTTTGGGTTATTTCGATAATATAGATTACCAGGCCCAACAGCAGCGCAAGCCAAGGCAGCTTGAGTAGATATGCGCTTTCCCAGTTCTTGTGTTTGATGTTGTCGTACATTTCCACCAATACGCCGAACCAGACCTGGATAAAGCCTAAAGTCAGCGCCACGATTATGAATTTAAACGGCTCTTTTATCGGGTCGAAAAGCATCAGTTGATTTTTCATGGCTTTAAGCGGGGCAAAGGCCGCAGGCAAAAGATCGATCATATCGCCGAACCAGCCCCCGGTAATCGCTCCGGCCAGGATGGTGGATATGCCAATAAATAAAATCAGCCGCATGGTCTGGCGCGTCTGATTCCGGAGGATTAAACTATAAAGCGCCCAGAGAGCGCCCGCAACCAGGATAAAGCCGTAGCCGACATCGGCCATGCACAGCCCGAAGAAGATGAAAAAGAACGGGGCCAACAGCGGTGTTGGGTCTAACTCATCGGCGTGCGGTAATCCGTAAAGCTTGGTTATCACTTCGAAGGGTTTGACTATGTTCTTGTTGTATAAATCTACGGGAGGGGCTTCTCCGGTCATTGTATCCCGCAGATTGACGACTATTTCCTTAAATTTATTTTCCAAATGCCGCTTGGTTTCATCCGCGCGGCTTTGCTTGATCCACCCCTCGAAAATCAGGGCGTGATGGGTATGCAACAGGTCGGATTGAACCGACATTTGTTTTTTGAGGTTGAAGTAATAATCATAAAGCAGTTCCAGGGATTCCTTGTGCCTGACCAGTTGTTTTTTCTCTTCCTGAATCCGTTGTAGTTTATTCTGGATTTGTTCGATTTCGTTTTGGGACTTTTGGATTATATTTTGCGGAATATCGGGAAGCGCCGGTAAGTGGATACGCTCAATGGCCTTTTCCGTCAGCATCCCTTCCAGCAGGGGTTTATCTTCATGCAGGATGATCACAATCAGATAATGAGAATCGTCCCCAATACCAACCTCAATCAGGTGATTTCTGTGATTTAAATGGGAGGCCAGGACTTGTGGGAATTCTTCTCTGCTGTCCGCCGGGATTCTCAGGGGATAGAAATAAACGGTTTCCGTCTTTTGCAGGGTATCCAAAGTTACGTTCAGATTGATCCAGGGCTGCAAATCCTGAATTTGGGTTTGCAACTGCTGTAATTGCAGGTGGGCTTCGCTGATTTGCTGCTCCATGAGTTGGCAATGCTCATAGATTTGTTCCAGAGAGAAGCTTTCAGCCAATTGTTTTAACTGCTCCAAAGTGACCTTTGGGGTGATCTTGGCCAGTTTTTCTTTGAGACTCAAAGGGGGAATAAAGGGCTGGATATATTTTAAGCAATACTCCGCCTTGTTTAACCTGGCGTCGATTTCATGGGTCGATGTAGATATTTCCTGGGCGCTTTGCTCCTCTTCCGCCAAAGAACTTTCCCGCCAGTTCAGAATCTGAACGCCGCTGATTTGCTGAAGTTCATCCAATAAGGCTTCACGCCGGCTTGCATGTGCCAGAATTTGAATCTTTTTGAATTTTTCAATCGCCATCTGCCACCCCGATGCAGTTAGAGGTTTTTATTGGCTATTTTTTTAGAAAAACTCTCGGTATCAGTTATTTATTAATTTTTCTACACTCTCAATAAAATTATCTGCTTCTGCGTACCAATCCGCAACATCGTTCAATTCAAACCGTACTAAATCCATGTAATCGCCTTTTTGACGGCTATCGAATAATTTATCGTATAATCTGCCTAATTTTGCATCAATCAAGCTGTTTTTTATAAAATTTTGATGGAACATAGCGCGTATCCCGCTATGTTTGCCCGAAGTCAGACCGTTTTTTAGCAATAAAGCTGATACCGTATAAAAACAGGCATAATATAAACGGTTGACATAAGTATTCGTATGCCCTTGTTCCAATAAAATTTTGGCTTCTTTTAAAGACTCATGCGCCCGTTCCAGACGATAATTTATTAAAACTACAACATCGGCATTCATAGGATAATACCGTCTTTTTCCACATTCTGATGAAAGGGCATGGCATTATATACCTGCGAATCCCAATCTTTCTTATTTACCAGGATAACTGTCAAAACGGCGCCGGTTTCCAGTTCGATGGGATATATTTCACGACGGAAAATATCCTCTCTTTCCAAGGAAGCCGGATTATCAGTCAATATCAGTAAATCATAATCCGATTCGCTTGTTGCATTACCCCGGGCTCTTGAGCCGTAAAGAACAAGCTTAGCAAAAGGGTCTATTTTATTAATCGCCTTTTTACATCTTATTAATATAAATTCATCAATTTTATTTATTAATTTATAATTTTTTAATTTTTTCATCTATAGAACTACACCGCCACCCCGGTCAGCTTTTGCATCACCATCTTTACCGCCGCTTCCTGTTTTTGACGGCTCTTTTCCAGCAATTCATTTTTTTGTCTTTGTAATTGCTGTTGCAACACAGCAGTTTCTTGGCCGGCCTGGTCTCCGGCGGTTTTCAACAGGACTTGGATTTCCGTTTGCGTCTTTTTCTCAGACTCAAGCATTATGTTTTGTGCCTGTATCTTTGCCTGATCGATTATTTCCTGAGCCTTCTTTTCGCTTGCGGCGATACTTTGTGCGGCTTGCTCTTCCGCCGCCTTGATTTGCTGAATGGCTTCTTTTACCATAAATGCCCCTTATTTATCGAGGTACGAGATATGAGATACGAGATACGAAAGAATACCATTTCCCGTATCTCGCTACCTCGTATCTCGTATCTCGGCAGTTATTTGGTAAGGGCGTTTGCTCCCAGCGTCAATCCGCCCAATAATGCTTTAAGGTCTTGATCATTGAAGAATAATCCGGCGCCGACAAAGAAGGTCTGATGCTCGCTGCTGATAATATCATCGATGCCAATATTAACGAAAACCCGCTCATAAACATAAAAATTGGTGGAAAATTTAATATGCGGTTCGTCTTGTCCCAAATCCCAGGCATCCAGGCGGAATTTGATGCGGTCATCGCCCAGGGGATCGTAATCTATTCCCAAACCGCCGGTGGATTCGATTAAACCGCCGCGCAGGGTAAAATCGTAAAATTTCTTGGCAATCTGCACACTGAATTTGAGTTTTTCAGTGTTTTCTTCTTCACGGACAGTTTCGACAGTCCCCGGCGGGGTGGTAGTCCTTTTGGTTGTGGTCACATCTGTTTTCCCGCGGGGGTCGTCCACCATTTCCAATAAATAATATTTGTCGGGACGGGGCTGCAATTGCAAACTGATATAGGTTTTAGACTCATTTTCCTTAATCATGTATTCACTGCGGACGCCGACAAAGACCTGTAAATCCTTGCCTTTCTCCACAAACCCTTTCAGGCCGCGCAAACCTTCGTTGAGATTATTATAAGCCTCCTCGTCGGTAATTAGTTTGCCCAGGCTGCCTTCTCCTCTTTCAATTTTCCCGGTGATGTTGCGGGCGGAAGCCAAGGTGGTATCCAGTTTTTCCGAGGCCTCGCGCATCCGGGCCAGGCTGTTTTTCAACTCCTGCCGGTTCTCCTGCAAGATGTTCTGAACGTCTTCCAGGGTCTTGTTGGCGTTTTTAGTTATGCGCGGGGCGTCTTGATCCAAGGTTTGGCTGATTCTTTCCAGATTGGCGATGGTGCGCTCCATTTGAGCGCGGTTGGCCTTGATCATCTCATTTAATTCGCGGGCGATTTCGGAAACGTCTTTCACCGTTTTGTCGATCATGGTGCGATTGTGCATTACCAGTTTATCGAGGTTTTGGGAAAGACGGCTGATATTCTCCACCGCTTCTTTCATCTGCTCCCGGTTTTCCCGGACTACGCTTTTCAAGTCATCGGCTAAAGAATCGGTATTTTTCAAAATCCGGCGCATACTGTCCTGGCCTTCTTCAGTACCGATGACGTTGCGAATAGATTTGGAAACCGCGGAAATATCTTTAGCGACGCTGCCTAAATTGGAGGCTAATTCTTCAAGATCGGGGCTGGATTTAATGTGTTGGAGGGTATCACCGTCCTGCAAGCGGGGTTGATCGGGGGCACCGGGGGATATTTCGATATATTTCTCCCCCAATAATCCCATGCTGCGGATACTTGCTTCACTATCCCGGCGCACGATCGTTTCAGGGGTGAATAACATAGTAACCCTAGCCTTTCCGTTTACCAACTCGATTTTGTCGACTTTACCTACCGGAACGCCTGCAACTGTGATCTGGGCGGCTCTTTCCAAACCGGATACGGCGTCAAATATTGCGATGATCCGGTATCCGCTTTTCTCTATATCCAGGTCTTCCACCCGGATGGTCATATAGGCTAAAAGAAGGGCTGCAATCAGAACGAATAACCCTACTTTAGCTTGAGGACTTATTTTCACTCGCCATCGCCCCCACCACCGCTTTTGTTGGGAAAAAATCACTTGCTGTTTTAAAAAATCCCACCACGGATTCTAATCTTAAAACCTTTAATTGTCAACAGTTATATTAATCCTTTATGGGATAAAATGTCCTTTAACCTTTTGCAAAAGAAAGGCGGTTAATCATGTGTGCAAGAGTTCCCGCTCCAAAACCGTTGTCAATATTGACTACAGCCACTCCGGAGGCGCAACTGTTGAGCATAGTCAGTAAGGCCGCAAGGCCCGAAAAACTGGCGCCGTAGCCGATACTGGTGGGAACGGCGATCACCGGCTTGTCCACCAGCCCGCCGACCACGCTGGCAAGCGCCCCTTCCATCCCCGCCACGACTACAATGACGTTAGCTTGATGCAGCAATTCCTGACGATCCAATAACCGATGAATTCCGGCAACCCCCACATCATAGAGCGCATCCGCAACCGACCCCAAAATGCGGGCGGTTACCAAGACCTCTTCGGCCACCGGAATGTCGGAAGTGCCGGCGCTGACCACCAAAATCTTTCCCTGCAAGACTTTGGGTTTTTGTTCGATAGTGATAGTTCGGGACAGCGGATTATACCGGGCGCGCTGATCCAATTCATGTACGGCCTGATAGACTCCCTCATTGGCGCGGGTGGCCAGAATATCGCAATGATGATTTAACAGCCGGGTAACGATTTCCACCACTTGAGGCTGAGATTTCCCCTGACAGAATATTACCTCTGGAAATCCCTGGCGCAAACTGCGATGATGATCGATACAGGCAAAGCCCAAGTCCTCGTAAGGCAAAAGACGCAGTTTTTTCAACCCCTCATCGACCGAGCAGTTGTTGTTTTGAATATCTTCCAGTAATCGGCGTAAACTTTCGATGTTCATGGGGGAATCCTTAAAATAGGCTTCAGGCTTCAGGCTTCAGGCTTCAGGCTTCAGGCTCAGAAAGAGCCCCTCTTCCGGAGGGTATTTGAACTAGCCTGAAGCCCAGAGCCCGAAGCCTGTTCACTCGCTTGTCAACTCCCGTCCCATCAACTCTTGCACTGCCGAGCGCGGATTTTTGCCTTCGAAAAGCAGGGAGTAAACCTGTTCGGTGATGGGCATGGGAATTTTTTGTTTTGCCGCCAGTTCTTTGGCGGCGCGGGCGGTGGGCACCCCTTCGGCCACCATTTGCATTCCTTGCTGAATTTCAGTCAGGGTATAATTACCTTTTCCCAGTTTTAAACCCACCCGGCGGTTGCGGCTCAAATCGCCGGTGCAAGTGAGCACTAAATCCCCCAAGCCGCTCAATCCCTGAAAAGTCAAGGGGTTAGCCCCTAAAGAAAGACCAAGACGGGTAATTTCGGCCAATCCTCTGGTAATTAATGCGGCGCGGGCGTTTAGACCAAATCCCAACCCATCGGAAACCCCGGCGGCGATGGCAATCACGTTTTTCAGCGCTCCGCCGATTTCGGTTCCGATGACGTCGGTATTTACATAGAGCCTGAAGCCGGGGGCGGTCAGCAGTTTTTGGAATTTTTTGGCGGTATCTAAATGTTCAGAGGCAACGACCGCAGCAGAGGGCAAGCCGGCGGCGACTTCTTTGGCAAAGGTAGGGCCGGAAAGCACCGCGGTTTGACAACCCAGATTTTTGGGAATAACATCACTCAAAATTTGAGTGGGGCGCAATAACGTTGTATTTTCAATGCCCTTGGAGGCGGTAAGGATTGAGGTTTTAGGGGCAAGGCAGGGCACCAGGGATTCCGCCACTCCCCTGAGAAATTGGCAGGGGACTACTAATATACAATATTGGCTGTCGGATAATACCTTGTCAAGGGAGGAACTGGCTTGAATATTGGCCGGTAAGGATACTTTTGGCAAGTATGAAGGATTCTCATGGGTTTGGTCGATTATTTTCGCCAGATTGGGGTTATGAACCCATAAACCGATGCGATAATTGTTTTTGGCCAGCCGGTAAGCCAAAGCTGTACCCCAAGAGCCTGCGCCGATAACTGCCAATTTAAGCATTTTTTAATCCCCCCTGCGAGTATTGACTTTTCGACTAGTTTAGCATTTTCAGCATTAAAGAGTAAAGAACAAAAGTATTTTTACCCTTTCGCCTTTTTTGAGGCTGCTTCTACCAAAGCTTCAAACAATTTCAGCCACAGCGGTTCCTGCCGGTATAGCGACTCCGGGTGCCATTGCACCCCCAGCATAAAACCTAATCCGGAATGCTCCATGGCTTCAGTCAATCCATCGGGGGTAACGGCGCAAATTTGCAATCCCGTGCCCGGCGCTTTGACGGCTTGATGGTGACTGCTGTTTACCATTAGTTCCTTCCGCCCTAAAATAGCAGATAATTTTGTAGCGGGCTGGATTCTGACAGAATGGGCCAGAGACAGGCGCTGCCCCTCATGAGAGCCGACATTGTTTAATTGACTGGAAACATCCTGATACAGACTTCCGCCGCAAACCACATTAATAGCCTGCAATCCGCCGCAAATTCCCAGGGTAGGGATATTTTGCGCGATAGCCCGACGGATAAGTTTGGCCTCAAACAGGCTGCGCCGGGGATTTAATTTGCCTAATTGCGGTAACGGTTTTTCGCCGTAATAACCCGGCTCTATATCGAAATCGCCGCCGGTAATCATAAGCCCGGACAATGCGGGCATTACCTGTTCGATTTCCATATCCTCTAAAGGGGGCAAAAGCAACGGCCAGCCTCCGGCAGCATAAACCGCAGAGGCGTAATCCTCACGCAGCCATATTCGCCCGACAGGGTTATCCGGGGTATAATCGCAAGTGATTCCAATTAAAGGTCTCATTAAAAGCTTCCTTGTTTTGAAATAATTTGATTATAATTAATGATAATTATACTATAGCATAAGTTAAAATTTTTTGGTAGCGTTCTCAATAAGAGACCCAAAGCGTCAAAAGCGAGGCAGCCTTATCGCCGAAGCAATCTCAAACGTACGGGAAACTTGAGATTGCTTCGCTTAAGCTCGCGATGACAGGTTTGTATACCATATTATGAAGAATTTGTTTGCCGATTTCTATAACAGTTCGCCTTTTGGACAGTTCACGAAATGTCAGATATTCCCTAGATAACTAACTTCATTATATGCTACACTTTTATGCCCTGTTGCTTTTAGTGTAACCTGTTATAATTCCAGAATGTTTGCTAATTCTCTTATTGACAAAAGGACTTTTATAAGGCTAAACTTATATTAGGGGGTACATAAAAATTATGTTTTTTAGAAAGAGGTGATCTCCATGCGTACCTTAATAATAAAATATGGGGTTTTCTCAGTGATGATGGCTGCTATATTATTGGCTGGGTCATCGGCCTTAGCCAAAAACAAGGCTAAGGGACTGGAGGGTAAACCCGCTGGATGGGAAAAGGGAGAGAATGCCGGCGGGAAAAGTAATGTTCCCCCTGGTCTTGAGAAGAAAAGTGATTTGTTACCTCCCGGGTTAAGTAAAGTGAAGCAAGATGAGTTGAAGGGTAATAACCCACCTGGTTGGGAAAAAGGAGAAAAGAAAGGTTGGGAAGGTAGTGTTCCCCCTGGGATCAAAAAGAAAGGTGATCCTGGTTTGAGTAAAGAAAAGCAGGTTGAACACGATGACGAAACAAAGAAAGAAGACAAAAAAGAAGCTAAGGGGAAAAAGCACGACCAATAACATAAATGAAGTGTTGGTTGGTTAGGGAGAGGCAGGTTCTCATCAATCAGCATTATTTTCTTCCAACCATTTTAGCAACATATTTTCTGGTATTCTTACCTAGTATAATGTTTCATTAACTCACCTTACGCATATCCGGGTCTTTCGGCTTGTCCTCAAGCCGAAAGTGGATAGAGGAACATTATCTCTGATGGTTTTGGATTTGTGCCGCAATTCCCGATTTTGTCATGCCCACGAAACTTGTCCTCGTGAAAACGGGGAGCGGGAATCCAGAAGTTATTGATAATACGAGAGTGTTCACCTAAAGGTAGATATTTATATATTTTAAAAA
>JACRJN010000177.1 GCA_016235675.1 Candidatus Schekmanbacteria bacterium
AAAAAACTCACAAATGTCATTCCCGCAGCAGCGGGAATCCAGAATATAATTAACTCCATCAGCGTAGGCTTAAGCCGGAGCCTTGAAAACCCTGGATTCCCGTTCCCCGTTTTCACGAGGACAAGTTTCACGGGAATGACATAAAAATTCAATTGCGACACAGTCCCAGGGGGGAGAGGGGATAAATTTTGTAGGGTGGGCTGTGCCCACCAAATTTGCTGGCCTGGCAGTATTTATGCCAGCCAAAAATCAACCAAGAATAGTTTAAAATGGTGGGCAAAGCCCACCCTACAGAACTGTGACCTGTCGGCACAACAACACCCTGGAAAAAAGAAACCACCTTCATGAAATCTGAGAACAAAAAGCTCATCCTCCTGATCTTTATTTTTGCCCTGGCAACCTTCGGCTATACGGTATACGATAAGCTATTTGTACCCGATCGGGTGGAATTGGCGCGCACCTTTTACCAGGCGGGGGACTTAACCAGCCTGGGGAGGGTCTTTCAGCAGTTTCCCTGGCTGGAGTGTCTGGGAAACACTGCGCTGCAATGGGCTATTTTTCTGCTTTTGCTATTGTCCGCACATTTTCTGCGCCCGCATCTGGAAAAAATCAGCCGCTGGATTACCGGAATGCCCCGCTTTTATTTTCTGTCTGCTGTTTTTTTGATCGCGTTTTTGGCCGCTTGGGGAATTTTCTATTTCAAATATGCTTTTTTCCCCAAAAGCGGGGATGAAAACGCGATCCTTTTCCAGGTCAAAATACTGCGCCAGGGGACTTTAACCGTTCCTTCCCATCCCCTGCGCGAGTTTTTCGACAGCGATTATATCATCAATAACGGCAAAATGTACGCCGAATATCCCATCGGCACCTCGTTATTTTTATTGTTGGGGGATTTTTGGGGAATGCCCTGGATTGTTAACCCGTTGTTAGGGGCTTTGGGTCTGGTTTTTCTCTGTCTTTGCGGGGAACATTTATACGATAACCTAAGCGCCCGCTTTGGGGTAATTCTGGCGCTTTGTTCGCCCTTTTATTATTCGATGGCGGCTACCTATCTTTCCCATGCGCCGCAATTCTTTTTGCTCTCCGTATTTATCTATTTCATGTTACTGACTTTACAGGAAAAGCCGCGCCCCTATTATCCGCTGATTTCCGGTCTGGCCCTGGGAATGGCCGTCAATACCCGCCCCATGACCGCCGTGACTTTTTCCTGCCCGTTGCTTTTGTGGGCCTTATATCTGTTGATAAAAGATTGGCGCGGCTTTTACCGCCGGGCTTTAATGTTTTGCCTGGGGCTGATTCCGCTTATTTTGATGTTGTTTTTGATCAATAAAATACAAAATGGCTCTTCTTTGCGATTCGGACACGAAATCTATAACGGAACTAGGCCGACTTTAGGTTTCAGTGAGCTTTATTCGCTCAGGCAAGCGGTGAGCGCCCTTTTTTTCCGGATGCGCCTTATTCTCTATAACCTTACCTTTCATCCGGTCAGAGCGGGCATTATTCTGCTGTTTCTGGCTTTGTCTTTTGTTAAGTACAAACCGCAAAATAGCCTGCTCTGGAGTTTTTTTGTCTTCACCTGTCTGGGATATTTAAGTGTAGCTTCCAGTATCTGGCAAACCCGTTATTATTATGCTGCGGTTTTATACCTTTTTTTATTGATACCGGTGGGGATAATAAATTTAGGGGAATGGCTGAAGCGGCATTTTAATTTTGCCTGCGCCGCCGGCCTTTTGACGCTTTTCACTTTAATGGTCAGCGCATCCGCTCTATATGAAGCTGTAACCAGTGACTTTAAACCGGCGTCCTGGCTGCGTGTTTACCAACGCCCTTATTTGGTCGCCCAAGAGCATAATTTATCCAACGCCCTGGTTTTCCTGCGTTCCACCAAGCTGTATTATCCGGCCTGGTATACCCGGAATTCTCCGGATTTGAACGATTCCGTCTTATGGGTTCAGGATTTGGGGGAGATGAATAAAGAATTGATGGAATACTATCCGGATCGCAAGGTGTATCTATATGATTTCAACGGCGGTGACAAGGCTAAGGATTATAATTACGGCAGCGGGGAGTTGCAGGAAATTAAATAAACCGGTTGACGGTTGTCAGTTGTCGGTTGTCAGTTAAAGAATTCAAAACCTACAACCTACAACCGTCAACTGACAACGGGTTTTACTATGAAAATTCTCTACATATCCCATCGCATTCCCTATCCTCCCAACAAGGGGGATAAGTTGCGCATGTTTTACACCATCCGCCATCTGTCCAGACAGCATCAGATTGATGTGGTAAGTTTTATCGATTCGGCGGCGGAGCGTATCCATATCGGGGAATTGAAAAAATACTGCCGCGCAGTCACCTGTCTTGAACGCTCCCTGTGGCTGAGTTATCTGTATACCGCCTGGTACTTGGGTAAAAAGCTGCCGGTCAGCCTGGGACATTTCTATGCAAAAACCTTCAAAAAATTAGTGCGGGAACATTTAAAAAACAATAAATATGATTTAATCATCGTATTTTCCTCCACCATGGCGCAATATGTAGCGGATTATCACGATTGCCCGAAAATTTTGGATCTGGTGGACGCCGATTCGGAAAAATGGTTTCAGTACGCCGGTTATGCCTCCCCGCTCAAGGCTTTTATTTACCGACTGGAGGGAAAACGTCTGCGTGCTTATGAACAGGAAATTGCAAAATATTTTAATGTATGTACTGTAGTTACCGGTCAGGAAAAAAAGATTTTGCGGGAAATTATTCCCGCTGAAAAATTAAAGGTGGTAAAAAATGGGTTCAACCTCTTGCCGCAGCATGACCTTTCTTTTACTAAATCTACCCCCCCTGCCCTGCTTTTTATCGGCGGGATGTTTTATTTTGCCTATATCGACGGCATCCTGCATTTTTATAAAAACAGCTTGCCGCTTATAAAGAAACAATTTCCGGACGTCAAATTATACATAGTGGGAGCTGACCCGTCACCCACCATTCGCCGTCTGGCTCAAACCGATAATCAGGTAATCGTCACCGGTCACGTACCGGAGGTTCTCCCTTATTTGGAAAAAGCCTGGGTTTACATTGTCCCCTTGCGAATGGCACCGGGCTTGCAGAATAAAATTTTGGAGGCGATGGCATGTTCCCTACCCGTAGTCGCTACCTCGGCCGCGGTCAGCGGAATCGAGGCGGCGGCAGGACATGATTTATTGGTGGCGGATGATCCTGGGGAATTTGCTCAAAGTGTGGTAAAATTATTACAGGACAGCCGGTTGCGGCAGGAAATCGGCGGCAACGGACGTAAATTAGTCGAGGGGAAATATGACTGGAATGTAAATCTACAGGAATTTGATAAGATTATCACAGGGCTTGGGTTCACCACGAAGCGTGGAAATTTTCCCTCGCCGTAGCCGTAGTGCCAGGGCTTTAGCCCTGGAAATTCAGCCCTAAAGGGCTGGGACTACGAAGCTGTAAACTTTTTACGTTTGGCTGCATTACCGTAAAAAATAGCCTTTGTAATTCTTCGTGTACTTCGTGTGCTTCGTGGTTATAAGAAGTGTAAAAATGGATTCTAAAACCTCCGCGATTGAAAACAAAGGGGTTGGCCCTCCTTTGAAACCAGAGCCCCCAACGAACGGGAATAAGCATGTAAACTACAGCAAGGTTCGCATGATCACATGAGCGGCAACTGGAACATGAACTTGAACTTTCCGCATTATCAGAACGGAGGGCCAAATTCCGTAGTTAATTAACTCACCTTACGCAACTGGATGTTTCGGCTTGTCCCCAAGCCGAAACCGGGGCTGTGCCGGAACTATTAACAACTCCCAAAATCTCTCAAAATGTCATTCCCGTGAAACTTGTCCTCGTGAAAACGGGGAACGGGAATCCAGTATTTTTGAGAGTGTTGACATATAGATAGAAATTGTTTTTTCGTTCGTAGTTCGTAGTTCGTAGTTCGTAGTCC
>JACRJN010000175.1 GCA_016235675.1 Candidatus Schekmanbacteria bacterium
ATAAACTATTTTTCACTCATAGCTCCTTTCTTTGGAATCAACCACACTTTTTCAGCCGTGGTTTATTCTATCGAAAGGAGCTTTTTTATTGCAAATACTTCAGCATAGCTTTTCCTATTCTCCCCAGCTTAGCTGGGGGCCTAGATCAGGAGTTAAAAATGCTAAAGGGCATGTGTGTGGCCGACTTGAGGGAAAAATATCAGGAGGTTTTTGGGGAGGTGCCCCGCTCGCAGCATAAGGATTTTTTGCGCAAGCGTATTGCCTGGAGAATACAGGTGTTGGCGGAGGGGGATTTATCCGAGCGGGCACGGCGGCGGGCGGAGGAATTGGCTAATGACGCTGATTTGCGGATTCGAGCGCCTAAAGTGATTGTCGAATTAAGTACAACATCTTCAAATGGCCACACTACAGTGCATACATTCTCACCTTCCCATGATAAGTGGCTGCCCATGCCGGGGGCGGTGCTGACCAGGGATTATCAGGGGGAAATTATCAAAGTAATGGTCTTGGATAAAGGCTTCGAATATGAAGGCCGGATTTACCGCTCGCTTACTGCTGTGGCCAAGGCTGTTACCGGGGCACATTGGAACGGTTTTTACTTTTTTGGGTTGCGTGAAAAAGGGGAGAAGGAGTAATTGTGCGGTCAGGAAACAACAAGAAAAAATCCAACGCTCAGATAGAAAAATCCATTATCCGTTGCGCTGTGTACACGCGTAAATCTACTGAGGAAGGGCTGGAACAGGAATTCAATTCCCTGGACGCCCAGCGGGAGGCGGGTGAGGCTTACATCGCCAGCCAGAAACATGAAGGGTGGGTGGGTTTGCCGGAGTGTTATAATGATGGCGGTTTTTCCGGGGGCACCATGGAGCGGCCTGCGGTTAAGAGGTTGCTATCGGATGTTGAGGCTGGGAAAATAGACTGCATTGTGGTGTACAAGGTGGATCGGCTCAGCCGGTCGTTATTGGATTTTGCCCGGTTAGTGGAAATATTTGAGCGGAATACCGTGTCCTTTGTCTCCGTCACCCAGCAGTTCAATACTACCAATTCCATGGGGCGCTTGACGCTCAATATTCTGCTTTCCTTTGCCCAGTTTGAACGGGAAATAATTGCCGAGCGCACACGGGATAAGATGTGTGCCGCTCGGCGCAAGGGCAAGTGGATTGGGGGCTAAGGTACTTGGCATTTCCCTATACTGCTTAAAAAAAATCTTAATGACCAAGCAAGTGTTCGCCAAATCAACTTGCAATGTTTGAGAACCGTAAAAAATTACAATAAACTTGCCTCCGCTTCCTCCAAACAAAAAACTCATCCCAAACAAAAGAAAAGTTCCTCTCCAGAGCTAGACAATCTGAGCTTCAGGGAAAAGCAGGTGCTGGCGTTGGTGCGAAAAGAAGGTATGGTAACCAACAAAATGCTGCAACAGGAATTCAAAATTTCTCACGGTACCGCCCATAAATTCTTGTCGCAATTAGCTAATAAGCAAATATTGCAAGCAACTGGCAAGAGCAGGAGTGTCAGTTATGTACTGTCGGGCTAAAAATAACCGGCTTCCCGCAGACGGCGGTTGACCTGCCTTAATACCTCGGCCAGGGGCGGCAAATCCAGTATCTGGGTTTGCAGCCGCTTTTCCCACAATACCCGGAAGGAAGCGGATTTTTTCTGCAAAGCGTTTTCCAAGCGCTCTTCCTGGAGCCCCTTGTACTGACATTTTTTCTCAAATCCCGGCCGCAAAAAATCTATGGCAATCGGAGCATGTTGCAGTAAATACCACAAGTCATAAAGGTCTCTGGGTTCGTTCCTGGCTTTATCCAGAAGGCTGAGCAATTTCTCTACGGTAATTTCCTCCAGGGAATATGTGGGGATCAACACATCCCGGGGAATATCCATATATTCGGGGTATTCCTGGAGGATAGAGCGTTCAGTTATGGGGTAGAGCAGCATTTCTTCTTTGGTAATATCCACCTTAATCTCCCGTTTGGATTGGGTGGCTTGCAGCGGGCCAACGTAGGACACGAATAAGGTATAGCTGTTTTGGCGGGTTTCCGGCTCGCTTCTGCCGGTGGCCAGCCTAATCCCGGACATCTCCCTTACCATGCGGTATACCCCCTCCAACAGACTCAGGATTTCCGGCAAGGTATGAGGCGTCAGCAGGGTAAAATCCAAATCCTCGGAAAAGCGGTAGCCGGCAAAGTAGCACTTCTTTAGGGCGGTTCCCCCTTTAAAAACCAGCTTTTCTTTGAGGGGAGATTGGGAAATGCCGGCCAGGAGCCAGGAGAGGCAATAATCCTTCTCCAGGGTTTGCTCTGAATAGGTGCGGTTCCTGGAAGTCAGGCGATGGGCTAGCCTGGAAAGATTTCGGGCCGGGATCATAAATCAGGTTCTCACTATGGCTTGAAGTTCTTGAGGGTTGAGGTTTAAACGTAGCCGCCATGTGCTGTCAATTTGCCCCTCGCTGGGGAGCATGGGGTCCAGCAAGCTGTAATTGGCATCGACCAATCCTTTAAGAAAGCTGTGAAACTCCGTGGGGCCGGTTTTATATAGCTCAAGTAAATAGCCCAACCGCTTGGCTGCCGCCTTATTGTTCATCCTGATTATATAATCCTTCAGGCTTTTATAATCAATCCGCTCCCGGTCAATCCAAAGTCCCTTAGCCACTTCGCTTATCCCCCCGCAATAGTCCGGCTTCTTTAACCCATCCAGGAGGGTTCGTTCCAAATCACTCACCGTTACTTTATCGGTAGGGGTAACCCACTCATCCCTTAATCCCCATAAATTATCCGGCCCGCTTTTTACAAAGCGATACTCCGTTCCCAAAACCATCCTGGACGACAATCGTCCGGCAATGGTCACATAAACCTTTACCAGGGGCTGAGTCAGCAATCCGTGTATTTCCATAGCGCTGTAGTGAGAAATAAAATAAGGGCTTTGACCCGCCAGCGCTTTGGCCACCAGAAAGCGATTGACCGAAGGGATACCCTCAAGTCCTCCCTCCAGGGAAACTATCAGATACTTGCCCCCGCTCAACCTTACCAGCCAGCGCTGCTGGATTAAATAGCGCACCAGTTCAGCGGTGGCCTTATAGCTGGTGTTGGTAATCTGCAAGGCATCTTCCAGGGTAAAAATAATTTTACCCTGTTCCACCGCTTTATGGAGTAAATTGGTACCCACGGTTCCCAAAGTCTTCATGGCGTCTTATCCTTAAGCACAATATCCAGAATTATTCTGGATTATATTACACATAACAAGAATTGTCAAGACCTGAAAAACAGACCAACATTCATCTAATATTCGTCTAGTTTTCGTCTAATATTCATCTAATTTGATTAGATGAATAGCTGTAACCTCCCGCCTGCCAAGGGATTATTCATCTACCTCCAAATTAGATGAATAATTTGGTTGATTACGATGCAGGACATAATTTGCGGGATTTTTTAGCAGGCAATTCTATTTCGATTTGTTGTCTGAGAAAACACCACAATGGTGTAGTTCGGGGAGCCAAAATCTTCAATAATGGCTCTTATTAACTTGCTGTGCTCGCCGGGGCTAAGTGTGATTTTCTTTCCCGCTGTAATTTTAACCGGGATTCGGTTTTGTTTGCGTTCTTTTGCGTAGCGAATGGTCAGTGGCTTTCGATCTGCAAGATAAGAGGTTAATTTTTCATGCCAAGCCGCTGTGCCAAAGGTGCGCAATAGTCTTAATGCAGATGGTTCAATCTGATAAACGGCTTTAGGGCTGTTTACCGGTCGGCTCGGTTTGTCGGGATTATAGAGGGCTATGCCGGCATTAACAAACTGGTGCATTGTCTGACGGCGCACTGTTTCGCGGGTATTTGGAGCGTAGTCCTTTTCATAATGTTGCCGCGCCCAATCCATGACAGGGGTTATTCCCATAAGCGGATTCTCTGATTGCGCCCATGATTTATCAGGGGTCAAATTTAACAGAGCCAAAAGGCAAAGGGCGGAACGTTCATTTTGCTGTGCCCGGGGCAGGCCAAACGATATAAGAATATTGATTGAATCAGTAATGTGCTTATGGTTATTAATAGTCATCGTGGTCATCGTGCAATTTTCTCCATTTGTTCATCAACCATATCCTGGGTAAGCTTGCCTTGTTTTATCGCCCAAATGCCAAGAGCGGATAATACCTCACGGCTGGGATATTTCATAATTTTCAGATCGGTGGCATTTACCTGAGTATGGCCGCTAAAACGCCGAAAGTTGTCATCTACAGCAGTCGTATTGAGAAAAACTGCCAGTCCTCTGGCAAGGGCTTCTGTCATACCCTGCCTGCAATTGTGAAACACATTTAAGTGATTTTCAAAACCCAGCATTTCAGCGTTTGGGAAAATCCTGGGATCAACTACACTTGCGACAATCCGCCGTTTTTCCTCTTTTGATGAAAAGCGGCGGACGACGGTGTAAAAACCCGTGGGATACAACCACTTTTTAGTTTCTGTATTGAAAAGGATGGCGTTAGGCTTTTTCCCGTTTTCTTTAGGCCATTCAATTGATTGTTGTGAAAAGTGAGAGGGATAAAGGAGCGGCGCAGTGCCTTCCTCCGTCATATTTTTCAAATGTTCTTTCGAACGAAAATCCACGACAGGCCCGGTGGAGACTTGAATACCGATATCGTCTAACGAGAACCTGATTGATTCTGAAACATCTATGAAATCTTTTTCCGGGGATAGCGGTATATGTACAAAACGCTCCGGATCATCCGGTTGCACAATTTGGCTGAAAGGATAAGCAGAGATAACCATATCCGAAAAACTATCATCCGTTGAAATTGAGACCTTCACCTCTTGTTGCTGGCCGCCCCGTTCAAACATTACGATTATATTTTCCTGTAGTACATTATCCTCCCGGAACGTTTTGTTTCGGGAATCAAATAGATGAATGTGCCGGATAGCAGAATGCCTCAGGATAAATTCTCTGAAAGGCCGGTAATACGGGCCGTTACAAAAACTACGCGG
>JACRJN010000176.1 GCA_016235675.1 Candidatus Schekmanbacteria bacterium
TATCTGTTGGAGTTCTTCTCTCTCCGCTTGCGTTAATGTTACTGTATATTTTATTTTTGGCATGTTGCCCTCCAGTGTTTGTTGTCCCGGAGAACATTATACCATATTATTTATACTTTACAATGTTGACATGACACTAGCCGTATATGCCCCATTTACTTACACTTTCCTGTGTTAAAATTTTAGTTATCTCAATATTTAATCCCATACACGAGGAACATCTTTTTACTGATACTCTTCTAACAAAACCGGCTTCTTGTCCATGTCTATCACCATACCACATATTCCCACCTCAAACCATTTCCTGAACATTTTCAAAGTTCGTTTGGGAGGCCATAAGTGAGGGGCGGTCATCCAGTCGGCAAGTTCGGACTCAAATATCTCTGCATAATGTTTCTCAATATATTTGACAGATTGTTCTATGTAATCGAACTGAGGGATCAAATAGGCGGTGGCATCCTGCTGGAATTCCTCCAGCTTCATGGGCGGCTCGCCGTCATCGAAGCTGTTCGCCCAGTCAACATATGGCTGCTTCGCCTTAATGATTATTACGGTACGATTTATTGATCGCATAATTTTCCCCAACTCCCTGTTAAATATGTACAGTTTTTTTCGGCTTTTTTAGGAAATTCCCAAACTGCTTTCCAAAACAACACCATCCTCATCCAACTCAATCAAATCATGCGAACAGCGGGTAACGCCGAGATTATACTCGACCAACAGCATTACCAATTGCTCGCCATTCATCAGAGCAACCGGAATCTTATCAATTCGGGCGGCTTCCGCACGTGCACCTGGGCTGAAATCACTGGTGGTGATGATTAAGCCTTGTTCATGGGTACTAATACTGCCCCGTACTCGCTGTACCACCGGAGCTTGCACATTATTACCAGGTTTCCATTTTTTAGCCTGCACGGACATACGGGTACGGATAACATCGCCGACCACAAGCGTCCCGCGCACATCAATTCCGCCGTCGCCGCTTAGTTTGGTGACTTCGATGTTTTCAAAGCCAATCTCTGCCAGTAAGAGAGCAATTAGTTCCTCAAATTCGTCCGGCCTCATAGCCAAAAGACGCTTATGCAGGGCTTGGCGGACGCGCTTGTTATGCTGCTCGATTTCAAATGCCAAACCGCGTCCCATCCAGCGGGTAAGTCCTACATATCCCTTGCCGTGCATGGCAAAACGGGGTTGTTCCCCGCGCTTTTGATAGCGCTTAATTTCAGTTATGATTTGGGCGTACATGGTGGCTTCCGGCGTTTTGCCCTCAGTATTTAGCCAATTCATTTCCATGGCTTTTTCTGTGATGGCTCTGTAGTGCATCGGCTGTTTATTCCCGAATTGTTCAATAACCCTTTCGGCGGCGTCTGAAAAAGAGTATGACTTGGAAATATCTTTATTGGAGGGAAGGTTTTTGAGCGGGACAGTTGCTAAAGACTGACCATTAACTTGGCTTACATCTCGTTTATTTAACCCAAAGGTTCGAGAAGCAACGCGGACAAAAACAGACGAATCAGCCTTTTTCTTCATATCTACGCAAATGGCGGCTTCTACCGTTGCTGCCGGTGTTTTCCCGCTGCTTTGCCATAAATTACCGGCGATTATACAGTCGGTAATTTCTTGTGAATGTAACGGTTTCCCGGCTTCCTGCAAAACTTTTAGCGCTGCTTCTAAGACATTCATATTATGCACCTGCTGTTATCTGCTTTTTCCAATAAAATTTATCTTATCTTTTTTGCTTAATTTCCTTATCCGGTATTCTTCTTTCTGAGCTTCGGATTTATTGGGCAGTTCGCTGGAATAGACCATTTTCACTGGTCTTCTGCCTTTGGTGTATTTTGCGCCGAGTATTGAAGTATTGTGTTCTTCCAGTCGCCTATTAAGATCGGTTGTTATCCCGGTGTAAAGAGTTTGGTCGCTGCATTCCAAAATGTATATGTACCACATAAAATCGGTATTTCTGCAATAATGCTTGGCATCTTTTGTCATTACTATGAGGAATAATTTCCACATTATCCGATTCTAAAACAATCTGCCCTCTATCCTCTCTTCAGTCAACCTGGAAAACTCCAATATCTCCATAATAGAAGCGCCCCTGTCACGCATGGAATAAAAAGTGGTTTCGCCCAAAAGTGCATAGCTCCATTCACAATTCATTCTGTCTTCCGACTTTAATTCATTTATTTTTTTAAGCCTATCTATCGCCCCCAGTTCTTTTTGTTTTACATTGGGGTCTTTAATATCCTTCTGCGCTTTGGTTTCCACAAGATAAATACTATTGTCTATTTTGACTATAAAATCAGGATAATAGGCAGAAAGCATCCCATCCGTCCTGATATATTTGAAATGAGCAAAATCATGATAATTCTCATTAATTTTCAGGAAACTATTCACCTGAGCATCATTGTCGCAAGAAAGCATGAAATTCTTTTCAAATCCGCCCTTGTTTGAAGGATAAGGCAGTCTCCGGTAGATGGTTTTAGTAAGTTCCAGAGAAAAGTTTTCCCTCAATTTAATCTCTTCAACCTCTGAAAAATACTTCTTGATTACAACCGCTTCCTCTACATTTATAGCATTTTGCATTTCATAGATTATCCGGCTGACTTCCTTGATGATGTGCTCAATTATGCCTGATTTGGACAAAAGCAAAACCCGCCAATTGTTATCAATAAACGGATCAAAGGGCTGATTAAATAATCTGTTCTTAATAAAATCATCCAGCGCTTTTATTAAAAAAGAATTATTAATCTGCATAACCGGAAACACCTTCATTGCCCGTTGACTTATCTTACCAAGGGAGCTTGTAATCACTTTCAATAGCTTGGCTAAAAAATCATTATAGCTTTTTGCAGTAAAAAGTTCTGCGGTAACCTTGTATTCCCCAAAACGGGTTTTAACGGTTACCTCTTCAGAAAAGAAGGATTCCCCCTCCCTGGAAACCATCTTTTGAAGTTGCTCTAAGCTATACCATTCGAATTTAGACATATGCTCCGCAGTCGGTGCCATTACCTTGAGGGTTTCCTCTTTTTCCTGAATTATTATCGGCCAATAGAAGTCATATTCCCGGTAATTATCTTTCAGCCCTACATTGATTATATCCCCCAGCACGCTTGTCCTATCTCCGGGAAGGTCGCGGGTTTCTACGGCCAATCCCTCGCTGATCAAATCATCATAAAATCTGATAAATGCCGGATGCTCGACAATACTTAAAATGTCCAGATAGTTTGACGGTTCCTGTTTTTTTTGCAAGAGCCTCAATCTGTTTTCCGCTTTAACGTCCTGATATTCCGGCTCTCTCCACATGAGCCTCAAGCCTCTTCCGATTATCTGCTCCAACAAAATAGGAGCCTCGGAAGAACGCAAGGGCACGGTAACGCAGATATTGCTGACGTCAAACCCTTCCCTGAGCATTAATACCGACACAATAACCTTGGGGCTGAGATGCTTATCTATGTTAAAAAGCCGCTGTTTTATTTCCTGCCATTCTTTGGCGGGGATAGAACCCTTTTTATCCGAATCTATCTGAACTACATCTTCAGGGTTTAATCCTTCAGCTTGTATCAGGAAATCCACCACATGGGGAGAAACCCTGGTATCCTCGCAAATTACCAGCATTTTGGGGTTTTTATCCGTCTTCCCGGACTTATCGCAGGTCAAATCCCTGAATTGTTTTTCTAATATCCTGAGTTTTTGCAGCCCAGCCCGCAGCATCAATTTTTGACCGTCAGATAGACCTAAAACGGTATTGCCCTCTCTTGCTGCCTTAAAATCAAGCTCCATAGCGGCAATTTCCTTGCGCTTATCCAGAGCTATGGTCTTTACCAAACCTCTATGAATAGCGGTCTTGAGATCGAAATCCATAATAATGTGCGGGAAAAAGTGCTTGGTTCGTTTTTGGCCACTGCCAGTAACATCATACGGGGTTGCCGAAAAATCTATCTGAACAAAGCGGGTGCCTTTTTCTTCGGCGATTTTGTTAAGGGATTTTTGCCATTCCACTTCCGATACTATCCCCGCTTTTTTAGTCTCGTGAATATGGTGCGCTTCGTCATTAAATACCGCCAAACTTTCCAGATTGGATAAAAACTCTATTTGACCGCCGCTTAAATATTGGTTATCCAAAACATCGAGGGAATGTCCGGCTGAGGTTCCGGGCGTAACGGGAAGTAATTCCTTTACTGCGGATGACGGGTCTTCCATGGGAGAAAGATCAAAATCGTCCTCTGATTCCTCCTCGCCTGCCAGAAGATGCCAGTTGGTAATAGCAATCATGCCGTCTCCGGTAACTTTCCGGCCTATTTCATCTTTCTTGACCAGACTAGATTGAATAAATCCAAAGATTATTTCCTTGTATGCCGGGGGGATAAATAAACCCTCGTATTTTTTAAAATCGGATGTTTCAAAATTTCTTACTCCGCTTTGTTGTCCGTTGCCTTCTTCCTCTTTGCCAAGATATGCGTCCAGGAGCCTTTCATAAACAATTAATCCCGGTGCAACCATAAGAAAATTTTTGGTAAACCGTCCACTCGGATTTTCTTCTAATTTAGCGTTTAGATATTGCCATATCAGCAGTGCGTTCAGCACCCACGTCTTCCCGGTACCGGTAGCCATTTTTAAACAATATTTAGGATGGCTGAATTTATCCTTTTTCAGATAAGCAATATCCATCTGAGCGCTTATTTCTTCACTGACCGCCGCATACATATCAAAAACCGAGTCGGTTTTAAGGATTTCATGCAGATAGATAGTATTTAGAATGGCTTGCTTTTGCCCTTCGTGAAAATTAACGCTTCGGATGTCGCAAAAAACGCCGTTAAACCAAAATTTCAACAGGTCTTGAGTAACTGGAGTGGTCTTGTTTATAAAATCTCCCGATTCCCATTCCCGGCTGACTATAGCGGTTAATTCCCTTGCAAACTCCAAAGGGATATCTCGTGTTCCAGTATTAAGCGAAACTGCCATTATTCACCTGCCATTGCAACGGTTTCATGTGCGGAAAATAGTGACGCCGTTTGGTTTATTTTCAAATGATTCGTCATAGTGCCATCCTTAATGTAATAATCTTTATTTTTTGCTTTGCAAAATTCAATTACCTGGTACGCCATTGAATTATAAAAATCTTTTTGGGGCCGATACTGTGAAACTAAGGCGCTGTAGTTAAGCCTTCCAAAGATAATCTTATCTACAAAAGCAACCGAATCCAAAATTTTTTTAAAATCTTGGTTTATAATATTTGGCGTAGGATATGGCTCTATACTGACCCAGGTTCTGATACCCTTTTTATGCAATTGATATAAACTACTAATTCGGTCTTTATAGGGCGCAGAGAAAGGCTCGTATTTGTTTCTATAGCCTTCATTGAGTGAAATCAAGGTAATCCCAAACTCATTTGCGTTACTTGATTCTGTAAGATGAAGAGGCAAGATACCTTTAGTAAGCGCGGTGCATTTTATATCGGCTTCGTTTAAAAGGCCAATAAGCCGGACGCTCAAATCCGATATTTCTTGATAGCCGTACATAAACGGGTCTGTGCTAAAACAAAGATGTACAAATTTAATTTTGTTGCTGTGTTTTGGTATTTCTTTTTGCAGTAGTTTAACTGCGTTGGAAACAATTTTAGGCTTAATCCATTCATCATAACTTTTAACCCTGCCGAATCTTTTGGCCATAAGCAGGGCATAACACGGATATAAACATCCGTGGGAACAGCCTTCAACATGGTTAATCGTATAGTCACCGTATTCGACGCCGGTTTTGTAAAGAAGAGATTTCCTCTCGATATAAGTACATATTTTATTCATTCTTATCACCTTTTTCGCACTGTAATTTTGTACTTAGCATAGTCCATTGATATAGATGGCCTTCTACGCTTTTACAGGAAGTATTCATTGTTTTTGCTGCTTCCGATAATTTTTATTGGAGTTTCCGCAGATTTAAGGTATAATATAAATATGTCAAATAACTTATTGATAAAAACCAATTCTTATTTAAAAAATCCTGTCCGGCGGAGGCAATTGCTCTATACAACGGCTGTTTCTTCAACGGCCATTGAAGGCGTCCATGCAGCGGCTGTCAGAGAGCGTAACTGTTCCGCTGGTGCTCCCTTTTCCCCACGCCCAGTTGTTAAAAAGGATAAACAGCCCCAAAAATCCAGAAAGTCGGTTATTGTTCTTGTCCCCGAAGCGTCCTCTGAATAACAGAATCAAAGACTTTTATCATTGGTTCATAGTTATAATCGAGCCCGGCCCTAACCGCGCTAAAATATTCCTGTCGTTTTTCCCCCTGTATACCACCGAAATCAAGATTTGGCAAACCGGCTTGCCATGCCATAAGGGTAGCAATTAGCCGAGCCAGCCTACCGTTTCCGTCCCGAAAGGGATGAATCCATAATCAATTCGGTGTGTACTACGGCTAATGCCCTTGTTATTTCATCCCGTGATTCGAAAACACAGGGGGTAAATTGATAAAGAGGTCCTTTCTCAAAATCGCTCATTAATCCAGCAATATGGGCGGCAGCGGCAAACATAAAGCCCTCTTTACTGGCATTTACACTACGATATTGGCCAGCCCATTCATAAACGCTTCCCAGCCACAATTTGTGTATTTTGCAAACATCATCCGCAGTTAGGCGCTGATCTTGTTCATAGATGCTGATTAACTTTTCCAAAGCGTGTACATATTCCCGAAATTCGATTCTGTCCATTTCCCGCTTACTTTTTATACCAAAAAGATTTTTTAAAACTCGTCCACGGGAACCCGGTTCAAATTGGGCTTCAATTAAATCGGAGGTATCATACTTGTTCGTCTTTTTCATTTTAAGTATCCATATCCTCTGCAAACATCCAATTTATTAGACCTCCTCAACCACTACGCTTTCAAAGCCAAACACATCCACCGCCCGAACGCAGATTTTCCGCTTTCCCTTTATCTTGGGAGCCAACAGCTTGATTTGTTTCACCACACGGAACGGATCGCTGTCATTTTCGGTATTCTCCCGGTAATCCTGCCATTTGCTGCGGAAGGTCTCCCCATCATAATTGGGATCAACGCTCCAGTATTCAATCAATGCTAGGGGATCATCGGCAATGAATTTTTGCAGCTTTTCCTTATTTTCATCATCCAAGGGTAAGGCATCCGGTGAAAGCAGGACATAATTATCCAATTCTATGGTTATCTCGTCAATGTCCGATGAATAGTTGCGGACAAGCGACTTTTTAATGGAAAGGTATTGCAGGGAGGAAAACCTGATCTTTCCGCCTTTAAGCAGGCTCTGGTAACTGGCTTTGCTTTTCAGCTTATCCAGCAAATCCGGAGGGATAACCAGAACTTCCAGTTTATCGTCATTCAGGTTTTGGATAATTGTGGCAATGTCGAAGGCAAAATTCCAGCCTAAAACTATTATCTTGTTCCATCCTCCCAGGAATCCCTCCCGCAACTCCTGCGCCCGTTTGAGCGTGGCGTAGCCGGTCAGTTTTGAGGGGGAATCAACCATCACTAGCGTCCGATTGCTTTTCAGATAACCCAGATTGCGTCCCGGATTTTGCTCCTCCGGGAACGGAAGCGCCCCATAGAGGCTGATAACCACCTGGGACAAATCACCCACCCGCCTGAACAAGCGGCCTGAAGCAAATGCCTCTTTCTGATAATCGCCGATGGACTGATACAGGAAGGGTTGGGTTTCCTGATCTATCAGCCGCTTGCGGGTAATCATAATCGCCGGTTTGCCGATATCAGACAATATCCAGCGCCGCCCAAGCTTTTCGGCCACAGCGCCGGTTGTACCGGAGCCAGAAAAGAAGTCGGCGATAATGGAGTTGGTATTTGATGACGCATTTATAATACGTTCAAGCAGTATCTCTGGTTTTTGAGTGCTATAATTTACCCGCTCTTTAGCAACGGCATTAATAGGCGCGATATCTGTCCAGATTGATTGAATCACTGCACCTTTATTGTCTTCGTAATATTTTTTAATATTAGGAGTCCCATTTGATGTAAGAATAATCAAATTTTGATTAATTGCTTCATTGATTTTTTCTTGTGAATAAGCCCAATGACGTCCTTTAGGAGGATCAATCATTTTCCCGAAAAACTCTCTTGCTGCCCCCGTTCCAGCTGCGTCTAATGGAACAAGCCTATATCTGCGGCCATCTTCCTCTATTTTATTGTAGCGAGCAATATAATCCTCTTTGTGATCTATAAATTGGCTATTAAAAATGCGCTCTTTGTTTTTCGTATAATACAGAATTGTGTCATGGATATTGCCAAATTTATTCGAATCAGTATGTTGTACTCGCGTCCTTTGCCATACAATTTCGTTTAGAAAACAATCCTTCCCAAAAATCTCATCTAATAAAATCTTCACATAATGCCCTACGTGCCAATCAATATGCACATAAATCGAGCCTTTATCGCTCAATAATTCCCGCATCAATACCAGCCTGGGATAAACCATCTTCAGATAGCTTACCGTGCCGTCTTTCCAGGTATCCGAATAAGCGAATTGCTCTAAAACCGTGGGTTTTTGTTCGATGGTTGTTCCCGGCAGGGTGACTTTGGTGCGGTAATCCGCCTTGCTGTCAAAGGGCGGGTCTATGTAAATCAGATCAATCTTGCCGCGCAAGGAAGGCAGCCCGGTTTCCGCATCCCCGGCAAGCAATGCCTGCATAACCAGCAGGTTATCACCGTAAATCAGGCGGTTAAACCATTCCCGCTCGTTTAACTCCTTCACATTGCCCCGAAACAAGCCGGACTTATCCCTGGCAGGCAGCACATACTCATTGGTCTGCAATGCAAGCTTATTTGCCCCGCTCAACCGCTCCAGTATCTTCTCTATCTCTTTCTTCCCCTCCGTCACAATCCTGGGCAACTGCTCAATCAAAGACTCAGCCATCATACTTCCTTTATGCTTTTGCAATTCAGTTAAATCAAATCCGCATTAATCTCCGATTTAAACCAATTCCTTCAACCCCTTACCCGCCTTGAATTTCACCACATTCTTAGCGGCAATTTCAATCTCCTTGCCGGTCTGAGGATTACGCCCGGTACGGGCAGCCCGCTCGGAAACAGAAAAAGTACCAAAACCAACGAGAGTAACAGAATCCCCTGATTTGAGAGATTCCCGCACTCCATTCATTATAGAATTCAAAGTTCCTTCAGCCACAGCTTTGCTTAATCCATTATCCTCAGCTATTTTAGCCACCAAATCAGATTTGTTCATTTATTCCCCCTGTTTTTGATAGGTTTAATTGTTAATATTTATGACAGTATAGGAAATTTGAAGGAGTCCGTCAATTAAAAAGAAAGGTTGCTGGCAAAAAGGAAAGGATTGTCTTTTATGGAAAGGGAAAAGAGAGTTTTATGGATGGCTGACAGCGATTGCAGATTTTTACTAATTGGGAAGAATTATCAGGGGCATATTTGAACCGAACAACTGGCAATTTAAGGCAAGCCGCTACACTTCTCGCACTTTACGCATAGACAACTCCTTCATTCTTCTTTTTTCTTTTTACAAATTCCCAAACCGTCCATTCCGAACAAGAAAAGAATGGCCGAGACTGGTTCGGGAATAACGTTTACTTCTGCACCCTTGAAATTAATAACCTGGGCATCAAATGTGTTTGCCGAATAGAATTCCCCTAACGGAATGTCATTTTGTTGCAAAGTAACATTATTTTTCCCCTTGTTAATTGCCTGAAAAGTAAAGGTACCTATTTTATAAGGGCCGGTCAGTCCGCCGAAATCGCCAAAACCTAAGCCGTTAAGTTCACCGTCCGGCAACACGGTGGGCTGGTAGTATGCCCCGGAGGGTTTTCCCCATCCAGGAAGTGTAGTGTCGAATTCGAAACTTACAAAACTTAGCAATCCGCTGTTGTAGAAAGTATCCACCCCGCTGCCTAAGGTCGGATCATCGTGAAAGTCCATCCATAAATCCAGCTTAACCGGGTCAAGCACCTTAACATTCTGTTCGGCGGGAGTTAACCAAACATCATTAGCCAGGGAGACTGTGGCGTTAAAAGCCAGCAATCCCCCCAAAACAATAGACAGCAAAAACTTTTTTAACATACTTGTTCCTTCCCTGATGTAATATAGGCGTCAATTCATTCCATAAATTCATTTTCAGCAAAATAACACACCTGATTTAGTTAACTCTTGTAATATTTCCCCAATATCGCTTTCTAAATTTACTGCTTCCGGAACCAGGCAGGCAGTTTCCAGGTTGCGTTTTATGTCCGGGATGGTATGCCTGCCGTCGCACATGCCCCAGACTAAAGCCGCACTTGCATTCAAGACCAAAACAGACTTGTTCTCAGGATTGTACAGCATGTTTTCCCTGCCGATTTTCCGGCTTATTATCCCGCTTTTTTGCAGCGGTTGAATGGTAGCCATTTTCTGTTCCTAAATAAATATGTCGATTGGGCAAAATGATTTTATCTGAACAACTATCGGGCATCTAACCGCTTTTAACCAGATTTATTACCAGTTCCGCCGTTTGGCTTAGATCGCCTGCCACAAGCTCGTAGCAATCCAGGCGGTCAAAAACGGCGCTTAATTCCATTATCGAATAGCCGGGGTCATCTATTATCAGGTGCAATGACCTTACCGCTTCCCACAACGCCTCTCGTTTAGGGGCTGGGGTAAGCCGGGCATTATCCGCAAATCCTGTAAGCGTTATGTAATAATGTGGCTGACATGGCTCTCCAATACTGGCCGGAAAGATATCCTCTATATCCAATAATCGCTTTTTTCCCTGCCCGTTACTTACTTCACGACCCTTTCCGGCAATGGCCACATCGGGAAACAACCTTACCGCTCCCTCCCTTAGACTCAAGACCAGCGGGAAGGGTAATATTTCGGTGGCAGGCAGATTAACACAGGAGACATCATCCGAGAAGAAACTACAGCCCTGGCGTATCAACTCCACAGCCAAGGTGGATTTTCCCCGCCCGGTGTAACCGGAGAGCAGAATCCCCCTGTTCCCCCAGGATACTGAGGCGGCGTGCAGAAAAAGGCAATGCTTTTGCCGGGATAAATAGTTATGCAATACCAACTGGGCAATGGCTTGCAGTATCTCCCGGTCGCCGGGATTATCTTCAGAAAAATCCCGCCGTGTTTCCGCTAATACGGATTCCAACGGTTTATCACCCGCCAGGAGGGTATTTATTCTGCTTAAGTCACCCTGCTTGCTGATAATCCAATACCCGGAACGGGTCTTGTATATCAGACAGACCATGTCCTGGCTGATAATCGCCAAGCAGCTGTAGGGAAATCCCCCCTTAACTATTTTTATAACATAGCCAGGGGATTCATCCTGAACCAAAAAGCGGGAATAAAGGCTTCTGAAAAAACTCAGTACAACCGGGGTATCTGACTCCAGGGTAACCGTCAGACCATAAAACCGGTAAGTATCCCGACAGGGCGAAGAGGAATAATCCGACCCGATGGCCATTAACTCAGCGCCCTGAATATATTGATAGATACTGGCTATGGATTCTAAATTGTTCATTGGTAAAGATACTCCCACATATGACAGAGGCTCGTCCCCCGCCGGATTGCCGGGGATAACCTGGAGTTACTTGTAGTTGCCTGATCCCAATTTTCATTGAGACAAGTTTATTGGACAGACAGTCACTTAAATTCAAGCAGCGGATTTGAAATATTAAAAACCTGGTTCAACAATCGGGTGAAAAGACTGCCCTCTCAGTTCCCGGAACTGATCCTTCAGTTCTTCTTCGGTATATCTGGCCACCACCAGGGGTTTTTCATAGGTCGATTTTTCTTCCAGCAAAGATTGTTTTTCCTCGTGCATGGTTGTCCTCCAATTTTATAAAAGGAACTTATATCCTTGGCTTTGCCAAGGCGGAACTATGGCCATCAGCAGTAGATTAACGGCAGTTGCCCTGGCCCGGCCCCGGCTTTTTGCCGAAGTATTTCTTCAGAATCGCCAAGTCAGCAAAGTTTACACAGTTATCGCCGTTAAAATCCGCATTCCGGTTGTATTTGGGGTTTCCGGCACAAGTCCCAAAGGCCGCTTTAAGAGCAGCCAGATCAGCGAAGTTCACATAACAATCATTGTTTAAATCCGGGCGCAGATGTTCCCATAGCCATCGCTATCGGTATCCTGCTGGTCCCGATTGGGTATCAGGGTACAATTGTCCACACAGTCGGCTGCCCCGTCATTATCGGTATCGCTATACCCTTCATCCTTTTGCCCGTCACAGTTGTTGTCCTTCCCGTCACAAATCTCCTGGGCTGCGGGATAAACACTCGGGTCATTATCGTTACAATCCTGGTTTACATTAAATCCATCCTCATCTACATCGTAATCCGGGGTAACGGGGACAGCCAGAATGAATTGGGAAAATCCGCTTACTTCCCCACACAAGGTATTAGTTTCCGTATCTAAGGCAGTGGTTATATCCTCCCAATGGTCAATCTTGTAATGCAGCAGGTACAGATTATCTTCCTGCTCTGGCGTTAAACCGCTGTCCGCATAATTAAAACAGACTTCAATTTTGCCGCTATAAACCGCGGTGGTGGATATATCATAGTATCCATCCAGGACATGGAAGGTACTGGGAGACGGTGTGGCTCCCGGAGGGACAATTGCCAGTTTGGTCTGGCCGGCGGTCAGCACCTTCTCAAAGGTGATCCGGCAGTTTAACAGGGTTACCTGAACATTTGCCCCCACCGGGGTGGCCGCTGTCCAAAGACTATCTTCATCCACTTGCCCATCGCAGTCATTGTCTATCCGATCGTAAACCTCCCCCATTCCCGCATTAATCGCTTTATTGTTATCGTCACAGTCACCGCTGAGGGCTTTTAAACCATCCGCCAGGTAATAATGGTCGCTCGGACGGGAACATTGCGTTATACTCACGCCGCTGGAATAACCGTCGCCGTCCGCATCCTCATACCAGACTACCGGCATATCAATTACCGTGATTTGGACTAGCTGCTCATCCGTGCCGCAAGCCCCGTCATCCACCCTGACTCGCACGGTATGCAAGCCTGAGTCTTCACAGGTGGTGGCGTAACTATACCCGGCCCCCGCTATCCCGCTCCCGCACTGCCAGCCGGTAAGGGTGTAGCTTAAGCTATCCCCATCCTCGTCGGTAGCGCTGGCGGTGAAGCTTAGCGTCTCGTTTTCATTGACTACTATATCCGCCAGAGGGTTAAGCCGCGGGCTATGGGCGGTGGAGAGGGCAAGTCAGCCACAATTTCCCCTCCGATACTTACTGCAATGCCGGGTTGAGAGCCGGAGGCGTATTTGTCCGCAGCAACATTGACCGTATATGTGCCTGCCGCCACATTGCTAATGGTATAGTTTCCTTCTGCATCGGTCAAGGTATAGTAGCCATTGGGATCAGTAGTTACCGCAGCATCGGCGATTCCGGCCCCGGAGCAGGCATTGGTCACCCGGCCTGAAAAAGTCCCGGCGGAGGCCGCACTCTGGGTAAAACTCAAGCTGTAGCCGCCGCGGTCGCCCGGATAAGGGGTGGTTGCCCAAACATAGTAAGCCCCGGAGGCGGGCAGGGCAAAGTTGCCGATATAAGAGTTCTTGTTATCCTTGCCGATATCATCCCGGTTGCAGATGAAATTGCCGTTTTTATCCAGCAGCCGCAGGTAGGTATCGACGTCGGAAGAACTAAGGCTGATAGTTACGCCCTGGTTCGCCATCCCATTAAAGGCATAGACATCGGTAAACTGGCCGGTATTGGGCTGCGGGCCGCCCCAGGCCAGGGAGTTGTCGATAGTCTGGCCGGAAAACAGCAAATTTGGCCTCCCGATGGCGGGAGATGTATACAAACTCAAGCTATAGGCGCCGGTTTCGCCGGGATTATAGGAACTAACCCACAGGGTGCAGTTTTCATTTGTCTGGGAGGGGAAAACCAGATGGGCGTCTGTTCCGCTTTCACCCGGCAGCGGATTGTTGTCCACTGTAATCACCTTGCCGGAGCTGTCCAGCAGCCACAGATAAGCGTCAAAATCCGGGGATTTTAACTCAACGTGGAAAACCTTATCCGGCGAGGCATTAAAGGAATAAACCTGGAAATAGCGGCCATCGGACAGTTGATTATCGCCGGCGCTCAAAACCCCGGATACCGGATTCCCAACGGATAGCGCCACCGGCGGAGTTTTGATCACCGGATAATCAGTAAATGTAAGGGTGTACCGGCCCGTCTCGCCGGGACTGAAACTGGTCGCCCAGACATAATAAGCGCCTGTAACCGGCAGGGTATAATTGCTGAGCGTCGTATCCGTTCCCTCCCCCCAGTAATTCTGCACCGTGATGGCCTTGCGCTGGCTGTCCAGCAGCCACAGGATGGCGTCAAAGTCCGGGGAACTGAGGTTGAGGATGATCTTCTGCCCTGCTGTGCCGGTAAAGGCATACTCATCATAAATCAACCCCCCATTCAGCACCGTATCCTGCTCGTCCAACGTCCCCTCGATCCGCTGACCGTAAGTGATTTCAGCGGCATGGGTAATTGCTGGGATAATTAACAGCAACAGACTGGCCAGTATGCCCAATACAAACGTATGGAAACTAAAATGGTTCTTAAACATCTTCTCCCCCTTGTTTATTGTAAATGTAATCAATTTATGGTTATCGTTCATGCTTCAAATTTTCTTCCTCCCGGATCATCCATAATGCTCTGGGAGAATTACCAAGATGCCCAAATCCCGGATCACTGCTGGACAATTTACCTTCTGCTTAGCTTCAGATTTCCATCCCTGATAATTTTTCTTCAGTCAACCCCTGGCACATCCCCCGCATCATATTCACGACCGCCAAGGAAGAATATGTTCCTTCAGCGGAAACCTTTCGGATTTCCTCACCGAAATAAAAAATATAATGAATTCCCTTTAGCAGTAGACTGGATCGAGCTTTATCTAACTCAACATGCTGTTATTATTGGATTTCGTGCCTCAACCCAATCTTGTAACTTTTGTTAGCTTTATCCTTCCGCTTATTGATTAAGGAAACTTAACATCTCAACAATTATGTGCAAAGAGTATTGCTCGCTTGCAGATAAACTGAATTTAAATTCTGGATCATCAATATCCGTAAACTCAAAATCAAGGACTTCTTCATCAAGCCTAGTGTCATGTCAACATTGTAAAGTATAAATAATATGGTATAATGTTCTCCGGGACAACAAACACTGGAGGGCAACATGCCAAAAATAAAATATACAGTAACATTAACGCAAGCGGAGAGAGAAGAACTCCAACAGATAA
>JACRJN010000180.1 GCA_016235675.1 Candidatus Schekmanbacteria bacterium
GAAAATGCGTGGCTAAAGCCACGGGACTACATTTATTATGTTGAACTTGGCAGGTTTGAGATAAAAACTTTCCCCTTGCCTGTTTCGGCTTGGAACAAGCCGAAACATCAAATTTTATCAATATTGCGTAACATGAGTTAATAAAGGATAAAGCCATGATGTACATTCTGGCGGGAATAGCCGTTTGCTGCTTAATGGTAATCGCTTGGCTGTTGAAAAACAATTTGAAAAAACGCCCCAGACCGACTATTATCATTATTATGGCGTTGCTTATTTTTATGATTACCACCGCCACCATTGCCAAGACTTCCAGAGATTATAAGGAATATATTGCCGAAAGACACGGGGTGATGATTACCAATATTACCTTCGCGGTCTTTCTGGATTTTTCTGTGTTAATAATCGGGGGATTATTCCTGTATTTGGCCAACGAAATTTATTTAACGGATAAAATTGAAGAAGAAAAACTGGACGAAGCCAAAAAATTGGCGGAGGAAAAGCTAAGAGAAGCTGAGGAGTATGTCAAACCCTTCGAGCATAGAGAGAATCAGATTTCGGAGCGTTAGTCCCTATCTTGAAATCATGGTCATCATCCCATATCCCATCCACCCTTCTAATCTAAAGTTCTAAACAGCTTGTTAAAACTATCAATAAACCAATATCTATCTTGACAAAATTAAAGCATTCCTATATTATTATTAATCTTTATTATAACATCGTTCTATTTTAAATACCTGGTACGCTCCCGCCATTTGTTAATTTATTATAAAACATGGCAGATTAAACATTGCCGTCATTCTATTTAAATTGCCAAATAGTTGTAAAAATAACATGGGTTTACAAACGGATTTGCCCTTTATATATTTCTATATTATTTTTCAGGAGGAAAGATGCTGGTTATCGGTGAGAAAATAAATATCATCACAAAATCGATTGCCAAAGCCATTGAAGAACGCGACCCCAAGCCGGTTCAGGAAATGGCCAAAGTCCAGGCGGCGGCAGGCGCCCATTATCTGGACATCAATATCGGCCCGGCGCGTAAAAACGGCCCGGAGATTATGGAGTGGCTGGTCAGGGTGACTCAAGACGTGGTGGATTTGCCGCTATCGCTGGACACCACCAATGCGGCGGCGACCGAGGCCGGTTTGCGGGTACATCGCGGCAAGGCGATTATCAATTCCACCTCCACCGCCCATGAGCGTATGGAAGCCATGTTTCCTTTAGCGGCCAAATACGGGGCTTATATCATCGGTTTGACCTTAGCCTCGAAGGGGATGCCCAAAGACGCCAACGACCGCTGCGCTCTGGCCATGGATATTATCATGGGAGCGGCGGAATTCGGCGTATCGACGGAAGATATTTTCCTCGATCCAATCTTTTTGTCGGTAAACGGTATGCAGGATAAAGCCATGGGCGTATTGGAAGCCATCGAAATGTTCCAGGCGCTCAATGACCCGCCGATCAAAACCGTCTGCGGCCTAAGCAACGTCTCCAACGGCGCTCCGGAACATGTGCGCGGCATTCTCAACCGCACCTATATGGTAATGGCGATGCAAAGTGGTTTGACCGCCGCCATCCTTGATCCGCTGGACGACAAGCTGATGAACCTGATGCGCAAAGCCGAGGCCATGAACGGCAATATCGTGCTGGAAGAAATCCTGGACGCCGACGAGTTGAAAACCGTAGAGGTGTTTCGGAATAATATTCTTTATTGTCACTCTTATTTGGATATGTAATAAGAGGTATTTGATATGCGGTCGATCGTGATAATCACCCCCACCCCGTCCCTCCCCCATCAAGGGGGAGGGGGATAAATTCTCTCCCCCCTTGCGGGGAAGGGTTAGGGTGGGGGGTATATTAGTATCTTCTAGGTCACTAACTTAAAATTATAAGTCGATAATAATAGGAGGAATAGATGCCATTTACCACACCCAAAGAAACCTACAGCGGGAAAATTCATAGTGTTACCATCGGCAAAGGAAAAACCGTAACAATCGGCGGCGCTACCGGACTGCCGTTTCTATCGTTTGAAGCGCAGACCAATAAAAGCATTCCCGTGGCCTTGGAGGTTTGGGACGTTACTCCGGATGACTGGGCGCCGGAACTTTCCGGAATCTATCAGGCTGACTGGATTAACCCGGTGCAGTGGGCAAAGGCCGTTCAGGATAAATATAAGGCCGACATGGTTTGCCTGCGACTGATGGGCACCCACCCGGATTTAAAGAACCGTTCCGCCTCCGATGCGGCGGAAACTGTTCAAGCCGTTTTAAAAGCTGTCGAAATTCCCTTGATTATTTTAGGCAGCAATCATGTGGAAAAAGACGCCGAGGTGTTGAAGGTTTGCGCTCAAGCCGCCGCTGGCTATAATTGCTTGATCGGCAAGGCTCAGGAGAAGAATTACAAGACCATCGCCGCCGCCGCTATGGCTTACAATCACTATCTGTTAGCCCTATCCAACCTGGACATCAATCTGGCCAAACAGCTCAATATTTTGCTGACTCAGATGGGCGTCAAAGAAGATAGAATCATAATGGATACCATGCCGGCAGCCTTAGGCTACGGTTTGGAATATGCCTATTCGGTCATCGAACGTATCCGCCAGGCCGCGCTCAAACAAAACGACACCATGGTGCAAATGCCGATCATCGGCGACATCGGCCTGGAAGTCTGGAAGGCCAAAGAAGCCAAATCCACAGCAGCCGAGCAACCCGCCTGGGGCGATGCCTCTTTCCGCGGCACCGCCTGGGAAACCACAACCGCCTTAGCCCTCATCACCGCCGGAGCCGATGCTTTGATTATGCGTCATCCGCAAGCCATGGCTCAGGTGCGCAAGACTGCCGGGGAGTTGCTGAAAGCGGCGTAAATTTGATTAGTCTCTCCCATTAATATATTGGGAATAAATATCTTGTTATATACTCTTAAGGTATTGCCAAGGGAATAGCTTTATCAGGATAAAAAGTAATATTTGTAGGGTGGGCTTTGCCCACCAATTTAATAGCGCCGGGATTTATCTCAACGTTACTGCAATGGCGGGCAAAGCCCACCCTACAAAACTTTCAGGAAAATACCATGAAACTTACCTATGATCCGCGTTACAATATTGCCTATATCCGTTTTGGCAAAAAACGTCAAGGTGTGGAAACTATTCACATTAGCGATGAAATGAATGTGGATATGGCCCCGGATGGGACAATTTATGGTATCGAATTGCTGAATGCCAATGAGCAGTTGCGGCGGGAGAATATGGGAAATTTGACGCTTGTTAATGAAGCCACCGGTAAAAAGGTAGAAATGGCATTGGTGTAAAAAGTAATTCCGTTTGGTTGCAGAAAGCTGAAATTAATGGCTAAACCGTATGAAACGATTAGAATGCTTGCTTTTGAGCTATTTACAAAGCATGGTCTTTATGAGCTTAGCGAAAATATTTTTGTTGAAAAGATGCGCAAAAATTTCCCAGACCGTAAAGCAGCGCAACCGGATAGAACTCATGCTCATTTCATAAAGTATCGTTCGCTATTTAAAAATGAAAAGGTGCATAGTAATGATATAAAGTCGGGAAAAACAAAGGGGAATAATTCTACAAGTACAGATATTGGAGGAGAAACAGACCTCCCTGCTAAGACTGAAACAACTATTATAAGAACAATAAGAGATACAAAAGTAACAAAGCCATTAAAAGATTTATATAAGAATAAGTGTCAAATTTGCGGCAAAACGATTCAATTAGGGAATGACAAATTTTATTCTGAAGCGCACCACCTAAAGCCCTTGGGCAATGACCATAATGGAAGTGATAAAGCTGGCAATATCATAGTGTTATGTCCAAATCATCATGTAGAATTTGATTATGGGGTTGTCGCGATTAATTCTAAAACATTAACTGTTATCTCCAATAATGAATTTTCAGGGAAGAAGATAAGTTTCCATAGTAAACATAAAATAGACAAAGAAAATCTTGAATACCATTACAACGAAATTTTTAGCAGATAATTTAACATGAACAAAAACACCTTATTTAAAAACATCTTAATCAATAAAGACAAAATCTCCCAATTTGGAGTAAAGCGGCTTGGTTTGTTTGGCTTGTTTGGCTTGTTTGTGCGGGATGAGCAAAACAAGGGAAGCGATGTAGATATAATGGTAGAGTTTTCTTATGGCAAGAAAAACATTGATAATTTTATGAACCTGGTCTTTTTTCTGGAAGATACGTTAAAAAGAAAAGTAGACTTGCTGACCAAAGAAGCCTTAAGCCCATCAATGAGGAAATACGTCTTGAGCGAGGTTCAATTCATTGAAATTTCAAATTGAGTCTCTCCGGCAAAAATGATTAAATGTACCAAATACTTTTTATTCGTTAGGCAACGTCCCGATAGAGAAACAATTAAAACAGATTGGATTTTAGATGTCGTTAAAAATCCTATACGGACGCAAATTCAAGAGGATGGAAGAATCAGAAAGTGGGGGTTTGTTAAAGAAGAAGGGAAGTATCTAAGAATTATACTTCTTGAGGATGGAGAGACCGTTCACAACGCATTTTTTGACCGCAATTTCAAGGAGGAAGTATGAAAATCCGCTACTTTTCCGATACGGATACAGCCTTGATAGAGTTTTCAGATAGACCGGTAATTGAAACAAGAGAAATAACCGAAAATATTTATCTTGATTTAGATAAAAACGGCAACTTGGTAAGTATGACAATAGAACATGCGAAAACACAGGCTAATATTTCCGAACTGACATTCTTACAAATGGAAAAGCGAGCCGCTTGATATAAATTTAGGTGGCACAGTCCACCTTACTGTCTAACAACTTATGGATAAATCATTTAACAATTAGATATTTAGGAAATTACGAGAGGAGTAGACCTAATGGCTCTTACCGGAATCGAGATTTTTAAACTTTTAGCTAAAACCAATTGCAAGCAGTGCGGGTTCCCGACTTGTCTGGCTTTTGCCATGAAACTGGCGGCCAAGCAAGTATCTATCGACGCTTGTCCATTTGTTTCCGACGATGTCAAGGCTATGTTGGGCGAGGCATCCGCTCCCCCGATTCGCAAGATCACCATTGGCACCGGAGACAATCAACTTACGGTGGGTGAGGAGACCGTGCTGTTTCGCCACGAGAAAACCTTTGTCCATCAGCCCGGTTTTGCCCTGCGCATCGAAGACACCGCCTCTGCTGCGGAGATCGAAAAGCAGTTGGCAGACGTAGCAGCCGCTACCATGGAGCGCGTCGGGCAGAAGTTGAAATTCAGCCTGATCGCGGTGAAAAACGTCTCCAAGGACAAGGACAAATACCTATCCGCTATAAAGCTGGTGCAGAGCAAATGCAATCTGCCCCTGATATTGGTGGCCAGCAATACCGACATTATGGCCGCGGCTTTGGAAATTACCGCAGCAGCTAAACCGCTGATTGCCCCGGCCAACGAGGAAAATTATCCGGTAATGGCCGATCTGGCGAAAAAGCATAGTTGCCCCTTGGTGGTTGCCCATTCCGGCGGTCTGGAAAAATTGAATGACTTATCGGAAAAGGTACAAGCATTGGGAGTAAAAGACCTCGTTCTTCATCCCGGTCATCAGGATTTAAGCACGACATTGGCGCAGTTGACCCAGATCAGACGCACCGCCTTGAAGAAGGCGGCCAAGGGCTTGGGCTTCCCGGTGCTGGAATCGGCCATCGTCGAAGGTGATAACCCGCTGGACGAGTTGGGCCGTGCCTCTTTGCTGGTGATGAAATACGCCGCCATCATTATATTAAGCTCGGCGGAAATCGGCAAGATGCTGCCGCTGTTTACCCTGCGCCAGAATATTTACACCGATCCGCAGCAGCCGTTACAGGTTGAGGAGAAGGTTTACAAGATTGGCGAGCCGACCGCTGATTCACCGGTAATCATTACCACCAACTTCTCGTTGACCTATTTCATCGTCGCCAGCGAGATTGAAAACAGCAAGGTGCCTACCTGGCTGGTAATCGCCGACGCTGAGGGTATGTCGGTCTTGACCGCCTGGGCGGCGGATAAATTCAACGCCGCCAAAATTTCCAAGGTGATCAACAGCACCGGGATTGGAAATCAGGTAAAGAACCGGAAATTGATCATCCCCGGTTATGTGGCTGTCCTATCGGGTGAAGTGGCCGAGGTGTTACCTGATTGGAAAATTGTGGTAGGCCCGCGTGAAGCCGGTAATTTACCCGCCTTCCTGCGCAATTTCCAATAAGGTTAATCGGTTCATATAGGTTGTCTTTTCGGGCGGATCGGGCGCATGAGCGTCTTTGATCCGCCTTCTTGTATAGTTGCATATTCTAAGTTTGATGTTTCGGCCTGTCCTCACGCCGAAACCATGAAGGCATAACGTATCCCTTAAGGGTTTCGGCCTGGGGACAGGCCGAAACATCAATTCTAAATTATATTTAGGAGTAAACTACATGAGTAAAGTAAATGCCTGTGATTGTTTGATGGGAGAGGCCAAGGAAAAATGTTTGGAAACCGCCCATGTCCGGGCGGAAGCTATGAAACCCTGCCCGATCGGTTCGGCGGGAATTTGTTGCAAGAACTGTTTCATGGGGCCATGTCGTTTGACTTCCGGTAAAGACGGCGAAGAAAAATGCGGCGTCTGCGGCGCCAGTCGCGATGCCGTGGCTGCCCGTAATTTTTGCAGAATGATCGCTGCCGGAAACTCCGGTCACGTCGATCACGCCAGAGACATCGTCCACGTTTTTTTGGCGGTGGCTAAAGGTGAAAACACCGATTACAGCATTAAAGACGAAAACAAGTTACGCATGTTGGCCGGCGTATACGACGTCGACATGGAAGGCAAAACTGTTCAACAAATTGCCGTGGGACTGGGCGAAAAGGTGATGGCCGAGTTCGGTCAGCAGGACGGCAAATTGCACATGGTCGGCCGCGCCCCCAGGAAGCGTCAGGAATTGTGGGATAAACTGGGCATGACCCCGCGCGGTGTCGATCGTGAAGTGGTGGACATGCTGCATCATACTATTATCGGTAACGATCAAGACCCGGAAAGCCTGCTGCTGCAAGGCTCCCGCTGCGCGTTATCCAACGGCTGGGGCGGTTCCATGATCGCCACCGAGTTGCAGGACGTGATGTTCGGTACGCCGTTTCCCCGCCGCGGTAAAATGGCGATGGGCGTTCTGGAGGAAAAGCAGGTCAACGTACTGGTTCACGGGCATGATCCGCTGTTGGCGGAAATGATTGTCGTTGCCGCCAATGACCCTGAGATGAACAAGCTGGCCAAAGCCAAAGGCGCCGAGGGCATCAACATCGCCGGTATCTGCTGTACCGCCAACGAGACCTTGTTGCGTCACGGCGTACCAATGGTGGGAAGCTTCTCCCAGCAGGAATTGGCCATCGTTACCGGAGCGGTGGACGTGATGGCGGTAGATGTGCAGTGCTTGATGGCGTCGCTGCCCAAAGTTGCATCTTGTTTCCATACCAAGATCGTGACCACTTCGCCTAAGGCCAAAATCCCCGGCGCGGTGCATATGGAACTGCATGAGGATAACGCCTTAAACTGCGCCAAGGATATTGTGCGATTGGCCATTGAAAATTATCCCAAACGCAAGACCGTCAACATCCCTAAGGAAACCTCCGACGTGGTGGTCGGGTTCTCCCATGAGACTATCAATTATATGCTGGGCGGCTCCTTCCGCTCCTCCTATCGCCCGCTGAACGACAATATCATGAACGGACGCATCCTGGGCGTGGTGGGTATCGTGGGTTGCTCATTGCCGAAGCTGGAAGGCAAGGGAGTGACCGCTACCCTGGTCAAGGAATTGATCGCCAATAATGTCCTGGTCATCCACACCGGCTGCGCCGCTTACGCTTCCGCCCGCGAGGATTTGCTGATTCCTGAGGCGGCTTTAAAATACGCCGGAGCGGGTTTAGCCGAGGTTTGCGAGACGGTAGGCATCCCGCCGGTGCTGCATTCCGGATCATGCGTGGACAACTCCCGCATCTTAATCGCCTGCGCTGCCATGGTAGCCGAGGGCGGCTTGGGCAACGACCTGTCCGATCTGCCTATAGCGGGCTGCGCCCCGGAATGGATGAGCGAAAAAGCCATCGCCATCGGCCAGTACTTTGTGGCCTCCGGCGCCCTGGTAGTTTTCGGCTCCGAATCACCGGTCAAAGGCGCCCCCGGTTTCGATAAACTGCTGACTGAAGGCTACGAGAAACTAACCGGCGGCAAGTGGGCATTCTCCCCCGACCCGCACGAGATGGCGCGCATCATCATCGACCATATCAAAGCCAAACGCAAGGCCTTAGGCTTGGAAAAGGCGCAAGAGCGCGTATTGTTCGATATGGAGATGAGACGCAAGCTGGAAGTGTAAAGGGGATTTTGCCGTACTCCTTGTCATTCCCGAATGAAGTTATCGGGAATCTGGTTTACAAAAAACACCATATCCCCGATAAAGGCATTTGGGGATGACAAAAGAGAGTTAGATACGGAAATAGAGTGGGTTGGGTTGATCTGAAGCGAAACCCAACCTGCAATCTGGGAGGCGCTTTATGCTGACAGTAAAAGAGACAGTCATTTCATTAGTAAAAAAGCTGCCCGATAACTTTACTTTAGAAGACATTATGGAACATTTATATGTTCAGCAAAAAATTCTAAAAGGGCAAGGGCAGCTTGAAGCAGGCCAGTTTTATACCCATGAAGAGGCAAAGGAACTAATGAAAGAATGGCTAAGATAAAAGGAGATGCGGCTTGGAAACAAAATATACGGCGTTAATCAGAAGAAGCAAGCTGGAATATGTAGCTGTATGCCTGGAATTAAATGTCTCCGCCAGGGGAAGCGATTTGGTGGAAGTGGAAAATAATTTGAAGGCCGCCATCGAGTTGTTTCTGGAGGAAATAGAGGCATTTCCTGAAACGGAAGTCTCTCCCCTCCCGACAGCAGAACTCATCGAGTTTTTAAAAGACACGGAACCGGAATGGTATAAAGAGCCGGAAGGGAGGTTTATTCTGCGACCGCTAGAGGTGCACGAGGTGCCATCTTATGTCTAAACTGCCGTCTTTGTCCAGTTACATAAAAAGAAGGGTGGTGAATATGCAAGTTTTGGAAGCCAAACAAAAACTTGAGGAAATTATTAATAAGCTCTCTGAAGATAAGCTGGCAGAAGTGATTGATTTTGCCAGTTATTTAAGGGATAAAGAAGAGGCCAAAGAACTTTTGAAAATGCAGAAAACCTCCAAAGCTTATCAAGATTGGTTAAGCCCGGAGAACGATATTTACGA
>JACRJN010000182.1 GCA_016235675.1 Candidatus Schekmanbacteria bacterium
GTAAGCCTTCAGTGAAGGGGGGAAAGGGTGTTTGCAATTATAAAATCCCCCCCGCCCCCCTTTTCCAAAGGGGGGAAACCATAATCTCCCCCTTTGGAAAAGGGGGATTAAGGGGGATTTTATAATTTTCCCCACCTTTCAATGAAGGGTTACATTCCCTTGTAGGGTGGGCTGTGCCCACCAAATTTGAGGGACTGACATTATTTATGCCGGTCAAATATCAGCCAGGAATAGTTTAAAATGGTGGGCACAGCCCACCCTACAAAAAATTTAATTCCCTACTGGTTTCACGCAGCGGAAGCCTACTTCATCCGAAGAGAATTCGGGGCGGAATTTATAGCGATTGGCTGTGCGGCAGATACCGTCTCCATCCGCCCAGGAGCAGCCTCTTACTACCCGGTAATTTCCGCTGGCCGAACCGCTGTCTTTGATAGAGCTTGGCTCATACAGGCGGTCGAAACGCCTCCCTTCGGCTTCTTCTTCCTTAGATGAACGCTTGACGCTCATTTTATTCCGGGCGTAAGAATCGCCTTGGTACCAATCCTGGCACCATTCCCAGACGTTGCCGGTCATGTCATAAAGATTGTTGACTCCGGCGGGGAAATGCCCAACCGGACTGGTGATGCCGCCGGAGGCAAATTTTTGGGGTAAATCCTGTTTGAAATCAGCCCACCAGTCAGACCAGTACCCACCCAGGGGGAAGCCGTGATAATGGGCGGTATTGGCCAGATAGGGGTCGAAAATATTCCCTACACCCCATTTATATTTATAATTCTTTTCCATCTTTTCATTAAGTAGATTGAGGCCGGCGGCTTTTTCCCATTGCACTTCCGAGGGTAATTCCTTCTTAGCCCATCTGGCGTAAGCATCCGCGGCAAACCAACTGACATAAACCACGGGATGATTATCCATTCCGGCGGGGTAATTGCCCCTTTCCCAATGTTTGAGATAATCCCCGTCGTGAAGTTTGGGGTTGATCTTTTCCTTGCTCCATTCCGGGTTGACCTCGATAAATCTTTTAAATTGGACGTTGGTTACTTCGTATTTATCGATATAAAAGGCTTTGACATAGACCTCATGCTCCGGGATTTCGTCCTTATCCCCTAACTTGCTGCCCATGATGAAACTGCCCGCGGGAATCGACACCATATTGGATGGCATTTCCTGCGCCCATCCGGTTAAGGGGTAGATTATAAGCAATAATAAGAAGATGATAGAGTTATAAAACATTTCATAATTTCCAAAAAATCTTTACGTTAATTTTCACCACGAAGAGCACGAAGGACACGAAGAAATCAGGGCGAATATTCTTCGTGTGCTTCGTGGTTATTTAGGCACTCCCAAAAGCCTGAACTCACACTCCCCGCGTCTTATTCGGCCAGAGGTATTTATGTAATTGTAATTGCAGCCGGACGTTGGTCAGCTTGTCGGCAAGCATCCATTCGGCTAATTGAGCGGGAGCAAGTTTAGCGAAAACCGTGGAAAAAAGTATTCGAACATTGCCGATTAATAGATTATCCGCGATAAATCTACCAGCCCATCGATAATCGTCATAACCGGCGATAACAAATTTGACTTCATCCTTCCCGGAAAGTTTGGCCAGGTTAGGCAGACAGTTATAACTTGCCATGCCGCTGTCCGGGCATTTGACGTCCATTATCCGGATAACTTCAGGGGGTAGTTTGCCGATGTCTAGGCTGCCGTTGGTCTCTATTAAAACCTGTTTGCCGCGCGCAAGCAATTCCCGGCACAGATCATAAATCTCTTCCTGCAATAACGGTTCCCCGCCGGTAATTTCTACCAGATTACCAGGCCATTGATCGACTTTATGCAAGATGTCTTTAAGGGAGAGATCGTTACCGTTTTGACGGGCATATTGAGTATCGCAGTAACTGCAATTTAAATTGCAGCCAGTAGTGCGGATGAAAAAACAAGGCAGGCCGGCAAATCTGGATTCTCCTTGAATACTGATAAATAATTCGCTGATTTTCAAAGACAAATCTCAATCCGGTTGCGACCGGAGCGCTTGGCTTCATATAAGGCTTTATCGGCCATAGCTACCAATTCCTGCTCATCGCGTATATCGGGATTGGGCAGGGAACTTATTCCCAGGCTTAAAGTGGGGGTACAATATTCTTTGTAAGTGACTTGGGAAAAATCGCTGGCCACCGCCTGTTGAATTCTTTCCGCCAGAAGATAGGCGCGACTGGCGTTGGTTTGCGGCAGTAACAGTACGAATTCATCCCCGCCGTAACGGGCTAAAAAGTCGGAATTGCGGATAGAGTTCTTTATCGTATCGGCAATTTTTTTCAAAACTTTATCGCCTTCCATGTGACCGTAGGTGTCGTTGAGATGTTTGAAAGAATCCACATCGATCATAATGCAGGACAAGGGCTGAGCGTAACGCTTATTGCGATCAAATTCTTCGCTTAAACGTTTTTGGAAATAACGTTGATTATAGACATCGGTAAGAGAATCGGTAATTACCATAAGTTGCAGCCGACGGGTGGCTTCCAGCAAACTGTGCTGTAATTGCACCCTTTCGCAAGCCCGTTTTACCGCCTGCATCAATATTTCTTCCCGGATCGGTTTGGTCAGATAATCGTAGGCGCCGTTGCGCAAGGCGTTGATAGCGGATTCGACCGAGGCGCGGCCGGTAATAATGATAGTTAAAGACTCCGGGTGGTTATGCTGAATAAAATCCAGAATCGATGCACTCCCTTCTTCAGGTTCGATCAGTATCAGATCGAAGTAACCGGTTTCCAATTCCCTTTGTCCGGATGCGGCATCCGCTGCCGTAGCCTTATACCCTTCGGCGGTTAATAAGCCTTTCAGATGCCGTAAATACTTTTCATCGTTATCGATGAGCAAAATACTATACTGCACGCATAGACTCCTTCGTTTCTGTCAAGGGAAGGGTGATGATAAAGGTAGACCCTTCATTTTCCTTGGTTTGCAAATCCAGGTTGCCGTGGTAGCCCTTAATGATTGTATAAGAGATGAATAAGCCTAATCCGGTGCCTTCAAAACCTTTGGTGGTGAAAAACGGTTCGAATATATACGGCAGGTGTTCCCGCTTGATCCCCGACCCGGTATCGCTTAGAGCGATATAGGCCAGTTGATTGGGTTTCGCCCCGATGATTTTGCGTTCTCCTTCGCCTTGCGGTGGAGCGGGAATGGTGGCACTGGATAATGAAAGCGTTCCGCCACAAGGCATGGCATCTTCGGCATTCTTCAACAAATTCATCAAGACCTGAGTCAATTTGCTTCTGGGGATTAGTATTTCACCCTGGTTTTCTTCCAGATTAAGTTTAACCTTAATTTTCTTTTTATTCAATTGGCTAAAAACTATTTGAAAAATATGGTTGCTTAAAATCTTTTTCAGGTCGCTTCCCTCGTGGATGCTTTCCTGGGTACGGGTTTGTTCCTGCAATTGCTGGACGATGCGTGCGATCCGGTCGACCTCTTCACTTATCGAATGCAGATTTTCCTGGAGGGGATTATCGGGCTCCAATTGGCTTTTTACATATTCCACATCGAGGGAGATAATATTTAAAGGGTTATTGATTTCATGCGCCACCCCCGCCGCTAATTTCCCTAAGGCGGTAAGTTTTTCCGTCTGGCTGATTTGCCGCATGATGCGCACTCTTCGGGTTATGTCTTCGACCAAAAAGATTAGGCTTTTTGCCTGGCCGTTTTTAACGACTGCCGGTTTTAACTGGCAGGAGATAATCAGTTCACCGGAATCAGGCTGCGGGATTTTAATTTCCTCCTGCTCGATAGTTTCACCGGGTTTGCCTTTTAAAATGCTTTCGAAATTTTTGGCCATTTCTGTTTCGCCGATATAAGGCAGTTCGCTGAACTTTTGCCCGATCACCGGCAAATCGCCCCAAATCCTCATCTGTAAAACCGGGTTACCGCTGATGATTATTCCTTGTTCATTGATCAGAAATATGCCGATATTAGCCAGCAGGGTCTCCATTTTTTTGACTTGCAGGAGCCTTTTATCGGCATCTCCCTTTTCGATTCCCTTTTTGACCCGGATCAGCAGCTCTTCCCTGCTGCACGGTTTCAGAATATAATCATAGGCCCCGCGTTGCATGGCGGCAATCGCTGACGGTAATGAGCCGTATCCGGTAACGATGATTACGATCATCTCCGGCAGAAGACGTTTGATCTCATCCAAAAGCGTCAGTCCGTTCATTCCCTTCATCACCAAATCGGTAAGCACTAAATCGAAATCTTCTTTTTTGATCAGGATAAGGGCTTCTTCCCCGCTGGCGGCGCTCTTTACACTATATTCTTCTTCCAGAATGCGCTCGATATTAAGACGCACTATTTCTTCGTCGTCGACAACTAAAATGTGCGGTTTATTACTCATTGGATATATTCCCGCTTGGCGGTATTTGCCTGTTTATAACTTACAGATTCATAAAAATTTGCTACCGTAGTGCCGGGGCTTTAGCCCCAATGCTGTTGACTTAAGCTCATTCTCCCTCCGGGAGAAGGTTGGGATGAGGGTACAAAAGCTCAAAAAAATTAACTTATGGTACCCTCACCCTAGCCCTCTCCCAGAGGGCATAGGCGCTAACTTAAGTATTTTCCTCTCCCCCTGGGAGAGGATTAAGGTGAGGGTACCTTAAGTTATCTAATTGATTTTTTTAAGATAATTGCTTTTGAACCCTCACCCTGACCCTCTCCCAGGGGGAGAGGGAACTTTAAAAATGCCTTAAGTTAGCGCCTATGCTCCTAGAGGGAGAGGGGATAAGTCTTAGTTCGTAGCGCGGGGGTTTATCCCCCGCATATGACGTAGGGAATTTCCTGCGTCTGCCATGTTGGGGATAAACCCCTGCGCTACGTCTTAAGTCAACGGTATTGACGTTCCTCTGCCTGTTTTCGGCTTGAGGACAAGCCGAAAGACCCGAACTTTTAATTCTTCTCAAACCATTGCCGGCAGCTTTACTAAAAACTTCGCCCCCTGCGGAACGGCATTCTCTACAATAATGTCCCCATTATGTCTTTTTATTATACCATAACTTACGGATAAACCCAAACCCACGCCTTTTACTTCTTCCTTAGTAGTAAAAAAAGCCTCAAAAACCTTTTCCTTAAGATTATCCGGTACCCCAGGGCCGGTATCTGAAAAGCTGATTACCTCATTATTATCCTGCATATATGTGGTAATTGTCAATTCCCCGCCTCTTTCCATCGCATCCTGGGCGTTATTAATCAAATTTATGAAAACTTGTTTTAATTGATCGCCGCTGGCTAAAACCAACGGTATCCCTTCGGTGAAATATGTTTTAAGGCTGATTTGCTTTTGCTGCAATGCCGGCTGCTGCAATATCAAAACGTCCCTTACCAGTTCATTGATAGCAACGGGTTTCATCGCCTCTTCCGAGGGGTGATAGAAATCGTGCATCATACGCAAGAGCTTATTAATGCGCTCGGTTTCCTGATAAGATAATTCGACGAATTTCTTATCCCGCTCATTTAATTCCAAATTTTTGCGCAAATAATCCAGACAACCCTGAATCCCGTAAAGCGGGTTGTTGATCTCATGGGCGATGCCTGCCGCCAGCTTGCCGCTGGCCGCCAACTTTTCCGATTGTATCAGTTGACGCTCCATGCGCTTGAGTTCGGTAATATTATAACCAATCAAAGCGCATCTGACTACTGTTTTTTCTATGATGGAAAGTGGGATTATCCAAAAAATTTTATACACCTGCTTGCCGTTATAAATTCCAATCCGCGCTAAAAAACTGATTTCTATGTTGCCTTGCGGCTTCCCCGTTTGTAATGCCTGGTGGAAAAGCCGGTGAAAGGTTTCATTTTCGTAGAGGGCGGGCTGAACTTCACTGATTTGCTGACCTAAAATTATCATTCGATCAACGCCACTGATTTGTTCCCAAAAATGATTGACATATACATATCTTTCCTCCGTATCCACTATAGCAATTTCAATCGGTGAATTTTCAGAAATGGCTTCCAATAAATCCCTTAAGTCTTTGGCTTCTTTTTCTACCTCAACCCGCTTTTTTTGCAGATTGACCATATATAGGCAAGTCAAAAGGATGATAAAAATTATTGCTACGGCCAACGTCGATGTGGTTTTAAAACTGCTCTCGATCAATGAGATGACTTCCATGTAAGGCGTTTCCACCGCAACCAGCCAATAACGCGGCCCGATTCTTACCGGATGGTAAGCCAATAATCGCCTTTGATTCGATTGCGGTATATAGGTAATTACCGTTCCGCCTTTGATACTTGCGGCAAGTCGTTTTTCCAGATTGAAATCCGGATGACACGGCTCACATCCCCTGGAGGTAAATATATTTTTGCCCAGCATTTCCTCGTGATGCGGATGATAGAGCAAGTTGCCGTTGTTGTCCAAAAGCCAGGCAAACCCGTTTTGCCCAGGTTTTATGGGGGAGAGAAATATCTCCAGCATTTTGTTTGAATTTATCGCGGCGCCGAGAATCCCCTGTAATTGATTGCCGGTTGTATATAATGGTATGGCAATTGCAATTACATTTTGTCCAGACAGGCTGGAATATACATTGCTGATGTAAGGGACAGGAGACGGGGCGGTTTGTTTGATCAAAGTTTTGTAATACGCTGTTTGGCTGAAATCACGCGGCAGATCCGTCAGTTCGGCGGGCTGAAAGTAGATCGATTTTCCGGCTGCATCTATATAAACCAGATAAAGCAACCGATTAGCCATCAATTGCCAGTTATATTCCATGATAACTTGGTAATTCTGCGGATTTTTGATTAAGTCTCTGCCCATATAATGGAGGGTATTTTGAATACTTCCGGTATAATTTTCGATTCCGGCGGCGGCTTCTCTGGCTAAAATAAGCTGGTGTTGGTTGAAATTATCCGCTACTTGTGTTTCTACCGTAAGATAGGCGGAATAAGACAGGATGGCGATACTGCTTATAATCAATAATAATATTACATAAAATAAATATGTTCTTATTTTGTTTTTATTAATCATTTGAAAATATTTGTTAATCTATGGCTTATTTTCTTGACAATCTATTATTGCAGATTTATCATATAACTTTGCCAAAGTGTATTTTGTCTTTTTTAAGGGGAAAAATGAAATTGGAGAACAAATGAAATTACTTCTTACCTCAGTCTTTAAGCCTTATGGCGTTGATGATGAATATGGCCGCAAAGAAAATATAATGGAATTATATCATAACCAGGTTACCAGAGAACAGGAGATTTTTTCCGTTCGCTATCATCACCGAAGTTTCAATCTTTACTTATTGGCCGAAAATATCGGCGTTCCCACTACCATTTTGGATTTTCCCACATTGAAGCGTTTTGAGCAAGAGGTAAAGAAGGGCTACGATTATATCGGGATCACCTTTATTACTCCAAATTTTAAAAAAACCCAAAAGATGGCGGAGATTGTCCGTCGTCTTTCTCCCAAGACCAAAATAATCTTAGGCGGCCACGGCACCCAAATCCCGAATCTTGAAAAACTGGTCGATTGCGATCACATTGTTAAAGGCGAAGGTATTCGCTGGCTGCGTCAGTTCTTCGGAGAAAATGTCGATGCCCCGGTAAAGCATCCGGTAATTTGCTCCGCGGATAATAAACGGGTAATGGGTATTCCGCTGTTGGGTAAAACCGGTATATTATTGCTGGGCGTCGGCTGTCCCAACGCCTGCCGTTTTTGCAGCACCACCCACCATTTTGATTTTAAATATACCTCCTTTTTTAAAACCACTAAAGAAGTGTTCGATGTTTTGGTAAAAATCGAAAATAAGTTGGGCTGCGGTGATTTCATGGTTATGGACGAGAATTTTCTCAAACAAAAGGCACGTGCTCAGGAATTACTGGCCTTGATGAAGCAGCATAATAAGCATTACAATTTCGGGGTTTTCTCCTCGGCGGAGACTATTAAGGAATTGGGCGCTAAGTTCCTTTTGGAATTAGGCATCGGCTTTGTCTGGATTGGGGTGGAATCCAAACAAAAGAATTATGAGAAAAATAAAGGCATCGACATGGAAGCCATGTTCCAGGATTTGCGCAACCACGGGGTTTCTATTTTGGCCTCGACGATTCTTTTTCAGGAACACCACACCAAGGAAACGATCCATGAAGACATCGATTTTACCTTAAGGTTGCGTCCGGATTTTGTCCAGTTCATGCAATTGGGGCCTCTGCCGCAGACCAGCTTATACAAGGACTACAAAAGCAAGGGCATATTGCGTGAGGATCTGCCTTATGAGGAATGGCACGGCCAGCACCGGCTTTGGTTTGACCATCCCCATTTTACCGGGAAAGAATCCGAAGAGTATTTACGCCAGGCGTTTAAACGGGATTATCATGAGTTGGGGCCTTCCATTATGCGCCTGTCCGCCACTTATTTGCAAGGCTATAAATATACCCTGCGCTATCAGGACGACCCCTGGTTAAAGGAGCGTAATGAGCAATTAAAAGCCTGCTGCACCCGTTTTTATTCCGTTCTGGATGTTATGAAGCCCTATATGCCTACCGCGCAATCAGCCAGGTTGTTAGAAGCCCTGATTCGTGATTACCGGGAGACTTTCGGGCCGAAAACTTTGCAGCAGGAACTGCTTACCCATGGAGGTTCCCTCTGTGCGCTGAAGGAATATGTAAAACTGAAGCTTTTCGGGGATGTGCGCCAGCCCAAAACCATTTACAGCAAACCCCCGACCCCCGCCTTCCAGTTATTGCCGGAAGTTCTTAAGGGCAGAATATTACCGGAACTGCCGCCCAATCTCTTGGAAATAAAATTAAGAGACGCCCTGTCTGCCCAGCATATCCGGATGGATTTGCACGGGATTCTGGATGCGGTGAATGTGGAAACCTTGCAGCATAAAATCTCCAACATGCTGAGCCGTGAGGAAAGACGGGTCATCACCCTGAATATCGTCAACGTACAGAAGGTGGAAGATAACAGCCTCTATAAACTGGTCGAGCAACTGGAGCAATTCCATTCCCGCATTAAAGTGCTTTACTCCGACGAGGTGGAAAGTATCCGCAAGATGATCGAAGAGATCAAAGCTTCGTTCGAAACCGATTTCCAATTAGCAGCGGCGTAAATAATCAGACATCACATAAAATGTCATTGCGAGCTTATGCGAAGCAATCTCCATGCGTGCGTATGAGATTGCTTCGGCGATAAGGCTGCCTCACTTTTGACGTTTCGGGTCTCTCTATTGCTACGCGACCAATTTTTTAGAGCAAATCACAATTTATGAACTTCTTGAGTATAACAGGCGAAACACCTGTCCCACGGGATCATAAATTGCATATCTATCACTCATAATCTCATCTAATACCAATTCGCTGTCAAAGATTAATGTAGCGTTGGGGTTTATCCCCAACACGTTCGTCTGCAAGCGGGGGATGAACCCCCCGCGCTACAGATTATTCTTCAATGTTTGACAGCGAATTGGTATTAGCAAAAAATCAAAACGCATGAGTGGAGTATGCCTATGTCCCAGGATAACCCGATTCCCGGTTTTTGGATTAGATTTCTGGCAACGCTGCTCGATGTCGCGCTACTGGCCGCACTGGTCTTGCTTTCGACCTTTATTCCGCAAGTCAAGGCGTATCTTTACCGTTTAGGTGAAATTAGCTGGATGGGAAGCGTCATTCTTTTGGTTTATTTCACCATTTGTCACAGCAGCATCATGGAAGGGCAAACACTGGGGAAGAAAATATTTAAAATACAAGTGGTAAGAGACGACGGCGTTTATTTGGGACTGGGACAATCCTTATTGTATTACCTCACCGGTTTTTATACCCTGCCCTTTTTGTTTGTAATCGGCCTGTTTTGTGACAATATTTTTAAAACAATCTTATGGGGAGGGGTGTATCTGGCTCTGGTGTTGGGAGAAACTATTCTTATCGCATACCATCCGTTAAAACAAGGCGGCAGCGATCATATTTGCGGCACATTGGTTACCGGCGTGAATCAATATCGCAAAAATATTTTTAAGACCTTTTATAACGGGCAGCAAGCGCGGTTTGCCTTTATTGCAGCAGTGGCGGCAAGCCTTGCGATCATATTTTTATCCGGCACGGCAACGTTTATGTTAAACAGGATTCTTACCAATAACCAGGAACAATTGGAATCGGTTTTCCCTAAAACCTCTATGATCATGTTGTTGGGAAACGATGAAATGTACAAATATAATTCTGATTTGATTGCCTCCAAGATTAAAGAGAAAACATCATTCCAAAAAATCTCCTTTAATCACACCTACGGCAAGGCGTTGATTGCCGGTAGCGACAGCATACAAAAAACCCATATCTTAAATGTTATCGGGTATTTAGAAGATGATGTAGTCAAAAGCCCCAGAAAAATGGAAATGGAGACATCCAAATTGGCTAACATAATAGTTGAAAATTACGGTTACTTAACAGACGTTAATTACATCAATATCACTGGACGCAGCGGCTTCGACATTGGGATTGCGTCACAGTACCACAAGGAAAATTTCCAGTTTGCCGCCGATGGAACCCCCTTGGACACCAAGGCTGTTTTCTTAACCAAAGAGCAAATCGGAATAAAGGAAATCGCTAAAATTGCATTAACCGGTTTTGATAAATTATTCAGTTGGAAAGATGCCAATGCCAATCCGATTCAATAGGCTTATTCGCCAGTCGAATATGTTATAATTAACGTATGATAAATCCGGACAAAGAAAAAGCCTTACAGCTACGCTTTCGTGAACTGGGAATACAGGAATCGGATATTATAGAAAAATTTATCCGTTCCGGCGGCAAGGGGGGACAAAACGTCAATAAAACCTCCACCTGCGTTTATCTGAAGCATGTTCCTACCGGAATCGAAGTTAAAATGCAAAGCGAACGGTCTCAGGCGTTAAACAGATTTTTGGCGCGGCGACTTTTGGCGGAAAAAATCGAAGAGCTGATATTAGGGCTGATCGGCGAAAAACAACAGGAAATCGAGCGAATCAGACGGCAGAAAAGAAAAAGGTCAAAACGCGCCAAGGAAAAGATGTTAACAGATAAAAGGGCGCATTCCGAAAAGAAGAGGACACGCTCAAATACCAATTTGGAATCGGAGATATGATTATGCTAATAAATAAAAAAGCCGATAATTCGGCTTTTTTATTTATCTATCTATAAAACAGGGAAAATCCCTATTCCTTTAATTGACGAAACAAATCACTAAAGCGCTTTCATTACATTGGCGGCATGTAATCCTTTAGGGCCTGTCACAACATCTAATACAACCCGTTGCCCTTCGCTCAGGGTTTTATAGCCCTCGCCCGTAATCGCGGTAAAATGTACGAATACATCTTTACCGTCTTCATTTTCAATAAATCCATAACCTTTAGAATCATTAAACCACTTAACCGTTCCTTGTGCCATTTACATCAAACCTCCTTTTCTAAAACCACGGAAATCTGTCCGGCCTGGGGAAAACATCATTGCAAGGGGTTATTGAACAATCCCTTTTAACCCTTTTTTCTATATCAATGACTTTATATTACTATTTTAATTTCATGTTGTATATATACACTATAATGCTTTGAATGTCAAAATATTTTTTATCTGCCATGAAGTAAGTAGCAGTAATTTATATTAAGAAGTGTGTTTTTTACGTTAATGCCTGAGAATAAGGCGAAAGGGCAAAATTTATCTATGTTTTTCCCCTTTTCCCTTCACATCAATGCCAGGTACAATAATAACCAGGCTCAGTGCCTCTGCGGAAAGATTCCCTGATGATCTTTTTGCAGCGGGGAGTAGCCGGCATCCCGCTTTGGGCGTCGATATTGATCTGGACTATGCCTTCCGGCACGGGGAATGCCTGCACCGGGTATTTATCGTTTGCTTTTTCCATAAATTTAACCCAGATCGGAGCGGCGGTTTGTCCCCCCGTTTCTTTATCCCCTAAGGTTTTTTTCTGGTCATACCCCACCCAGGTTCCCACTACTAATTGAGGAACATAGCCGATAAACCAGGCGTCCATAAAATCGTTGGTAGTGCCGGTTTTAGCGGCAACCGGCCGGTTTAAAACCTTCGCCTTTGTTCCTGTTCCGTGTTGAACGACCCCTTCCAGCAACGAGGTAATCAAATAAGCGGTCTGCTCGGAAATTGCCTGCTGCGGAGCGGGGATCGTTTCCTCGATTAATTTACCGTCGCTATCTGTTATATGGCGGATATAGTTAGGTTCGATTCTCATTCCCTGATTGGCGAAGACACTGAATGCGCCGGTCATCTCCCATAGGGTTACATCGGCGCTGCCCAAGGCCAGCGACAAATAGGGATGCAGACTGCTGGTGATGCCCAGTTTTTTGGCAAAGGCAATCGCGTTTTTCACCCCCACCCGCTTTAACAATCTCACGCTTACGACATTGCGCGATTCTTGCAAAGCCTGGCGTAAAGTAATCGCACCCTTATATTTTTTATCGAAGTTTTGCGGACGCCATTCCTGGCCACTGTACGGATTTATGAGCACAATAGGAGTGTCTTGCATAATTGAAGCCGGTGTTAATATCCCATCCAGGGCTTTGGCATAAAAAATCGGCTTAAACGACGATCCCGGCTGACGCTTGGCCTGGATCACGCGATTGAATTTGCTGCGGTCGAAACTTACCCCGCCGACATAGGCCTTGATATTGCCGGTTCCGGTTTCAACGGCCATTAGAGCCGCCTCCGGTTGAACGGGTGCGTCCGGGGAGATTTTCTGTCTTTCCCGCAATTCGTTAATCCCGTCCAAAACCGCGGATTCGGCGGCTTGTTGCAGATTCCAGTTCAAGGTGGTATAGACCTTCAGCCCATTGCGATAAAGCATATTTACCCCATATTTGTCTTCCAGATACTGGCGCGTCATTTCTGCAAAATATTGGGCGATTTGAGGCTTTTTCTGGTGTCTTCCCAATCCGAGCGCCATCCTTTGGCTGTTTTCATACTCTTTTATAGTAATAACCCCCTCTTCCCTCATGCGTTTTAAAACATAATTTCGCCGTGCCATCGCCTTTTGCGGGTTATTAAAAGGAGAGAAGCTTTCAGGGGATTTCGGCAAACCGGCCAGCATCGCCAACTGGGTCAGATGCAATCTGTCGACGCCTTTTCCGAAATAAGTGCGGGCAGCGGTCTCCACCCCATAGCAGCCGCTGCCGAAATATATCTGGTTGCAATACATGGCTAATATTTCATTTTTAGTGTATCTTTTTTCTATTTGCAGGGCTAACAGCGCTTCTTTCAATTTGCGATCCACCGTTCGCTCGGGAGTGAGAAACAGAATTTTAGCCAACTGCTGAGTGATGGTGCTTCCGCCCTGGACTATTTTGCGCGCCTTAAGATCGACCCATAAAGCGCGGCCGATACCGGGAAAATCCAACCCCCAATGCTGGTAAAATTGGGCATCTTCCGCAGCAAGCAGCGCCTGGATAAACCGGGTGGGAATTTTTTTGAAGGGAAGCAGGTACCTTTTTTCCTGAAAGAATTCAGCCAGAACCTGATCGTCATCCGAATAAACCGTGGTAATCATTCCCGGCTGATAATATTCCAAAGATTCCACTTGAGGCAGGTTGCTTAAAAGTCCGTATAATATCCCCGACAGCGAACCGATAGCGATAGTCGCCGTTATAATCAGAAACCATAGGAATCCCTTAAAAAACAATAATAAAGAATGACGTAAAGACATAGTTGGGGCTTGAAATTCAATCCTTAAATTTTATTGTCACAATAAAAAATCTCAAAAAAAGAGTTGCACTTTAATAAAAATAGTGCTAAATTATTGAAACCAATTAAGTTTTGGCAATATTATAATTTATTTTTGTTATTTTTGCAAATTATTGTAAAATCTCATACCTCTTGTGAGGTTTCTCGATATAAAACTTTGAAAACACAAAATAATTGTTTGACATTATTGAACGAGACTTTTATAATAAAAACGGCAGGTTTACTTTTGAATGGGAATTTTAATAGGAAGAATATAAAAAAGGAAGGGATGGTGCCGAGGGACGGAATCGAACCGCCGACACAAGGATTTTCAGTCCTCTGCTCTACCGGCTGAGCTACCTCGGCAACAGGCGAATTTATAACACAAAACTAAGCGGGCTGTCAAGCTAATTTCTTAGACAAAACTTAATAATTTACCAACTTATAGAAAAGTAAGGAGATTTCAATGGTAAAAGGGGAATTAATCGCCCAAGTGGCTGAAGAATTAAATCTCACTCGCAAGGAAGCCACCATGATCGTTAACACCGTTTTCAGCAGCATTATCGAATCTTTATCTAAAAGCCAAAAGGTGGAATTGCGCGGTTTCGGAAGCTTCAGGATTAAACAGCGCAGGGCGCGGCAAGGGCGTAACCCCAGAACGGGCGATCCGGTAAAGGTACCGTCTAAAAAAATCCCCTTTTTCAAACCGGGCAAGGACTTAAAGGTCGTCGGGTAAAGATTATCCATTTTTAAAGGAGCGGATATTGTCTAAAGATAAAAAAGACTTTCTGGAGGTTGAAATAAACCCGCAGGTCGAGGGTGGGGTTTATATAAATCAAGCCTTGATAGTTCATAACATGAAGGAATTTATTTTCGATTTGGGACTGGCTCTCCCTGAAGGAAAGATTCGGGTTCAATCCCGCTTGATTACCAATCCTATCGATGCCAAAGCTATTATGCTGGCCTTACGCGACAATATCGCCAAATATGAGGAAAAATTCGGGGAAATAAAACTCCCGGTTCAGCCCGCACCTCACAAGGGAAGCAGTCAGGTACATTAAGATAAGGAGTCAGAATAAAGGAGACAGAATTCAGAATAAATTAAGTCTTCTGGATTCTGACTCCTGACTTCTATTAGGTATTTTCCTTTATGCCCAATCCTCCCCGTCTTATGCTGGCCGCCACTCACAGCGGCGCCGGTAAAACCACCATCACCGCAGGCATAATCAGCGCTTTTCGCCAAGCCGGAAAAAAGGTACAGCCCTTTAAAAGCGGCCCGGATTATATCGATCCGGGCTATCACAGCCTAGCCGCTCAAAATCCTTGCCGTAATCTGGATACTTGGCTTTTATCTTCAAATACCATATCAGAACTTTTTGCTTACAATACCGGGAATGCCGACATAGCCGTAATAGAAGGGGCTATGGGGTTATACGATGGGGTGCAAGGTCAAAGCGGATGCGGCAGCAGCGCCGACTTGGCTAAATTGTTAAAGATTCCGGTAATCTTAGTTGTCGACGCCAAGGGTTTAGGCCAAAGCGCGGCGGCAATCGTCCTCGGTTATCGGGAGATGGACAAGCAGATAAATCTGGCGGGAGTGATTCTCAATCGCGTCGGGTCTTCCTCTCACTATCAATTGCTGAAAACCGCGATCGAAGAGAAAACGGGTCTGCCGGTTTTAGGCGGATTTCCCCGCTGCGAAGATTTAATCCTGCCGGAACGACATTTAGGGCTGATTCCGCAGATAGAGCAAAACAATCAAAATTTTTGGGGCAAATTACAGGAAATAACCGCAAAGCATATAGATATTAATAGACTTTGGCAGATTGCCGCCGGTGTGCCGCCACTGCCTTCATTTACCAGTCAATTATTTACCGTCCCCCCATTAGATAAAAAAATCCCTTTGGCGGTGGCGTACGATCAAACCTTTCATTTTTATTATCATGACAATTTGGACTTACTAAAATACTGGGGAGCGGAGATACTATATTTCAGCCCATTAAAAGATAAAAATTTGCCTGAGGGATGCTGTGGGCTATATATCGGCGGCGGTTATCCGGAACTTTTCGCCGAACAATTGAGCGCCAATCAAACTTTATTGGAAGACATACGCCGGGCGCATCGGCAAAGTATGCCCATTTACGCCGAGTGCGGCGGCCTGATGTATCTCACCCAAGGGATTACTGCCGGAGACGGCAATTACTATCCACTGGCCAGTCTTTTGCCGGTCAAAACCAAAATGACCGATCGGCGGCAGGCTTTGGGCTATGTCCGGGTAAAAGTTCAGCGTGACAATCTCCTTAGCCTGGCGGGCGAAGAATTGCGGGGGCATGAATTTCATTGGTCGACTATCGATGACCTGCCTGAGCATACCGCCTATCAACTATATAACAGCCGCGGGGAAAAACGTTCTCTGGATGGGTTGACAGCCAATAACCTGCTGGCCTCCTATACCCATCTGCATTTTGCCTCTTATCCATTATTGGGACAGCGGTTTTTACAGGCTTGTAAAAAAATTAAATAGTATCGCTTTACGATATTATCATCTTGTGATATTATTAATATGATTGCATCATTTGCAAATTCTGAAACAGAAAAAATATTTAGAGGATTTGTATCAAAAAAACTGCCCTTTAATATTCAAAAAACCGCCCGGCGTAAGCTTATTTATTTGGACGATGCAGAGGATTTGCAGGATTTGAAAGCGCCTCCTGGGAACAGATTAGAACAACTCCATGGAAATCGTACAGGACAGTACAGTATTCGTATTAATGATCAATGGAGAATTTGTTTTAACTGGGTTAACGGCAAAGCAAATGATGTGGAACTCCTTGATTACCATTAACAAATGAAAGGATAATTATGAAAACACTTCCGCCTGTTCATCCGGGAGATATTTTATTGGAAGATTTCATGAAGCCTTTGGGGTTAACTCAATATAGAGTGGCTAAAGACATCGGCGTTTCTGCACTGCGCATCAATCAAATTGTGCAGGGGAAACGAGCGATTACCGTTGATACCGCGATGAGATTAGCCCGCTATTTCAATACCAGCGCCGTCGTCTGGCTACGCTTGCAAACCCGGTATGACTTAGAAACAGCCCAAGCCAAATTATCAAAGAAGATAAATCACGAAGTCAAAGTATTAGACCAAATGCAAAAAATCGCTTAATTTATGACCAATAAAACCATCCAAGGCATAGGCGAACGGACACTGTTGCAAACAATCCGCCAACGCTGGGGCAAAACGTCCGCCCAAATACCTGTGGGTATCGGCGATGATGCCGCGGTTTTCACCCTGCCAAGCCGGGAAAAAGGTTTGATCACCTGTGATGCCTTGATCGAAAACATCCACTTCCGCCGCTCCTGGATTAGCCCCTATCAACTGGGCTATAAATCCCTGGCCGTAAATCTAAGCGACATTGCCGCTATGGGCGGGATTCCCCGCTTTTGCCTGATTAGTCTGGGATTGCCGGCTGATTTGCCCTTAATCTGGGTGGATGACTTCTATCGGGGATTGGGAGATTTGGCCGACAAGTGGAGGGTAATTATTGCCGGCGGTGATACCTGCGCCTCTCCCGGTGTAATCATGATCAATATAACCCTAATCGGTGAAACAACCTCAGGTGTGACTCTCTTGCGCACCACAGCCAAAATCGGGGATCAGATCCTGGTTACCGGCAATCTGGGCGAAGCGGCGGCGGGATTAATTATTCTGGAAAGCGGTCAAACCAGGCCGGAAGATCACCCTCTCCTCGAAAAGCAACTTATGCCTTTCCCACGCTGTCGTGAAGCGCAAATCATCGCCCAAATCGGCTTAGCCACCGCTATGATGGATATTAGCGACGGTCTGGCTGCCGATATGCTCAATCTCACCCAGGCAAGTCAAGTCGGGGCGCGTATCCAAGCAAACCTCATCCCCATATCGCAATATTTGCAGAAACGCGCTGCAAGTTTGGGAAAGAGCGCATTGGAACTGGCCTTATGCGGCGGGGAAGATTACGAACTGCTGCTTACAGCTTCCCCCGATGCCACAAAACCGCTGCAAGACGCCCTATCGGCCTGCAACTGCCCGCTGACTGTAATCGGTGAAATCCTGCCTGCAAGCGAAGGTCTGATACTAATGGATGAAAAAAATCACCCGCATCCCTGGTTTCATGGGTATCAACATTTCACTCCCCAATAAAAAACCGTCCGGCAACCTAAGAATTCCCACCTTGGCTGATTGCTATAAAATTATTAGTGTGCTACAATTTTTGTCTTAAGGAGAGTTGTATCAAATTAGATTAGCTATTATATAAATGGAGATTTGAATATGTCCCTCATTTATACCGTCGTCTTTGAAAAGGAAGCCGACGGGGGATACCATGTATATTGCCCTGCATTACCGGGATGTCATTCACAGGGAGATACCAGACAAGAGGCGCTGGGAAATATCCGAGAAGCCATACAATGCTATATCGAAAGTTTACGCAAGGACGGTCAAAAGGTTCCGGAAGATACAGCCTCATTAATAGAGGTTGCCGCTTGACCAAATTGCCTCGTATAACAGCCCGGGATTCAATTAAAGAAAGCAGCCGAAAATGAACACGTTAAAAAAGATTGAGCAAAAGATTCAAAACTTACCGGAACCTTCGCAAAAAAAGTGTTGGAATTTATTGATACTTTACTAAGCAAGACTTCTTTAAAAAGTATACGGCAAGACGACTCCGAATGGTATAGCTTTTCATTAACTTCCGCCATGCGCGGGATGGAAGAAGAAACAGCATTGTACAGCGAATCGGATTTGAAGGAAAAATGGATGTGAGAAAAACCGGGCAGGTAGTTTTATTTAAATTTCCCAACGCCGATCTTAGTATCTCATGTTACGCAAAGTTACTATCCTGGATGTTTCGGGTGTGTTCCACACCGAAACCCTAAAGGGCGGCGGGCCGATTGGCAAGGCTTGGCAGGTTTGAGATAAGAAACCTGAGTTCGGAATAAGAAATAGAATTAATTA
>JACRJN010000178.1 GCA_016235675.1 Candidatus Schekmanbacteria bacterium
AGTAACCACAGAAACACTGAATTACAGAGACACAGAAAGAACAAAAAACCATTAATTTCTTTTTCCGTGTTTCCGCCCTTCTGTGTTTCCGTGGTTTCTTCATTGTCTTAACCTTTTTGGTTCCGGCTTGTCCGGTTTAGGGGTAAGGGAAGGCGCCTTTGTGGTGGTGTTCAACAGGTACAACGTAATCGGGGAGAAAGCGTTGACTTTGTCCCTGCTGCTTTTCAGCATTAATACGGTTATCGAACTTATCGGCAGAGCGCTGGAATTAGAGGAGTTTTTCAAGGCCAAAAGATTACCGAGATACGAGGTACGGAAAAGCGGATTTTTTCGTACCTCATATCTCGTATCTCGTACCTCGTATCTCGATTAACGGATAAAATATGCACGATAGTGAAAAAATAAAAAGAGCAGTACAACAATACTACAGCCAGGATGCCGGGCAATTTTATGATAAGACGCGTTTTGCCGGGTTGGGCGGGCAGGTCAGACATTTGCGGGAGCTAAATACCATCAGGCAGTTGACAGGGGATGTGGCCGGTCAAAAAATCCTGGAAGTGGGCTGCGGCACCGGGCGTTTTTCGGAAAGCCTGTTGCAGAGCAAGGCGCAAGTGACGGTGCTGGATTTTTCCCCTGCCATGCTGGATTATACCAAGCGGCGTTTATCCCATCACCCGGATTTTTCCCTATTGCGTGCGGATGCCGAATATCTGCCTTTTAAAGATAATCAATTCGACGGCGTCTTGTCTGTCAAACTGGTTAGTCATTTTGCCAATCCGCAAAAAGTTTTAAATGAATTTCAGCGGGTGGTAAATCCGGGCGGTTGGGTGATTGTGGATGCCAACAATTTATTCCGCCTGGATTTTCCTTTAGTTTTTCTGAAAAAATATTTTAATTTTTCGCTGCATTATTTCGCCCAAAAGAATATGTATAGCTCTTATTTGACACCTTGGCAAATTGAAAAGCTTTATCAGATACACGGCTTATCCCGGCAAGCGCTGGTGGGGGTGGGATTGCTGCCCAAACTTCCCGCGCTAATCAAGCGCTTGGGCGTGGATGATTTTGTCGGTCTGGATATTAATTTATGTAAAAACAAGATCTTGCGCTATGTAACCCCCATGTGCGTTATGCTTTATAAAAAAGGTGAATGATTTGGAGAAAAAGCAGCCTAAGCTGTTACTGGTCTTTTATGGGGCAAAGGGCTTCGGCCCTCCCTGGAATGAGGGGTTGAAGAATACGCTTTACTCCTGGATGAAGCAGCTTATTGCGCAAGGGGTAAAAGTTTATGCAGTAAGCGATATTTCCTTTGACGAGCCGGGATGGGAAATTTGTTATTTACCGAAAGAGGGGAAATCATTCCGGGCGAAAATCGGCTATCTAACCAGGTTGTGCTTACTTTCCCGTAAGTTAATAACCGACGAGAATATTTCACTTATGGTCTTTTCCATCTTCGATTATTCGATTTTGTTACCGCTTATTTTGTTGGGCAAAACCGGATGCCCTAAAATCCTGGCCCCTGCCGACCGGAAATTTATTGAACTAGTTGAAATACGGGGCACGGAAATCTGCCGCGCTCCCTATTGGTTGAAAAAATTTATTTTTTCCGGGTTCAAACGGGTTATTTGCTTGTCTTACGATTTGCGGAATGAACTACAAAAACAAAAGCTTACAGACGCCGATAAAATTTATTTCCTTCCCCCTCGTCCTTTGGATAGTGAGCTTTTAGTCCCTGATCCTCTCCCTGTTCAGGGGAACGATTTGATCATCTCTCATTTGGGAAGCTTTGCCCCTGAACGCGGGATAGAGGTGGTTTTGCAGGCTGTGCACTTATTGAGAAATCCACATATCAAAATTCATTTGGCCTGGGAGGGAACAGGTGACGGTAAAAATATCGATACATTGATTAAAAAACTGGAATTGGGAAAGCAGGTCTCCATCTGGGGGATAGTCGACCGCCAGGAATTTTTAGCTGATTCGCAAGTGTATATCTTTCCCATGCTAAAGAGAAGCCATGTGCTGGATTATCCGCTGTCGGTTATCGAAGCGATGTTGATGCAACAGGTAGTTGTAGCTTCGGATTTCCCCAACTATCGGGAATTGATCAAACCGGGCGTCACCGGCTATTTATATCCTCCCGGTGATTATCGGGCTTTGTCCAACATTTTGGATATGATTTATCTCGATCGGGAAAAAGCCAGGGAGATCGGCTGTCGGGCGCGGCGGTTTGTTTTGGATTTGTACGGGGAATTCAATCCGCAGAAAGTAACTGAAATATTTTTAACCACGGAAGGCACGGAAAGAACACGGAAATGAAAAAATTAATTTATGAAGAAGAAACTTATGCTATTCGTGGGGCGGCATTTGAAGTTTATCGAATAATGGGATGCGGTTTTCTGGAGGCTGTATATCAGGAGTGTTTAGAAAAAGAATTTAAAAAGTGTCATTTGCCGTATGTATCGCAACCTACGTTATTGCTTACATATAAAAGTGAACAACTAAACCAAACCTACAAACCGGATTTAATATGTTTTGGGAAAATCATAGTTGAGTTAAAGGCAGTCAAAGAGATTTGTGCAGAGCACAAAGCTCAACTTTTGAATTATCTAAAAGCAACAGATATTAAACTTGGAATTTTAATAAATTTTGGAAGTTATCCTAAAATACAAATTGAAAGATTAATACTATAAACCACAGAAAGCACGGAAAAGCACGGAATTTTAAATAAGTTGAATTTTTTCCGTGTTTTTCCGTGTTTTCCGTGGTAAAAAACTATTCCGTGGTTAAAAACCTATTATGAAAAAACTCAAAATCCTGCATTTAATCGATTCATTCAATCTGGGCGGCGCTCAGGAATTGGTCTTAAGCCTGGTCAAAGGCATAAATAAAGACGAATTCGAGATGGACATAGCTTGTCTTTACGGCTGGGGAATTTATGCCAACGAGATCAAGCTTTATGCCGGGCAGACCGCCAGTTTGAGCATGAGTAAATATAACCTTAGGCTGCCCTTTTCCCTGTTTTCCCGGATCGAAAAGGGGCATTACGATGTTTTGCATCTGCATTTGGAATTTTCCACCCTTTTGGGGGCATTTTTCGGCTATATTTTGGGCCAATTAAAGGGTATTCCTAAAATTGTAACCACGGTGCATTTACACCGCTATCAGGTTTCCGCCTGGCATTACTATTTAGCCCTGGGATTGCCGTCTTTCATGATCGATAAATACATTGTTTGGTGCGGCATGCTGCATAACGAATTGAAAAGCATCCGGATAAATGAACAAAAAATCGTCCGCATCAATCAAGGGGTCAATTGCCATCTGGTTAAATGGGACAACAAGGCGCGTAATCTCCGAAAAGAACTGCAAATAAGCGCCGATACTCCGGTTCTTTTAAGCGTCGCCCGCCTGCATCGGCAACGCTGCCTGGATTTTATCATCCGCTCCATGCGGCTGGTGGCGGATCAAAACCCGCAAGCCCTTTTGGTATTAGCCGGTTCCGGGCCGGAAGAATCAGCACTCAGGAAATTGACCAACGACTTGCGGTTAAACGATAATGTCGTTTTTTTGGGCCTGCGGCGGGATTTGCCTAATTTATTTTCCAATTGCGATATTTACGTCACCTTATCCCTTGATGAAGAAATAGGAGTGGCAGGGAAACAGGCCATGACCTATGCCAAACCGATAGTGGCGGTAAACAAAGCCGGTTTGGATAAAAAACAGGTTTTGGAAAAAACCAAATATCTGATCACCGCCAAAACGGAAAAGGAAATGGCTGAAGAGTTGCTGGATTTGTTGAGAAATCCCAATAAAAAACGTACAATGGGATTGAAAGCCAAGCATTTTATCGAAGAGAATTACTCCCACGAAGCCTTTGTCAGAAATCACGAGCGATTTTATCCGACGTTGTTGAGATAGATTTTTCACCGCAGAGACGCAGAGGACGCAAAGAATTGGTAGCGTTCTCAATCAGAGACCCGAAGTGTCATTGCGAGCGGAGCGAAGCAATCTCCACCCGTGCGTCTGGAGATTGCTTCGGCGGTAAGACTGCCTCGCAATGACGTTTTTCAGCCGGAACAGATTTATTGCTCAAATCTCTACATTTTTACGCCACCAAAGAATTAATGAAAATTTTTATATATCCTACTCTCTGCGTCCTTTGCGCCTTTGCGGTAAAAAAATCATAAAGGAAACCCAATGCTTAATCTGGGGATCATCGGTTGCGGCTACTGGGGGCCGAATCTGGTGCGTAATTTTATGGAAGCGGGCGAATGCCGGGTAAAGACCGTTTGCGATCTGAATCCGCAGCGGCTGGTTTTCATCAAAGGCAAATATCCGCTATTGACAACTACCCGGCATACGGATGAAATTCTAGCCGACCGCAGCATCGATGCTGTCGCTATCGCCACCCCGGTTTCCACCCATTTTCAAATCGCCCAAAAAGCCTTACAGTCCGGTAAGCACGTAATGGTGGAAAAACCCCTGACCGCAAGCAGCCGTCAGGCCGATGAATTAATGGAACTGGCGCATAAATACAAGAAGATATTGATGGTCGATCACACCTTCATTTACACCGCCGCCGTAAGAAAGATGAAAGAACTGATCGGGGCAGGTGAATTGGGAGAAATATACTACTTTGATTCGGTGCGGGTCAATCTGGGCATCTTTCAGCATGATGTCAACGTAATGTGGGATTTAGCGCCCCATGATCTATCCATCATGGATTATTTGCTGGACAAAACGCCCCGTTCGGTAACAGCTATGGGGTTATCCCATTTAGGCAATAATATTGAAGATATAGCATATATTACAATTAATTATGCTGACAATCTTATCGCCCATTTTCATGTCAACTGGCTGGCGCCCGCTAAAATCAGATTGATTCAGATCGGAGGCAGCGATAAAATGCTGGTCTACGATGATATGGAAAACAGCGATAAATTGAAGGTTTATAACCAGGGAATCGACACCCCAAAAAATGCGGAGGACGGCTATAAAATCAGGGTGCAATACCGGGCAGGGAATATGTACGTGCCCAAATTGGAGCAGACCGAGGCGCTTTTAGTGGAGTGCCGACATTTTCTGGATTGCATCCGCAGCGGTCAAAAGCCCCTAAGCGACGGGGAGGCCGGGCTGCGGGTGGTGAAAATCCTGGAAGCGGCGGAAGAATCCCTGAAAAATCAAGGGCGGCTGGTGAAAATATGCACTTAAAAAAATAGCCGACGATGTTGTTTTAGGGCAGAATGTCCGGATTTACGACTTTGTGAATCTCTACGGCTGCCGCATCGGGGATAACTCCCAAATCGGCACCTTTGTGGAAATCCAAAAGAACGCGGTTATCGGCAAAAACGTCAAAATTTCCAGCCATACCTTTATCTGCGAAGGGGTGGTCATCGAGGATGAGGTTTTCATCGGCCATCATGTCTGCTTTATCAACGACAAATACCCCAAAGCCGCCCGAAACGGCCAAATGCTCAGCGACGGCCAATGGCGGCTCATCCCCACTATCGTTAAAAAAGGCGCCTCTATCGGCAGCGGCTCGGTAATCCTGTGCGGAATTACCATCGGGGAAAACGCTCTGGTCGGCGCGGGCAGCGTCGTTACCAGGGATGTCGCCCCCAATGCCATCGTCGCGGGGAATCCGGCAAGGCTTTTATCCACTTAGCGGGGGTAGGCAAAAAATGGGTGCTATCAGATTTGTAGGGTGGGCTGCGCCCACCATTACCCATTGTAGGGGCGGGGAGAAACCCCGCCCCTACAAACATTTTCATGTCCCGTAACGTTCTAACTGCAAAAACTTTCCCCGGCAAAAATATTTTTTTCACCTATACCCTTATAGTAATTATCCCTAATCCTCTGCATAAAAAATTCCCCAAAAAAAAGAGCAAATTTTTGCAAAAATTCAGTTGACAAATTCCACTTTGGAGACTATAGTATACAACATATAGCGGTCATGAAAATGTGGGATACTAAATGTATTGCAACTATGTTACATTATTAATATTTCCTGATTTTATACCATTTTAACCTTTAAGGAGTAGCAGATGTCGCCCAACAGCCGATTGGCTCAAAGAAGCATCCATCCGGTAACCTCGCAAGGATCGGAGACGACAGATTTGGCTCTCTTTGTGCGCACCTCCAGTGAAAGTTTGATTACCTGGAATCGGCAGCGGATCGTGGATGCCCTGGTCAAGGAAACCTATATCGACCTGGAAACGGCGCAGCTAATCAGCAAACAGGTAGAAGATCAAATCACCGCCAGCCATATTAAAACCATTACCGCCCCCCTGATTCGTGAATTGGTGGACGCCAAACTGATTGAGCACGGGCTGGAAAAGGTGCGGCGGATGCACACCCGTCTCGGTATGCCCTTATATGACGTCGATCAGTTGATACTCAATCCCAACCGGGAAAACGCCAATGTTCCTCACGGCCCGGAGGCAACCAATCTTACTTTAGCCGAGGGGATCAAGAAGGAATACGCCCTGTTGAATATCTTCTCCCAGGATGTGGCCGATGCCCATATGCGGGGCGATATTCACTTGCACGATTTGGGATTTTGCGATCGCCCCTATTGTTCCGGTCAATCGCTGGAATATGTCAAGAAATTCGGCTTAAGCCTGCCGAATTCGGCCTCCATCGCCAAACCCGCCAAGCATCCGGAGGTGCTGCTTGCGCACATGGTCAAATTTTCCGCCACCTTGCAGGGGCACTTTGCCGGCGCTATCGGCTGGGATGCGGTCAATTTATTTTTCGCTCCCTATTTAGTTGGCTTATCCGATCGGGAAATCAAACAGTTGGCGCAGATGATGATTTTCGAATATTCCCAACAGGCGGTAGCCCGCGGCGGGCAGGCCATTTTCAGCGATTTGAATATTTATTGGGAAGTTCCCAAGCACTTTGAGAATGTCCCGGCCATCGGCCCCGGCGGGGAATTTACCGGCAAGAATTATTCCGAGTATCAGGAAGAGGCGCAAAAACTGGCCTGGGCGCTGTTTGAGGTTTATCTGGAAGGCGACGGCTGCGGGCGTCCCTTCTTCTTTCCCAAGCCGCTGGTGCACATTACGGAAAAGTTTTACAAAACGCCAAGACATGAGGAATTTCTTAATTTTATCTGTCAGGTGGCGGCGGAAAAGGGCAACACTTATTTTGTATTCGATCGCGGCGACACCGCCAAAATCAGCCAGTGCTGCCGCTTGAGCTTTAAGCTGGACGAACGGGATTTGCTGGATGCGCGTACTCCCTGGAAGATGCGTTATTGCGCCATGCAGAATATCACCGTCAACCTGCCCCGTCTGGGTTATCTGGCGCAGGGGGATGATGCTATTTTATTCAGCAAGTTATCCGATCATATGGAATTGGCGGCGCTGGGGCATCTGGAAAAGCGCATTTTTATTGAAAAGCTGCTGGCGCTGGGCAATCACGGCCCCTTAGCCTTCCTGACCATGAAGCCGGACGGGGAGTCTTATCTGCGCCTGGAAAAAGCCACCTTCTTAATCGGTATGCTCGGTTTAAATGAGCTGGTGCAAATTCATTGCGGCGAGGAGATGCACCATTCACCGCAGGCTTTGAAGTTCGGTCTGCGCATCATTTCCCATATGAAGCTGATTGCCGAAAAACTGAGCGCCAGGCATCATTTACGCTTCATATTGGAGCAGACACCGGCGGAATCCACCGCTTATCGCTTCGCTAAATTGGATTTACATTATTATTCGCCCAAGGCGGCCACAGTGATAAAGGGCGACATCGCCAGGGGAGAGGTTTATTATACCAACTCCACCTTGATGAATGTCGGAGCGGCATTAAATCCCATTGAGCGGGTAAAAATGGAAGGACTGTTTCATCCGATCATTCCGGCGGGATCGATCTCCCATATCTGGCTGGGGGAAAGTCAGCCGTCGCCGGAATCGCTGGCCAATTTTGTCACTAAGGTTTTCCGCCACACGCTAAACGATCAGATCGCGTTTTCGCCGGAATTCACCACCTGCAACGATTGTCATAAAACCAGCCGCGGGCTAAGCAATTCATGCAGCTACTGCGGTTCGGAAAATGTAGACGGGATTACCCGCATTACCGGGTATTTTACTAAGACATCCATATGGAATAAAGGGAAGCTGGGGGAGCTTCGTGATCGATACAGGACTAAGGGTTTCTTCCCCGCGGTTTCAGAAACAGAAGAATCGGTAAAGATTGCTTAAGCCCTATTAGAGGAGGAGAACACCTTGAAGGCATTGAAATTATTTTGGCGCGAGGATTGTCCTCGCTGTCCCGCGGCGAAACAACTGGGGGATAATTTAAAAAGAGACGGGATTAAGGTTGAAGATTATGATATGGACACGGTCGACGGATTGGCCGAGGGCGCTTTCCACAGCGTCATGGCTGTCCCCACTATGTTGCTGGTGGATGCGGAAAATGACCGTGAATTGGCTGAATGGCGCGGGAATATTCCCAATGTGGATGAAGTGAGACAGTGCTATCAGGATATAATGTTGTAATAATTCATTTTCTTGTTGTCATCCCCGAACGTTTTTATCGGGGATCTGGTTTTTGAACAGATAAATTATATTCCCGATAAAGGCATTCGGGAATGACAGGAAAAAGCTCTAACGAGGGATACTTAGCACTTGATGTGCTCAGAGGGGGACCCTCTTTACCAGCCAGGTTGTGCCTTAAAAACCGAAGGGCGGCATCCCGCCCTTCGGAAGAAGTACAGACACCCACCCCAAAACGCGTATGTCTTCGCGAGGCGCAACTTGGTAGTCCTGCTCCCGTTTGCGGCTACCCCCCCAGCGGGAGCGTAAAACTAATTCCCATCGTTTGGGAATTGCATATAAGATGAAGGGGCGTTATCTGATAACGCCCCTTTGTTGTTTGCGCGGCTGTACCCACTAAAAGAAGGCTATATGAAAAAGTTATTTGTAGTTATGATTAATTTAACAGTGCTTATTAGTTCTGCAATTATTGCAAACGCTTATGACTGGTATGAATACAATGGCCACCAGTATACTTTAACAAATGATTGGGAAACCTGGGCTTCAGCAGAACAAGAAGCACTTGCCCTGGGAGGGCATCTTGTCACAATAAATACTGATGCTGAAAATGATTGGTTGACCTGGACTTTCAAAGATACTTATGTTAGATCGTATCCAGGAAATTCTGGGCAAAATATAGCGTGGATTGGTTATTATAATGATAACGGATATTGGAAATGGATCAGTGGAGAACCGGTTACTTATTATAGACATGATTATTCTCAGTGGCCTCAGGGCGGCAATTTTGCATATCTTCACTTAGCTTACCATCCATATTCTGAAACCTGGAACGCTAATCCGTTGCATAATGACTATTATGACTTTAACCCAAAAGGGATTATTGAAGTTGTTCCTGAACCTTTAAGCGCTCTTCTCTTATTATCAGGTGGAATACCGTTAGCAATTTTGCGAAGAAAAAAGAAAGTATAACAAGGAAACAACATCAGGGGGCGTTACTTTTAGCAGCACCCCCTGATGTTGTTCGTAGGCGCACTCGGTAGGACAGGTGGGACGCCGGTCATTTTGGTGTTGCATCAAAGTAGCGTTGGGGTTTATCCCCCGCTTGGGACGCGGCTATTCTCTTGCGTCTACCCTAAAGCTTGTTAAATTCCTCTATCGTCAGGCCAGCCTGGCGAATTAATTTATGGAGCAAGCCGGGGCCGAGTTCAGCATGACTGGGGACGGACAGTGTCCATTGGTAATCGGGTTTGGTCAACATTACGTGGGAGCCTTTTTGTCGAACAACAGTCCAGCCGGCTTTTTTAAATTTGCGGACAGCTTCGGTGCCGGAGCAGAGTTTTATAGTTTTACCCATTATACTAAAACTTCAACCAAATTATTGGGATTATATGACTGTTTGGATTCCATCACTTCCAGCCAACCTTCTATCGCCTCCTTAATATTGTCAATGGCTTCCTGATAGGTTTTCCCCTGGGAAAGACACCCCGGAAGCGCCGGAACCTCGACCACATAATATCCCGCCTCATCCTGTTCGATTATTATATGAAATTTCATTTTTCTCCTTTCGCCATTTAAACCTATAAAGAACTTTATCAGGAAAATTACCGTATGTCAATGATTATGCTGATTTCCGATGGAGCAATTACTTAAGGTTAGATTCAATTAGAAAATCTCCCTCACCCCTCTTTGCTAAAGAGGGGAAAATTATTTGCAAATATGTTAACTTATTGTATTTGCAATAAACTTATCCCCAACTGAGGTTAATTATGTACCCAATCAAAGGTTTTATCGAAACATCCTTCCTGGACTGGCCGGGTAAAGTGGCGGCGGTGGTCTTTTTGCCGGGCTGCAATTTCCGCTGCCCGTATTGCCATAATCATGAATTGGTGTTGCGTCCGCAGACGTTGCTCAATATCCCGCTAGACAATATTTTGGAGCGATTAAAAGGCTTCAAAGGCTGGATCGACGGGGTGGTGATCAGCGGCGGCGAACCGACCTTACAGGGAAAATTGCCGGAGTTAATCGGTATATTTAAGCAGGAGGGCTTTCTGGTAAAATTAGACACCAACGGCAGCCGTCCCGATCTTCTGGAACAGCTTATCAGCAAAAGACTGCTGGACTACATAGCCATGGACGTCAAAGCCCCGCTCGATGATTTACACTATCGCCGGGTGACCGGCAAAGCGGTGGATGTCCGCCAAATCCGCAAAAGCTGCGATCTGCTCATGTCCAGCCCGATAGAATACGAATTCCGCACCACCATCTGCCCCGCCCTTCTCAATCTACACGATTGCGAAGACCTCTTTGCACAACTATCCGGCGCCAAAAAACTGACCCTGCAAAACTTCAACCCCCACAGTACCCTTGACCCTAAACTGCAAGACATCGCCCCTTTGTCGGCTCAGGAGATGCAAGCCTTGCTCGAATCGGCGAAAAAGTGGGTGAAAAGTTGCCGGGTGGCGGGGTAATACCAAGCAGGCTCTAGGCTATGGGCTTTAGGCTCCGGGCTGAATTTCTTGAATTTAGCCTGAAGCCTGAAGCCGATAGCCCGTAGCCTAACATAAAATCTGTTCAATCCGCCACCATCACCCGATTCTTTCCCTGGCGTTTGGCTTTGTAGAGGGCGCTATCGGCGGCTTTGATCAGGTCGGTTTTATTTTTGATTTTACCGCTGGGGATGCCGGAAACCCCCTGGCTGATGGTAACGGGCCGGTCGACTTCCCCTTCCAGGGAGAAGTAGTTTTCCACTTTGTTGCGCAGGCGCTCAGAGAGCAGTTTTGCGCCTTTTATATCGATATTGGGCAGGATCAGGGCGAATTCCTCACCGCCGTAGCGGGCGGCAAAATCGATGCCGCGGATGGAGACCATGAGAATTTGCGAGACTTTAACCAAAATGGAGTCCCCTTGCTGATGGCCGAAGCGGTCGTTAAATTCCTTAAAATTGTCGATGTCCACCATCACAAAGGACAGGGCGGAATTGTAACGCTGGCTGCGGGTAAATTCCTCGTTTAAGCGCTCCTGAAAATAGACATGGTTATAAAGTCTGGTCAATCCGTCACGAATGGAAAGCTCTTTTAGTTTGAGGTTGGTGGTTTCTAATTTAGCCAGAATATCCGATTTGGTGCGGATGGAATCGATAAGCTCCTTATTGGAACGCTCCAATTCGCTGATCTGCCCGATCAATTCAGCCGAGCTGGAACGCAGCATTTCCAGAAGCTGATTGCGGCTGATCATAATCCGGCTGCGCTCGATATTCTCTTTGATAACCTGGCAGACTTCTTTGGTGTTAAAGGGCTTGGTCAAATAATCGCTGGCCCCTTTTTTCATCGCATCCACCGCCACTTGTTCCGAGCCGTAAGCGGTCATGATAATTACCGGGGTTTCGGGGGATTTGATTTTCATCTTGACCAGGACGGTTAATCCGCTCATGCCGGGCATGTTTACATCCAGCATAACTAACTCCGGTCTGTCCTGGGCAAAACAAACCAGCCCTTCTTGCCCGTCGACAGCCAACGATACGGAATAGCCCTCGTTTTCCAGCCGCAATTTCAATAATTTAAGGGTGCGCTGATCATTATCTACCAGAAGGATTTTACTTTGTGGCACTTCTATTTGGGGGGAATGAATCTCACTCATAATTTCTCCAGCCGATTAATTGAGAATACACCTTTGACGTAAAAGTGACAAAACAGACACATTATTTAATTATACACAATATTAATCATTTTTGGGAGAAATGTTCAGCCAATATTCGATTTCCTGAGGAAATTCCCTGGTATTGATGGGTTTGGAAAGGTAGACATTGCAGCCAGCCTCTAGGATTTCTTCTGGCTCCCCTTTCATGGCATGTGCTGTCATGGCAATAATAGGAATGGTCTCAAATCCGGGGGTGTTTCTTAAACGTCTGGTAATATCTAAACCGCTGATTCCAGGTAGCTGAATATCCATTACAATTAAATCCGGTTTTTCCTGCAAGGCTTTTTTCAGGCCGCTGGGGCCGTCCGCGGCTTCTATTAAATCATAACCCTTGCCTTTTAACAGTAACTTAATAAGACGTAAGTTTTTGCTATTATCTTCCACCAACAAAATTTTTTTGCCCATTAATTTTACCGATTAATACAATGAAAAACTCTCCGCCAGCCTTTTTATCCCCGCCAGCAACTCCGAATTATCCATAGTATCTTTTTCCAAAAGCATCTTTACCCGCTTATGCAGCAATTTTTTATCTTTCTCATCTAAATCTTCGGAGATTAAAGCAATAATCGGAACATTTTGAGTTTCTTTATGTTCCTGTAAAATTTTTACTAAATTCGATTCAATTTCGGCCTTCCGGCTCAAATCGAGGATTATTAAGCAGGGGGCTTGATCGCAAGCGGTTTTTAAGGCTTGTTGTTCGTCACCTGCCACTATGGTTTTAAAACCCTCCCTTTGTAAAAAGGAGGAGATTATTTGCAATTCGTGAGAATTATCCCCCGCCAGCATAATCAAACTGTTCGGCGTTTTCATCGTCGCGGCGTTTAAAGACAAATCCGCAATCCGGGGCAGCATTTTCAGCCAATCCACCGGTTTGACGAAATAATCCACCGCACCTAAGCTGTAGCCTAATTCCTTATTGTCGACGATGGAAATAACAATCACCGGAATATCGGATAATTCCTGATTGGATTTCAATTCCTGCAATACATCCCAGCCATCCCGTTTCGGCAGCATAACATCCAGGGTAATCAAGGCCGGGCGAATCTCATTGGCCATATCTATAGCCTGTTTGCCGCTCGTTGCCACAAACACTTGATAACCCTCGTTATTCAGATAGCAGCGCAACAAATCGGCGGCCTTGGGATCATCTTCCACTACCAATATGCGCCGGCCCCGTTCCGGTTGAGAAAGTTTAACCGAGAGGTTACAAAGGTTCCTGTTGACGGTCGGCATATCGAATTCCGGCTCCGTTTCCAGCGTACCTTCCTCTTCAAGAATATCGCTATTCCCGGTTACTCCGTTGTCCCTGATCAAGGGGATGGTAAAAGAAAAGCAGCTTCCTTTGCCGATTTCGCTTTCCACCCAGATTTTACCCTTGTGCATCTCCACAAAACGCTTGGCTAAAGCCAACCCTAAGCCGGTGCCTTCATATTTTCTGGTGCAGGAGCCGTCCACCTGGCGAAATTCATCGAAAATAATATCGAATTCCTCTTTCCTTAAACCGATACCGGTATCCCGCACACGAATCAAATAATGATCCGGTTTTAATGCCGCCTCAACGCGGATGGTTCCCCCTTCCGGAGTAAACTTGATGGAGTTGCTCAGTAAATTCAGCAAAACCTGTTTGATTTTACGACCGTCCGCGTACACCTCCCCGATTTGTTTGTCCAGGAAAATTTCCAGAAGCTGGCTTTTCTGGCCGACTAAAGAAGCCACCGTTCTTTCTACCTTATCAACTAATTGACGAAGGTCGAAATATTCCATGTTCAATTCGGTCTTGCCCGATTCAATTTTAGCGATGTCCAAAATGTCGTTAATTAAAGTGAGTAAATGTTGGCCGCTTTCCAGAATATCGTTTAAGCATTGCTCCTGGTCGGTGTTTAATTCACCCGGTATACGATCGAGCATCAATTCAGAAAAGCCGATAATGGAGTTTAAGGGGGTGCGCAGTTCGTGGGACATGTTGGCCAGGAATTCGGATTTTAAACGGTTGGCTTCCAGCAAATCCTGATTGGCCTTTTCCAGTTTTTCCAGCAGGCGGACTTTTTCAATGGCAAAGGCGGCTTTAGTGGCCAGCAGATTGAGGATGGAGACTTCACGCTGGGTGAATTGGCGGACTTTAAAATCGTCGATATAAAGAATACCGACAATATCGCCCTCGGACATCAGAGGAACGGCTACCAGGGATTGGATGCCCGCCGCGGTTACCGCCGAATTATCCAGGAAGGTCTTTTCCCGGATGTCGGAAATTACGACGGGGAATTTTCTTTTAATGACGTGGTGGGTAAGACCGCCTTCCCGAATCGGCCATTTGTTTACATTGGCGAATTCTTCACAAAGTCCGATGGAAACCACCAGTTCCATCATTTGCGTCTCAGGATTGAAGAGAGCCAGACTACCAGCGGGGCTGTTAGTAATATCCATGGCACTGCGGACTATCGTTTCGAACACTTCGTTGGTGCTGGCGGCGGATACCAGCATCAGACCGATTTTGTATAGTGCCTTGTGCTCCATCAGGCTTTTGCGGATTTCGTTTTCCTTTTTGCGCCCCTCATCGATCAATCCCCAAAGCAGTTTAGCGCTTTTCCCCTCCATTACCTCTACATTCGGCGGCTTGTTATTTTTGACGGCTTCTGTAACCTCGTCACTGCCGCTGACATTAATAATCACGTCAACATCGGTACGCTTGATAACTTCCAAATAGTTATCGGTAAAAGGAATATTGTAGCGTTTGGCGAATTTGATCCCTTCGGCATTCAAATCGATGTCGGCAATCGCGACGATTTGGACAAATTTGTCCTGATAAAAAATAGGCAGTAAAGCCGTACCCCCTTTACCGGCGCCGATAATCACAATTCTAAGCATGGCTTTTCCCCCAGGCTGCGGCACAAATACTACAATTTAGTTTCCAAATAATTATCCGCTTCATTATAATGTTTGTCAACAAAAAATCATAAGAGCAGCTAATTTGTTTTATTATGTATCTATATGATTATCTGCAAGTACTGTACCATAAGTATAATACCAAGCTGCGTTCATAGAAGTAAAATTGGCTGTCCGCTCTCAACATGTCATCCCCGAATGTCTTTATCGGGGATATGGTGTTATTCGAAAACCAGATTCCCGCTTAAAATCATTGCGGGAATGACATCTTGAGGGACTTTTGCAATTACCTCATTATCCATTGTCTTACCGTACCACCAATGTCGGCAAATGCTCCCGGTCTTGAATCTGTTTGGCCAGAGCCTCGGCTTCTTCTTTGGTGGCGCAATTGCCCACCCTTACCCGATAAATGGTGTCCTTTTCAGGCGTTTGCATTAGGGTAACGGTGACCAGATAGCCCTTTTCCGCCATTCTTTCTTTTAGGGCGGCGGCCTCTTTTTCCTTGCGGAAGGCTCCGACTTGAACTTGATAGGAAATGGATGGAGGGGGAGATTTCTTTTCTTCCTTTTTGATTTGAGGTGCGGGAGAAGCGGAGTCTGTTTTTCCATCCGGCAGGGTTTCATAAAAACTGACCGATTGGCTGTCTTCGATAATATGCGCTAATTTATCCTCCGGCGGCAATTGCTTTTTGGCCGCGATCAGCGATTTCTTATACCCGGCCATCAAACCCAAACTGTAAGTCAAACCACAAATCATGACCAAGGCAAAGAGGACTAACGCCATCTGCCAAAAACCGAAACTGAAATTGAATTTTTTGGAGGACATGAATCAGACTCCAGGGGGCTTCAGGCGTAGAGTGGGCTGTGCCCACCAAAATTCAGGTAGGGGCGGGGTCTCCCCCCATAAGCGCTAAGTTGTTTTTTCCTGCACCCTCCCCCTTGAGGGGGGAGGGTGGGGGTGGGGGTGGTTATCGGGCTTATTCAAAGCTGTCCAAATTATATCACCGACCGCCTCTTTTTGCTGCAAAACCTGATTATTCCAAAATCTTATTATCTGATAGCCTTCCTTTTGCAGCCACTGGCTGCGTCTGGCATCAGCGTGCTCAGAA
>JACRJN010000179.1 GCA_016235675.1 Candidatus Schekmanbacteria bacterium
TAATTAATTCTATTTCTTATTCCGAACTCAGGTTTCTTATCTCAAACCTGCCAAGCCTTGCCAATCGGCCCGCCGCCCTTTAGGGTTTCGGTGTGGAACACACCCGAAACATCCAGGATAGTAACTTTGCGTAACATGAGAGAGTAATTGACATTATAAATCGGTAAAACATATTATATGCAGATGCGCATAACAAATTTTTGCCTCCTCAAATTCACACCAAATGCAATCAACGTTAAAAAGAGGCTAAGGGCAAGATAAATCGTGAAAAAAGTGGTAAGGTTTGTTTCCGGCCAGAAAGGCTCAATCAAAAAGTTGATGATTATTAGATGCAGAACATAGACCAATAGTGAGGATTGCCCTAACATCCGGAAGGGTTTATATAGCGACAGTTCTTTTGTCTTATCGACGATATAGAATAGCAAAAATATCACTGCCAAAGCGGTTAAACTAAATCCCAGGGTCGGGGGATAAAAAAGTTCGCTATAGCCGTCGCGTGTCAGCATTGCCCCAGGAAAAGCTTGCCAGATTATTATCCCGCCACTCAATAAAGTTAAGCTGTAAACAAGAAACCTTTTGGCAGAAAAGACTTCACGCCACGCTGCCAGATTCGCCCCCAAAAGTGCAAACCCCAGCCAGGGAAAAACCGGAAACCAGCCATCGATCAGCCAATGATTCAGGATACCGGTTTGATTGGTTACCGCAATACTAATCTCTCCCGACAAATCAAATTCACTCGGATAATCCGTATAACCCAAAACCCTTTGTAGCCACGGAGTGATTAGAAACAGAGCGATTATTAATGCCCATCGTAAAGCTGGTTTGAGGCGTAAAAACAGATAAGCGATGGGGAGCGAAACGGCAATCAGGTAGAGGACGTCTACCGTGGTCAGCGGGTAGATTCGCCATAGCAGCAGGTCTAACAATATTCCCGTCATAAGCAGCGTCAGGCCGCGTTGCAGGAATTTCTTCAAGCCGTAGCCCTTGGCTTGAACGGTAAAGCCGACCGTCATTCCCGCAAGCAGAATAAACAGGGGAGCGGCAAATGAGCCGTACAAGCGCAGCCCGAAAGGATGTGGTTCCGCCAATATCATCCCGGCCAGATTGGCCGCTAGCATGGTGAAGACGGCGATCCCCCGCAGGGTGTCTATGGTTATGTCGCGTTGATTGGGCATTAAGGAGATTATATCCAGTAGACGGTTAAAAGATGCTCAAGCTTTTTAAATTCGGGATCGCCGGTTACAACAGAAGCCTCTTTTAAAAGAGCAGTCGCAGCCACAAAACAATCGGAATACGATATGGGATGTTTGGCTTTTAATTCAGCGGCGCTCATGATTATTTCCTGACTGGCCGGGATGATGGCTATGGGAAGCTGGCTGAAGTTTTGCAAATAATTTTTGGCAAACCCCAATCCTTTACAGCGGATAATTTTATAATAAATTTCACCTAAGTTGATTTGATTAATGAACGATTCTTGTTTTCCTTTTTGACAAGCGGACAGAAGGGTTTCTACTTTGTCAGCGCCCGGTTCATTTTGGGAGTATTTTAGAATAGCATAAGAATCAAATACAATTTTTTTCGTCGATTTCATTATCTTTTTTTCGCTCTTCCAATAATTCATCGGCCAAAGATACTTTTCCCTTTAAAATACCGCGCAGATATTTAATTGGGTCAGCCGGTAATGAGGTTATTTCCGCATGATTTCCTACCAGTTTAAGCATAATTTTCCCGCCGGATTTTATTCCCAGATGCTCCCGAATTATCTTGGGGATAACAACTTGGCCTTTAATAGAAGTTTTTACTATAGGCATGATTTTTTTACCATAAAAATTAGTTTTATTATTTTATTGAGTTATACTAATTGTTGAAAAACTACCAATTATTTAAAGTATAACTATTGGCAATAATATCTGTCAACAGTTGAAATTTATTTTCACACTGTATATAATAGGCAACGATTATCTTATTTTTAATACAGCAATATTTTTTAGGAGTTTTCATGAGTTTGACTTTAGCGGAAAAGATTATCCAAGCCCATCTGATAAGCGGCAAAATGCAGATTGGTGAGAAAATCGGCTTGCGTATCGATCAGACATTGATCCAGGACGCTACGGGGACTATGGCCTGGCTGCAATTTGAAGCATTGGGAGTATCCAGGGTAAAGAATGAATTAGCGGTCAGTTATATAGATCATAATACCTTACAGTGCGGTTTCGAAAACGCCGACGATCATCAGTTTTTACAGGATATGGCGGCCAAATACGGGGCTTATTTCTCCCGATTGGGCAACGGCATCTGTCATCAGGTGCATTTGGAGCGTTTCGGACAGCCGGGCAAGACCTTGCTTGGATCGGACAGCCATACCCCCACCGGCGGCGGTTTGGGAATGCTGGCGATGGGAGCCGGCGGCCTGGATGTAGCTTTGGCAATGGCCGGGGAGCCGTTCTATCTGAACATGCCCAAAGTGATGGGCGTCAAGCTGACGGGAAGCCTCTCCCCGTGGGTGACGGCTATGGATGTGATTCTGGCCTTGCTTGGCAGGTTGACGGTCAAAGGCGGCGTGGATTGCGTTATGGAGTATTTCGGGGAGGGAGTAAAAAAACTCAGCGTACCCCATCGGGCGACCATTACCAATATGGGAGCGGAATTAGGGGCGACCGGTTCGGTTTTTCCCAGCGATGAGATCACCCAGGAATTTTTACAAGCTCAAGGCAGGAGTGACGTTTGGCGGGAGTTATCGGCTGACGAGGGCTGCAATTACTCCCAGGTTATCGAATTGAACTTGAGCGAGTTGGAGCCGATGATTGCCCGACCTCATTCTCCGGATAATGTCTGCCCGGTGAAAAATGTCGCCGGAACTAAAGTCGATCAGGTGTTGATCGGAAGCTGCACCAATTCGTCATACGAGCTTTTGTCTGCTGTGGCGCAAATTGTCAAGGGGCGAACGGTTCATCCGCTGGTCAGTTTGTCGATAGCCCCCGGTTCCCGCCAGGTTTTAAACATGCTGGCGCAAAATAATGAATTGGATCATCTGATTTCAACCGGGGCGCGCATTTTGGAAAGCGCCTGCGGGCCGTGTATCGGTATGGGGCAATCGCCGTCATCCGCAGGGAATTCCCTGCGCACCTTCAACCGCAATTTCCCCGGACGATCGGGCACCAAAGACGCCAACGTCTATCTGGTCAGTCCCTTGGTGGCGATAGCCTCCGCCTTGACCGGAATGATAACCGATCCCCGTGATTTAGGTCAACCCCCTGTATTGCCGAAGGTTGAACGGTTCTTGATCAACGATAACATGGTCATCCCCCCGCAACACGAAAAATGTCATTCCCGCAGTGATGTTGAGCGGGAATCCGGTTTTAACAGCTTGCAAAACAGATCCCCGATAACGGCATTCGGGGATGACGTGCAGGTCAGACGCGGGCCGAATATCCAGCCGCTGCCGTTGGGGCAACCGCTTCCCGAAAAATTGACCGGTAAAGTGTTGATCAAGGTCGGGGATAACATCAGCACCGACCATATCCTGCCCGCCGGAGCCGAGGTCTTGCCCTTGCGCTCCAATATTCCGGCCATCTCCCGCTATGTCTTTGCCCAGGTGGATAAGGAATTCTCCAAACGGGCGCAGAAATGGGGAGGCGGTTTTATTGTGGGTGGCGTCAACTACGGCCAGGGTTCCAGCCGCGAACATGCCGCATTGGCACCGATGTATTTAGGCATCCGGGCGGTAATCACCAAATCCTTTGCCCGCATACACCAGGCGAATCTGGTCAACTTCGGCATCTTGCCCTTATGCTTTGCCGATCCTCAGGATTATGACAAATTATCCCAAGGTGATGATCTGGAACTAACCTGGGATAACGGTGCGTCCGGTCTAAAATTGCTGGTTAAAAACAAGCAGTTGGAGATTAAATTAACGCCTCAATTAAGCGCCCGCGACAAGGAATTGGTAGAAGCGGGCGGGACGCTGGCCTGGGTGAAGGGAGCGGCGGCGGGGTTGATTATAATTTGATATGTTGTTATAATTAACTCACCTTACGCAACTGGGTGTTTCGGTGTATCCTTGGCATGTTGCCCAAGGATACACCGAAACATCCAACCTTGCGTAAGGTGAGTAATATAAGGGAGCACAAATGATTACGATACATAGAAAGCTAGTGGTTGATAATTATGGGAGGCCAACGGAGGTAATTATTCCTTGGAATGAATATAGGGAAATGGAAGAATTACTGGGGTTAGACCTAGACAAGAGGGCTGTCTCTGACCTCAAACAAGCCCAGGCTGACCGGGCTAAAGGGAAAAAAGAAGCCTACGTGGATATAAACTCAATCTACGGAAGCTAACCCAACAATAAAGGGGAATTTATGGCCATTACCACTAAAGAAGTCGAATATGTAGCGCGTTTGGCGCGTTTGCGTTTAAGCGAAGATGAAAAAGAGCGCATAACGCAGCAACTGGATCAAACATTAGATTACGTTCAGCAATTAAATCAATTGGATACGAAGGATGTTCCCCCCACTTCGCACGTTTTGGAATTGAAAAACGTCTGGCGGGAAGATCAGGTTCAACCCTCGCTGCCTTTGACTGAGACTCTGGCTAACGCCCCACAGTCCAAGGATGAATTCTTCGTTGTCCCCAAAGTAATAGAAGGATAGGAGCAAATATCGTGTGCGGAATAGTCGGTTATATCGGCCCGAAAGAGGCCATGCCTTTATTGATGGAGGGTCTGAATAAGCTCTCCTATCGCGGTTACGATTCGGCGGGAGTTGCCATCCTGGAAAACCAGGAACTGCAAGTGGTCAAGAAAAAAGGAAAAGTGGCGGTTTTAGCGGGGGAAATTACCAAATATACCTTCGGCGGCAAAATCGGTATCGCCCATACCCGTTGGGCAACTCACGGTGAGCCGTCCGATCGCAATTCCCATCCCCATGCGGATTGTTCCGGCAAAATTGCGGTGGTGCATAACGGGATTATCGAAAACTACAGCAGCCTGAAAAAGCACCTTCAGGAAAAGGGGCACAAATTCGCCTCCGAGACAGACAGCGAGGTCATCGCCCATCTGATTGAAGTCCATTATAAGGGCAATCTGGAAGAAGCGGTACGCCAGGCGGTACTGCGCATGATCGGCGCTTTTGCTATCGTGGTGATCAGTAAAGATCATCCCAATCAATTGATTGTCGCCCGTCAGGATTGCCCGCTGGTAATCGGCATCAACGATAACGAGATTTTTATCGCCTCTGACATCCCGGTATTGCTGGAGCATACCCAAAAATTTCTGTTTCTGGACAGCGGGGAGATGGCGGCGCTCTCAGTGGGCGATGTCCGCATCAGCACCTTTAACGGCAACCGGGTGCAGAAACTGCCGCAAATCATCAACTGGGAACAAGGGAAAATCGAAAAGGCCGGTTATGAGCACTTTATGCTCAAGGAAATTGAGGAACAGCCCCGCGTTGTACGCGACACATTGCGCGGCCGTCTTTTGGCCGGCGGCCTGGTGGAACTGGAAGATTTCGCCCTGCCTGAGGATTATCTTTCCCAGATAAAGCGCATTTACATGTTAGCCTGCGGAACGGCTTATCATGCCGGTTTAATCGGTGAGCATATTTTTGAGGATTTACTGCGCATTCCGGTAGAGGTGGATTTGGCCTCCGAATTCCGCTATCGTGACCCGATATTAGACGAGAACACCCTGGTCATCGCCATCAGCCAGTCCGGCGAGACCGCCGATACCCTGGCCGGTATCAAAGAGGCCAAGGCCAAAGGGGCAAAAGTTATCGCCATCACCAACGTGATCGGAAGCTCCATCACCCGCGAAGCCGACCATACCATATACACCAGAGCGGGAGCGGAAATCGCGGTAGCCTCCACCAAGGCATTCATCGCCCAGCAAATCGTGATGTTCCTGATCGCCCTGCGCCTGTCTCAACATGCGGGCAGTATCGCCGGCGGGGTGTTGCACGAGATTGCTCAAGCCTTGCACGATTTACCGGTACAGATTCAGAGTATTTTAGACAACCACCAGCCGATCAGGGATTTAGCCAAACATCTGGCACAGCAAAACCCCTGCGGGCATTATAAATATAATGATTTCTTCTTCTTAGGCCGCGGACTGGATGAGCCGATAGCCCGCGAAGGGGCTTTAAAGCTGCGGGAAATTTCCTATATCCATGCCGCCGCCTATGCCGCCGGAGAGTTAAAGCACGGCAACATCGCTTTGCTGACTTCCCAAACCCCGGTAATTGTCTTGCTTACCCAGGAGCGTATCCGGGAGAAAATGATCAGTAATATCATGGAGGTTATCGCCCGTGAAGCCCCGGTTATGGCCGTAGCTTACGAGGATGATAATGAGATCGCCAGTATAGTCCCGCCTTTTAGCGGCCTGTCCAGCAACGTCATGCGCATTCCCCGCACCATCAGTTGGCTGGCTCCGATATTGGCAACGATTCCGCTGCAACTGCTGGCCTATTACAGCGGCTTAGAGCGCGGCTGCGATGTGGATCAGCCGAGGAATCTGGCCAAGAGCGTGACGGTGGAGTAGTTAGTTTAATGGAGGAAGTTTATGAAACAAGCTACTTTAAATAGAATTATTCCTCTTTTGGAAACGCTTCCTGAAAAGAAGGTGCATTCTTTGATGGACTATATAAATTATTTAATAGATCAGCAAGATAGTTTTAGTGAAGAGGAAGTGACGCTCATTAAAAATGCTCAGGAGGAAGCCCTTTATGGTAAAGGAGTGAATTGGCGGGAGATTAAGAGATAAATGTACAAGGTTATCCTCCAAAGACAGCCTGAGAGTTATTACCGCCGGGCAGGGCGTGACGCTGCCGCAAGACTGGAAAAATGTTTTGAGTCCTTGGAAGAAAATCCTTTTATCAAAACAAATAAAGCTCTAAAAGGTGAATTTAAAGAGTTGTACAGGGCAAGGGTAGGGAATTTAAGAGTGGTTTATTCCGTAAATAAGGCAGAAATGACGGTACATGTTTTAGCTATTTTACCCAGAGGGGATGTGTATAGATAGAGAGAAACTATGGCCAGAGTAAATGTACAGGAAATAATCAATCTTACTCCCCGACTGCTTAACATCCCTTTTCATCATGTTTGGTACAGTTACGATGAGGAAGCCGACGTTTTGTATCTGAATTTTAAAAAGCCTAGTCACGCCGACGATAGCGAACTCACTGATGATGATGTTATTATCCGATACGAAAAGAATGAAGTAGTGGGCATTACTGTGCTTCATGCGAGTAAACGGGGGTAGTAGTCCGATATTTGAAAAGGGACAAATTAAAGGTGAAAACCTATATGCGGCTTACGGACAAACAAGTACAGGCAGATACTTAGAATATATCCGTAAATAACTTTTCCCTCGCAGGCTTTGAGGGGTTGGGGCGATTTTCAAATTGAATCTAACCTTAAGTAATTATTCGAACACGACATATTGTCAAAAGATTAAATTCTTTATGGAAATTACAATTTGCAAATCCCCCTTAATCCCCCTTTGCTAAAGGGGGAAACCAA
>JACRJN010000186.1 GCA_016235675.1 Candidatus Schekmanbacteria bacterium
AAAAAGGTGTGTTCGTATGAAACGCGCCGAAAGTATTGAGAGTCATAATTGCAGGGCTAACGCCCTGAAGTTCAGCCCTGAAGGGCTGGGACTACGAACTACGAACGAAAAAACAATTTCTATCTATATGTCAACACTCTCAAATCGAGTATTTTAAACCTATCGTGCACGGATTTTGCATTATTTCAGTGCATGGCTGTCTTTGCTGCATTCCAGATTAAAAAATAGGTTGCTAATATTATTTTGTAAGGAAGAAAAATGTCCAAAATAAAAACCATCAAAGCCCGCTTTTTAATTGCCTCTCAAAAATGGGACGAGGTAAAAAAAATAGGCGAAGACGCCGTTCTTCCTTTAATTTCCGCCTTAAAAAACAAAGACTGGTACGATCGGGTAAATGCCGCCAGAATCCTGAACGAGATGAACTGGCAGCCGGATGACGATAGTGAAAGAACCTGGTTTCTGATCGCCTTGCAAAAATGGGATGAGGTGTCTGCATTGGGAGAAAAAGCCGTCGATCCCTTAATTTCCACGCTCCACCTGCATATCCCCGCCGGCGATCCGTTAATGGCCGCTTTAAAAAACGAAGGGTCGAAAGTCGCCCGCCGCATGGCAGTCCAAACTTTGGGAAAAATCGGCAGTAACCGGGCCGTCGATTCTTTAATCGCTGCGCTGAAAGATGAAGATGTCTTTATCCGCCGGGTAGTAGCTAAAGCCTTGGGGGATATAGGCAATAAACAGGCCGTAAAGCCTTTGCTAAACACCCTGGAAGATACGGACGAATACCTGCGGGAAAAATCAGCCGAGGCCTTAGGCAAAATCGGCGATAAACAGGCTCTGGAAGCCTTAATCGCCGCAACAACCGACGAAAATCAATATGTGCGTCAAAAAGCCGTGGAAGCGCTCGACAAAATCCAGGATCAAGACGCACCGCAAGATAAAATTAAAGTAACTGTTCCGGAAGAAACGAGTGAAACCGATGATTTTGCCCCGGTCAGCGACAGCGAATTATTATCCGGCCATACCTCCATTTTGGCCGATGAGGAAGTCCAGGAATTGCAAAACGCCCTCCAAAACGGTAAAAGAACTGGAGTTGAAGATACGGAGGTAACTAAAAAGGTAGAGGTGATAATTTCCGAAAAGGCACTTTTCCCGGAAATCGTGGAAGAGCCAATAACCGCCCCAAAAGATGAAGCCCATACAGAAAGCGATCCGGCAGAAAAATTGAATTTAGATGATACCGACAAATTCGAGCTTCCTTCATCCGATGATGTACCGGATGACATCCCTCCGGCGGAAAATCCCGAAGAATCGCTGGAGCATTTAGTCTATCCTGAAGAGCTGGCCATGAATTTAGCCGATAAAGAAGATCTGGCGGATTCAAATCCTTTGGAAGAAGAAGACGAATTACTCAATTTAGCTTCCGAATCCGATTTGAATATGAAACTCAGAGAAGAGGTCTTTGGAAAAGAATTTTCCGCTGAACCGGAGGATGACAATTTAGAACCGGAAGCTGAGGACGAATCTATCGATGATTTAAAATTAACCGATGAGGAAATGAATACGAATCATAGGGAACAACCCGTAAATGATATTGACAATCCGATCCCGGATGAACCTCTGGAAGATTGGGAAATGCCCCTTGACGACGCTGAACTTCCGCTGACCGATTTTCAAGCCCAGGAAATGGAACCTGACCCGCTGCCGCCACCGGAAGAAGCTGAAGTAGTTTCGGCCACCCCTTTTTCATTCATTGAATCGGAATCGGACGGGGTAGAAAATCCGGACGTTAAAGAATTGATTACCTCTCTGCAAACCGGAGATGAATACGACCGCTGGAGAGCGGCGGAACGCCTGGGGGAAAGGAAAGATAAAGGGGCGATACAGCCGCTGATAGCGGCATTGAGGGATGAAAACCGTTATGTGCGGGAAAAGGCGGTGGAAGCTTTGGGCAACATTGGCGATAAGCGCACCCTGGAATCCGTCATCGCCACAATGGAAGATGAAAATCCGATTGTCCGTTATCTGGCCGTCGAAGCCCTGCAAAAAATCGGCGATAAACGGGCGGTGCCGACCCTTACAAACGCCTTGAAGGATGAAAACCGCTACGTTCGGGAAAAAGCCTCCGAGGCGTTAGGCGAGTTAGGCGATTCCGAGGCCGGGGAGGCTTTATCGGAGGTATTGCAGGATGAAAACCGTTATGTGCGGGAAAAAGCCTCCGAGGCATTATCCAAATTATCCTGGAACCCGGATGGGGAACAAGAGCAAGCGCGCCTTTACATTTCCGCCAAAAAATGGGAAGAGGTCAGTAAATTGGGAGAACCGGCGCTGGATTTATTGGTCGAATCCCTGCTGGACGAGGATCAGGATGTGGTCTGCAAGGCGGTTTGGGCGCTGGGGGAGATCAAAAGTAAAAACGCGACGGAACCGCTGATGGCGGCTTTAGCGGGGGGAGACGATTTTATTCGCGAGCAGGCCGCCTGCGCCCTGGGGAAAATAGCCGACGAGCGGGCAATCGAGCCGCTGATTACGACTTTGAAAGATGAAAACCCCTATGTACGCCAGAAAGCGGCGGAAGCTTTGGGCAATATCGGCTCAAAAACCGCGATCGATTCGCTGATGAAAGCGCTGAACGATAAAAACCGTTATGTGCGTGAGCAAGCCACCGAGGCTTTGGGCAAGATCGGCGACCACAAAGCCACCGAGTCCTTGGTGGAAAAATTGAACGACGGCAACGAATATGTGCGGGAAAAGGCCGCTGAGGCTTTAGGCAAAATTGGCGACGACAAGGCCGCTGAGCCGTTGGTTGCAGCCTTAGCGGACGAAAATCCCTATGTGCGGGAAAAAGCCACCGATGCCTTAGGTAAACTGGGTAAACCGCAAGAGACTGCCGAGCCGCTTATTCAGGCGTTACAGGACGATAATCCCTATGTACGGCAAAAAGCCCTGGAATCGTTGGAAAAGATTGATGAGCCGATGCTGGAGCCTTTGATTGCCGCCCTGCGCGATGGGGTTGAATACGGCCTGTGGCGTATCGCCGATGCCTTGCAAAAGATCGACCCCAACTGGCCGAAAAGTGCCGCGGCCATCCACCAGCTTCCCGAATTTATCAAGGTTTTGAAGGATCGGGACTGGCGTGTTCGGGCTAATGCGGCTTTCGTGCTGGGAAAAATCAAAAACTCTCAGGCGGTTGCACCTTTGTGCACCGCTTTAAGGGATCGCAACCAAATCGTGCGTTATTGGGTGGTGGATGCTCTGGGGGAAATCAAAGATCAACAAGCTATCGAACCGTTGATCGAAGTGCTCCAGGATGAAGACGCCGATGAGGATGTGTTGAGAAAAGCCGCCTGGGCCTTGGGTGAAATTCGTGAAGCCAGGGCATTGGAGCCGCTTAAAGAACTTGTCCGGAAAACCCCCATCCCCGCCGCTAAAGAAGCCATGGAACGGATCGAAGAAAAAATCGGGATGGACAGATAAATTTCAATTCTACCAGTTTACACGAAACGGTCATGCCCGTGAGGGCACCACGAAGCATGAAAACGTCATTGCGAGCTTCAGCGAAGCAATCTCAACCGCAGAGATTGCTTCGCTGATACGGCTGCCTCGCAATGACATTTTCGGAATAAAATAAACACCCGTATCTGCTGATATTTCAAATAAATTTCAAGCGATTATCCTGCCCCACCTGTGCAGACCTAAAGGTCTGCGCTACGAAATCATTATAACTATTATTGTTGTCCCCAAGCCTTGCGCTATCTTAATACCAAGTTGCGTTCAAAAATGTAGTAGCAATAGTAGGGTGGGCTGTGCCCACCATTTTAAACTATTCTTGGTTGATTTTTTGACTGGTATAAATAATGTCAGGCCATCAAATTCGGGGGGCACAGCCCACCCTACAAAACTTTCTGCCCAATAACTTGACATTTTTCTGTGTATCAGTTAGTTTTATATTAAATTAACCCCAGATGCCGCCGTACATGGTTTTTGTTTAAATAGTTACAAAATGTCATTCCCGTGAAAACGGGAATCCAGAAAAGGCCAGTAATAACCTCAAAGGTTCGATTTTGATAAGATTGAAGTCACAACAACTATTAAGCGCCGTCTTTGCCGGCGTATGCCTGGTATTGATTTTCCCGAAATGGGGAATCGGTACTCTGGCCTGGGCGGCTTTAATCCCCCTGCTTTTGAGCATCAAAGACAGTTCCCCCGCGGAATCCCGGATCGAAGGCATAATTACCGGGTATATCTATTTTTCGGGTACGCTTTACTGGATTCCCTACACCCTGGAACACTACGGCAAGCTGCCCCTGTTGCTTAGCTGGGGAATTTTATTGCTGATGGCGGCAATATTATCCCTGTATGTCGGTTTATTCGCCTGGGGGATTAACCGTGTCAGGAATTTCCTTTTATTGCCGTTGATAACCGCGGCTTTTTGGGTGAGTGTGGAATATTTGCGCACCTATCTTTTCTCCGGCTTCCCCTGGGTTTTATTAGGCTGCTCGCAGGTTTCCTTTTTGCCCGTGATTCAATGCGCCGAATTTACCGGAATTTACGGCGTCTCATTCCTGATTGTTCTGGTTAATGCGGTTTTGACTGAGACCATCTATAATTATCAGCAAAAACGACCCCTTCCCCGGATTTGGTTAGCCGCTACAGCCGGATTACTCATTATCAACCTGTTTTTCGGTCAGGCTCAGCTAAAAAAGCCAAAGCCTTCCGCCTCGCTTAAAATCGCGGTCACCCAGGGCAATATCCCTCAGGAGCAAAAATGGGACAAAGAATATCAGGCCGCAGTGTTTCAGACCTACCACGCATTAACCCTTCATGCCGCCGAAAAATTCCAGCCGGAGCTTATCGTCTGGCCGGAAGCCTCTACCCCGTTTCTCTTTGAAAGCGACGCATTCTACCGCCCGCGCCTGTTGCGATTAGCCAAAGACAGCCGCAGTTTCCTGCTTTTCGGCAGTCCCGGCTACAAATTGATAAACCGGGAATATCATCCTTTCAACGCCGCATATCTGATTTCCCCACAGGGAGAGGAACTTGGGAATTATCAAAAAATCCACCTGGTGCCTTTCGGTGAATATGTTCCCATGGAGTGGCTGTTCTCCTTTACCGGCAAACTGGTAGCTCAGGCCGGGAATTTTATCGGCGGAACGGATTACCAGATTTTTGTGTTTAATAATCATCGGTTTGCCGCGGTTATTTGTTATGAAATAATTTTTCCGGATTTAGTGCGCCGTTTTGTAAAAAAAGGGGCGGATTTTCTGGTCACGATCACCAACGACGCCTGGTTCGGCCCAAGCGCCGCGCCTTATCAACACTTTTATACCCTCATTTTCCGGGCGGTGGAAAATCGCAGGTACATTGTGCGTTCGGCCAATACCGGAATTTCCGGCTTTGTCGATCCCTATGGCCGCATCCTGAAACAGGGCGGATTATTTACCAGGGAATCCCTGGGCGGAGAAATTGCTCCTTTGAGCGAATTAACCTTTTACACTAAATACGGCGATGTTTTTGCCGGGGCTTGTTTATTAATAGTCATAATAAGTATAGTTAGCGTATATCTTCATTCACAGAAAAGGAATAAACCATGCAAGAAGAATTGATGCAAAAAGCCGCGGAGTTAACCAGGCTTACCACGGATTTGCGGAGGTATCTTTGACCTGGAAAACAAAAAAAACCAGATGGATAAGCTGGATGAACAACTAGCCGCTCCGGGGATGTGGGATGATCAATCCGCAGCCCGGCAACTGAGCAGACAACGCAGCCGGTTGATGGATGCGGTTTTAATCGGGGAAGCTCTAGGTAACTACCTGGAAGAATTGCAGGTTATCAGCGAATTGCTTCGGGAAAATGCGGGGCTTTCAGAGTTAAAAGAGGAATTGGAGAAACTGGAAAAGTCCATTAACGAGATCCATTTAAAAACCCTGCTGAACGGGGAACACGATCAACTGAATGCCATTGTGAATATCCATCCAGGGGCGGGCGGGACGGAATCCCATGACTGGGCGCAGATTCTGTTGCGCATGTACCTGCGCTGGATAGAAAACAAGGGATTCCAATATCAGATAGTCGATTATCTGCCCGGAGAAGAGGCCGGGATAAAAAATGTCACCCTAACGGTCAGCGGCAATTACGCTTACGGCTACCTGAAGAGCGAAAACGGGGTACACCGCCTGGTGCGCATCTCTCCCTTCGACGCCAATAAAAGACGGCATACCTCCTTTGCCTCGGTTTTCGTGTATCCGGAAATCGATGATAGCATCGAGGTCGACATCAACCCTAAAGACCTGCGCATCGATACCTATCGGTCACAAGGTGCGGGAGGTCAGCACGTCAACGTCACCGATTCCGCGGTGCGCATTACCCATTTGCCTACCAAAATTGTGGCACAATGTCAGAATGAGCGCTCGCAGCATCAAAATAAAGACGTGGCGATGAAGATTTTGCGCTCCCGCTTGTATGAACATTATCTGAAAGAGAGAAAAACCGTCGTTCATGAACTCCAGGAGGGCAAAAAGGACATTGGCTGGGGCAGTCAGATTCGCTCGTATATCTTTCAACCCTATCAATTGATTAAAGATCATCGAACCAATAAGGAAATCGGGAATTTGAACGCTGTGCTGGACGGTTGGATCGATCCGTTTATCGAGGCTTATTTAGCTTGGCAGAAGCAATAGACCGGTAGCACAGGCATCTTGCCTGTGATGCACAGGCTGGAAGCCTGTGCTACCATTGCTTGACACCCATTAGTGCTCAGACTATAATAAATTATAAATTCGATGCGATTCGGCAACACATCCTTATTCAGGGTCGGTAATGATCAAACTGGAAGAAGTGTATAAAAGTTTCGGCGATAATCATGTTTTACGGGGGGCAAACCTGCATGTAAAACGCGGCGAATCCCTGGTGGTTATCGGGGGCAGCGGAACCGGTAAAAGCGTAATCCTGAAACATGTTATCGGCTTACTTAGCCCCGACCAGGGTAAGGTTTTTATCGACGGGCAGGAGTTAGGCAGTTTAAAAGAAAAAGATTTGAACCAGACGCGCCAGAAATTCGGGATGCTTTTTCAGGGAGCGGCCTTGTTCGATTCGTTAAGTGTCTGGGAAAATGTAGGTTTCGGATTGCTGGAGCATACCGGTTTATCCAAAGAGGAAATCCGGGAAATCGCGGGCAAAAAATTGGCGATGGTGGGATTACACGGCATCGGGGATATGAATCCGGCGGACTTAAGCGGCGGTATGAAAAAGCGGGTGGGGCTGGCGCGCGCTATCGCCATGGAGCCGCAGATTATCCTTTATGACGAACCGACTACCGGCTTAGACCCCATTATGTCCGATGTAATCAACGATCTGATCCTGGAGATGAAGCACAAGCTGCAAATCACCTCCCTGACTATTACCCATGACATGAAAAGCGCCTACAAAATCGCCGACCGCATCGCCATGCTCTACAAAGGCAAGATTATCGAAGTCGGTACCCCGAAGGAGATTCAAAATTCCTCCAACCCCATCGTCCAGCAATTTATCACCGGCAGCGCGGTAGGGCCGATCACCGATGGGAAGGAAAATAAAGAGTAACTGTCAAAAGCGAGGCAGTTTTATCGCCGAAGCAATCTCATACGCACGCATAGATTGCGTAGCTTAAGCTCGCCATGACACTTCGGGTCTCTATTGAGAACGCTACCAACTTTTACAACAAATAAAAGGTAACAAAATGCGACAAATACCGATAATCGGCATAACCATGGGCGATCCGACGGGGATCGGCCCTGAAATTATAGTCAAAGCCCTCTCTTGTACCGAGATTACCAGCAATTTTTATCCCCTGGTAATCGGGGCGCCCCGTTTAATAGAGCAATTGGCACGGAAAAGCTATTTTTCACATGTGGAGGTGATTTGGGAAGTTCCGGAAACCCCTCCGCCGCCCGGCACCATCCGGGTTTTCGATCCGTATGAGGCCGATTTATCAAGGCTGCTACCCGGTAAACCTTCAGTTATCAGCGGGGAGGCGTCGTTAGCTTACATCCATAAGGCGGTTGAACTGGCGCAGGTGGGACAGATTGACGCCATAACCACCGCACCGATTAGTAAGGAGGCCATTAAAGCCGCCGGATCGCCTTATCCGGGGCATACCGAGTTTTTAGCCGACCTGACCAAGAGTCCTACCCATGCCATGCTTTTGGTTGGAGGAAGCTTGCGTGTGGTTTTGGCAACGATTCACATCCCTTTGGCGGAAGTACCAATACATCTGAAAACCCAAGGTATTTTGGATGTGATCCATTTAGTGGATGCCAATTTGAATCGTCTGGGAGCCAAAGAAAAGCGTATTGCAGTGGCGGCGCTGAATCCTCATGCCGGGGAATCGGGGATATTCGGCAATGAGGAGCAGACCAGGATCACCCCGGCCATCGAACAGGCGCAAAAAGAGGGAATCGCCGTAAGCGGCCCGTATCCGGCGGACAGCCTGTTCTGGCGGGCGGCGCAAGGGGAGTTCGACGCGGTGGTGGCTATGTATCATGACCAGGGGTTGATCCCGCTGAAACTTTTAGCCTTTCATACCGGAGTCAATGTCACCTTGGGTTTGCCCATAATACGCACCTCTCCCGATCACGGCTGCGCCTTCAATCTGGCCGGTAAAAATCAGGCCAACCCTTCCAGTATGATCGAGGCGATTAAACTGGCCTTGCGTATGGCTCTGTATAAAGAAAGCAGCAAGCAAAATGACCATTAAACGATTTTATAAATCAAGGTCTTTCGGCTTGTCCCCAAGCCGAAAAAACGTAGCGTTGGGGTTTATCCCCAACATGCAAACGCAGGGATCTACCCCTGCCTCAGAAGCTGGGGATAAACCCCCGCGCTACTTTCAGAAACACCTGTTAGGTATATTTATTTTATGCGGATTATTGTTGGCCGGGCAAACCCCTGCCTGGTCCAAGCAAGAATCCGTCGGCGAGCATTATTTAGGGGAAACATTGACTTATAACGTCGGACTTTTATGGTTCGACAAGGCGTTCTACTGCACCATAAATTTGCAGCGGGGGGAAAAACCGGGCGAATATCTGGCCACTTTCTGGGGCAAAACGCAAGGGTTCTTAGGCTGGCTAGCCCAATATCGGGAAAGATTGTATCTGGCCTATTTGGAGGAAGTCGACGGCGGGAAGCGCTTGCGCACCAAGCTGTTCGAACGGCACAGTATTAAAGGCAATAAATTTTCCCGCGAAGTCCATGAATTCGATTATGTGCAAAAAAAATGGCGGATCAGGGAATACGATCAGGATAAATTAACCTTTGAGGAAATCCGTAAATTACCCTCGGAAACGGGTCATTTTGAAGATATATTATCGGCATTTTATAATTTTCGTTATCAAAATTACGGCGTCTGGGAAAAAGGAAAAAGCTATACCCTTCCGGCCTATTCCCTGAATAAGAGCTTGTTTCCCTTCCATGTCTCCCTGCTTTCCCAGGACAGACAGGAACGCCATCATTTAAAGGAAGACAATGATTTACCCACCGATTATCTGGCCTATGTTAAGGTTGATAAAGAAATCTTCACCACCGAAGAGGGCATTATGTGGGTATGGCTGAATTCCCATCACATACCCACCAGAGGGATTGTCGAGGACGCCATCGGATTCGGCGACATCTATGGATATATAGAAAAGATACATTTGGATAAAGCCAATCCCACCGCCCATATCCCCCAGAAAATAACCCTTAAAAATCTGTTCCCTGCGGGGGTTAAATGACGGATAATATTGATTTTATCCCCCCGCCTAAAAAATCGCTCGGCCAGCACTTTTTAACCGACAAGAGAATTGTACAACACATATTGGATGCAGCCCGGTTAAACCCGGAGGATTTGGTCTTAGAGATTGGCCCCGGAAACGGTTGCCTGACTAAAGAATTAGTGAAAAACTGCCGCCGTTTAATCGCGCTGGAATTGGATAAGGAATGGGCGGCTTATTTGCAGCAGTCTTTAGCCGGTTACGAAAACTTTGAATTGCTGTGTATAGATGCCCTGCAATTTAATTATCCCGAATTTTTCCAAAGCCATAACATCGGAAACGGTGTTAAATGCAAGCTGATTTCCAACCTACCCTATTATATCGCCACCCCCCTGTTACAACTCTTTGCCCGCCATAATCAATACTTCTCCGTTCTGGTATTGATGTTGCCCTATGATGTCGCCAACCGCATCCGCTCCGCACCGGGGAATAAAATCTACGGCTATATTTCGCTTCTGCTGCAATATCATTTTCAGATCGAAACGGTCTGCTTTGCCCCGGCGGTAGCCTTTTTCCCTCGTCCTAAGATAAATTCCCTGGTTCTGAAATTTACCCCTCACGATCAGCCGCCGGTTCGTATACCGGATGAAGATTTTTATTGGAAATTGATCAAAGCGGCCTTCGCCCAGCGGCGCAAAACCCTCGTAAACGCCCTGCAAAACGGCTTGTCGTTAGATAAAGATATTGTGCTGAAAGCCCTGCAACAAGCCCAAATCCAACCGCAGCAAAGAGCGGAGACTTTAAATTTGGAAGATTTTGCCCGGTTGGCGGATGCCTTAGCGGAGGAATGATAAAATAAACCACGGAATACACGGAAGAACACGGAAAAATTTCCCCTGTCTTGTCGGGAATCCTTCCCGAACCACGTAAAAATTGTCATTGCGAGGCAGCCTTATCGCCGAAGCAATCTCTACGCACGCATGGAGATTGCTTCGCTACCGCTCGCAATGACACTTCGGGTCTCCCTATTTCTACGCTACCAAAAAATTTCTGTTTCCGTGTTCCTCAATTCCGTGTTTTCCGTGTTAAAAATGAATTCAAAAGGAGAATTTCTTGAAGATAGCCTTATCCACTCATGTCTGCTTAGAGCAGCCCTTAAGTAAACCGCTACTGCAACAAATCAAATCCGCCGGTTTCGGAAATCTGGAACTGTGGGGAATGCGTCCCCATTTCAATCATCAACAGGCAATAGAAATTGGTAAAATCCTGCATGAAGAAGGATTGAACGTCGTTGCCGTACACGCCCCATTTTATACCCACGTCGACCGTCTGAGAGCGGGGGAGAGGCTTTCCCTGGCAGCCCCCGACCCGTTAGCGCGGCAAATTGCGCTTCAGGAAACTTATCAGGTGACAGATGCCCTGCCCGCCTTAAATTGCCCCTTATTAATCGTCCATCCGGGCGGTTTAAATGATGCTGATAGCGCCGAGAGGAAAAATCTTCTCAAAATGAGCCTATTGTCCCTTTTGGAATATGCTAAAGATTTGAATCTAAAAATAGCACTGGAAAACATTCCCTCCCCCTTGGGGAATCCGGAAAACGTGTATAATCTGGTGGAGGAAATTAACAACCCCAATTTAGGGCTGTGCCTGGATTTAGGGCACGGCAATTTGAGCGGCAATCTGCCGGGGCTGATCCGAAAATACGCGGATAAACTTTTCCATATCCACGCCTCGGATAACTCTGGCTGCAAAGATCAACATTTAGTGCCGGGTGAGGGCAATATCAATTGGCCGCTAATAAACACGCGGCTTTCGGAAATAGGGTACTCAAATTTTTTGAGTTGGGAAATCCGATATACGGAAATTTGGCCTGATGTTTTGGGAAAAATTTATGATAAATCAGGGGAAATTTTCCCTGCCTTTTAAAAAAAGACTAATCTTGAGCTTGCTTTTATTCAATAAAAGGGATAAAATAACCCTAGGGCAAGAAGAATTTGCAATGTTAGGCCACTCGAACCAGGGGGGGGAAGAGAAATGTCAATTTCAGTTTTAGTGATTGACAATGACAAAAGTGTCAGAGAACTGTTCGTAAAAAAAATGGGAAACTTAGGCTATAAAGTAGACGCCGCCGCCAGTGGGGAGGAAGGCGTCCTGATGGCTAAGCATAATGAATACGGCCTGGTTTTTACCGATATTTGTGAGAAATCTCCCGGGTATCAAATAGTCGAACTGCTCAAAGCCGAACAACCTGCTACCCCTGTAATTGTAGTGACCGAGCCTAATTGCGTCGATAACGCCGTCGATGCAATTAAAGCCGGAGCCTACGATTTTGTTTTCAAGCCTCTGGATTTCGGACACATCGAAATCGTAACCAGCCGCTGTCTGGAAAAGAAAAATCTGGAAGATCAAGAAAATAAACTAAAGGACATCGCCCAGAATCTAAATGAGGTGGTTTCGGAAAAATATCATTACGATAAAATCATCGGCAAAAATCATAAGCTTCAGGAAATATACCGTTTGGTAAACAGCCTGAGAGACATTGATTCTACGATTCTGGTAACCGGGGAAACCGGAACCGGCAAGGGTTTGTTAGCCCACACCATTCACTATAACAGCAATCGTTCAGCCGCCCCCTTTGTAACCGTCGATTGCGGGGCAATTCCGGAAACCTTATTGGAATCGGAGCTTTTCGGCCATGAAAAAGGGTCTTTTACCGGGGCATTGCGCCGCCGTATCGGTAAATTCGAGCAAGCCAATAAGGGCACGATTTTCATGGATGAAATCGGCGACATTACCCTGACGGTGCAGCAAAAATTATTACGGGTATTGCAGGAACGTAAAATCGAGCGTATCGGGGGCAATCAGACTTTAGATATTGATGTTCGTGTTATCGCCGCTACCAATAAAGATGTCCGCAAGATGATCGATGAAGGCACCTTCCGTGAAGATTTATACTACCGCTTGAATATCATCCCCATACACTTACCTCCCTTACGGGAACGCATGGATGATTTACTTCTCTTGGTTACTCACTTTCTGGAAAAGTACCGGGAAAAACTAAAAAAGGACGTCCGCACCATCTCCCAGGACGCCGTTAACGCCATGCTGCGTTATCATTGGCCGGGAAATATTCGTGAGCTGGAAAATCTGATGGAAAGAGCGGTCATTATGGCGGCGGGAAAAGACATCGTTAAAATCGACATCCCCGGAGAACGGCGCAATAAAGACATTTACAGCTTCGGCAAAATCGATATAAACAGCCCGTTAAAAGATGTAAAAAGGGAAATCGTCGCCCAGGTGGAGAAAAAATATCTGCGGGAATTGTTGAAGTCTTGTCACGGCAGTATTAATCTGGTAGCCACCCGCGCTGAGATTGACAACAAAACCCTTTACGAAAAAATGAAGGAATATGATATAAAGAAAGAAGAGTTCAAACATCCGGGAGATGAAGATTAATTTACTGCGGAAATAAACCTCACGAATGGGTTTTTCGGTTTGTCCTCAAGCCGAAACATCAAATACATTTTTTTAAATATCGTAGTCCCATCCCTTCAGGGCTGATCTTCATGGCATAAAGCCATGCAATAACGACTCACAAATCGTTTAAATCTTCTCTATAATTCAAGCCGTTCCGGATGAACATGCTTTTAGTCTCAGCCTAAGCTGAACATACGTGGCTAAAGCCACGGGACTACGTTTTTCGTGTCTTTTTTAATTTTTAATTTAACAGATTGGCGAATCACAGTTTATGAGCATTTAAAGTATAGTCCCGCCACGACACACGATCATCCATACCTCGCTGACGAGGCTAAAGCCCCTGCTCCAGTTGTTCCCGAAACGTACCCTTAAGGACCCGAAACTGCCGAATTTAATATTTTACTCCCCTATATTCACCGGAAAATAAGTCTTTTTACTCCGGTAAAATATCCCGAATTTTCTCACCCGTCCCTATAATGCCTACATAATTATCACAAAATGTCATTCCCGTGAAACTTGTCCTCGTGAAAACGGGGAACGGGAATCCAGAACTTCTTGAAAAGCATGTCCTCATGAAACTTGTCCTCACGAAAGTGGGGAATGGGGAACTGGATTCCCACTTTCGTGGGAATGACAATTGTGGGCGCTCTGTAATTCAATACTTGGATAGCTAGCAACTTGGGTTATTTATCGGGAAATTAAATTCCCTTCGTCTTAAAAGATATTTTGGCACGCTATTTGCTCCATTAATGTAACATAATGCACATTAATACTATATTGTAAAGAGGTGAATGGGCATGCGGTGTCAATATTATCAAGATGATCCTGTCGTTCGGTGCTGCGCTTTTCTAAATGGACTGAAATTACCGACCAGGAACGAGCGCGAAAGATTCTGCCTGAACGGAAACATGTGCCACAGATGTCCGACTTATGTTAAAAAAGAAAAGGACATGCAAAAACTGGGTTGAAGGGGCAGAAGGGGGGAAAGAGCATTATCCGAAACAACTGATTATGAGATTCAGGTTAGTAGTGCCTGCTATCCGCTGATCATGTTTCGGGTTTATACAAAAGCTGGTGTAAGAGTTCTAATTTACGCCAGCTTTTTATTTTATACTTTTAAAGCTCACAAATTGTGATTTCAAAATTGGAACAGAATCATAAAAACGAACGAGGGAATTTTGGGTTTCGTTCCTCAACCCAAACACAGGCAAGATGCCTGTGCTACCCAATAAAGCGGGCGTAGCCCGCACTGGTAGCACAGGCATTTTGCCTGTGATGCGGGCAACGCCCGCACAAAAGCGGCACAAATAATGTAATCTGAGGTTGTTTACTTTTGCGGCAGGCTGAAAGCTTGCCCAATAATAAATCGCAAATTATAAACTCGTTAAGTATAACTGGTTAATACCAAGTTGTGTTACATCCACATAAAACATAAATATAATGATAATTGCAACTCCTTTTTTGCTGTTGCTTTTAGGGTGTTTATAGATTAAAATAGCGTTTAATTTTAATTATATAGCGAAGACTCAAATTTTGAGAGTGTTGACATATAGATAGAAATTGTTTTTTCGTTCGTAGTCCCAGCCCTTCAGGGCTGAACTTCAGGGCGTTAGCCCTGCAATTATGACTCTCAATATTTTCGGCGCGTTCCATACGAACACACCTTTTTTTGCAGCCCTAAGGGGCTGAAAATACGTGGCTGAAGCCACGG
>JACRJN010000185.1 GCA_016235675.1 Candidatus Schekmanbacteria bacterium
AACACTAAAACGGGAAGTGGTGAGTTGGGAGCAACTTCGCAACAATGCCAACGCCATGGTCAATTGGCAGTTCACGACTAAGGACGCAAGAATAAAACTTAAACAACTTTATCCTACTTTAGATAGTTGACATGACAGTAGTTAATTGTTTTCATAAGGTAGATTCAATTATAAAATCTCCCCTGCCCCCTCTTTGCTAAAGAGGGGAAAGACCTTGGGCAACATGCCAAGGATACACCGAAACATCCAATCTTGCGTAAGGTGAGTGATTAATGTAGCGTTGGGGTTTATCCCCAACACGTTCGTCTGCAAGCGGGGGATGAACCCCCGCGCTACAGATTATTCTTCAATGTTTGACAGCGAATTGGTATCAACGGAAGAGCGCTAATAATCGGGAAAAAACAGATGAACAAATCAAGGGAAGGATTATAAGGAAGGATTATAAGGATAGAAAACCTATTTTACCTGATACTTATCCACTAAAGACCCGTCATTTTTTACAACCGAAAATTCCACTTCATTCGTCTTGACATCGACTTTAGTAAAACCGGCCTGATTGCCTACGGCTTTGGGCAGCGTTCCGGATTCGCCATGGTTATCGTTAGGGTAATTATCCTCGCCGGATTTACTTTCCAAACATCGGCCTACACCTGCCGAAGGGTTACAGAGGTAAACCACCCCGTCTTTAATGTAGCGGTTATAAACATGGCGATGCCCGCCAAAATAGGCGTTTACTTTATATTTAACAAATAGTTTATGTAAAATTTCATATTCCGGCAAACGCCACAAATCAATATATTTGGTTTCGTCCGCGCCGTATATCATATGATGAGCGAAAACAAATTTCCAGCGCTTGGCGGTTTTGGCCAAATCTCCATCGAGCCAATCAATTTGCTCCACGTCGACGCTTCCCGCTCCACTGTTGGTGGTGGAATCCAAAACCACAAAATGGGCGTCGGCGTAATCGAAGGAATAATAGCGCTCCTCCCTGCCGGCAGAATTGGGCAGGGAAAGCTCCTGCCGATAAGCAGTCAGCGCCTGACCGCGTCTTTTCAAATAATCATGATTACCGGGGGTGACAAAAAGCGGCAGATGGTTTGTCAATCCTTGCAAATAATCGAAAACATCCACTTGCCAGCGATAGGCAAAATCAGCGGTAAAATAAGCCCGTTCCCCGCCGATATTATCCCCCGCGGTGATAATAAAATCGGGGATATTTGCACTTAACGCCGCGATGGTCTCCCCTATTTCGCAACGCTGCATGTCGCCGATAACGGCAAAGGAGAAATTCCCGGCCTCAGGTGCGGTTTTAAAGGTTTGGTCGGCGATTACCTGCGAGTTTTCCGCCTTTCCGCTTTCCTGTACTTTAAGCTGATAATGGTAAGCAGTTGCCGGTTTTAGATTAGGAATGGTGATCTCATGAATGAGGGCTTTTTCGGCAAGAGCGGATTGCCCGTATTTTTGATCCGTTCCGTAAGCTACATTCACATCGGATAAGATATTGGTTTTGACCAGCAAGGTCATACTGTGTGCGGCAGGCTGCGCCAGCATAAGGTTTTTGATGGTAAGCGGCGCTTCAAAAGCTGAAGTCGAAAGGTATAGATCGTCTAAGCGCAAAACCCAGTCGGACAGGGCTGCGGTGCCTTCTTTCTTAATACTGTTTATCACCCCGGCCTTCAATTCTTTAGGCAGGGGTTGTGCGGAGCGGTAAAGCAGTGTCCATTCGCTTCCCCCGAATTCGGCGTATCCTACCCCTTGGATATAATAAGAGGCTCCCTGACCGAGGTTTAGCACTATCTTGATCTTAAAAGGATAATCGGCCAGCCAGCCCCACTCCGGATTTTCCTTGACCTGACCGTTTTCATAAATCTGGATATTATTGACGGCGGTATCATTTTTGCCGGTTTCGGTTAAATAAAATCCGCAAACCATATTTTTCAGATTATATTCATCCCCGGCGTCCTTGAAGCCGATCGCAATTCCGGATTGACGCGGTTCAATGGTAGCAACCAGGGTAAGATTATCGACCGGGACAAGCTTGTCCTTACTGATTAAAGCACTGCTGCCGCCTAAAAAATAAAGCTTTCTGTTCGCCTCCCGGATAAAGTTTTCCGGATGGTCAAATTCCTGCCATTTGACGGCATCTAAAACGTTATCGTCAAAATTATCCTCAAGGATGATTGATGAATGAGCCGGAAATGCTGAAAGCATATTAAAGATAAATATGAAGCCAACAAGAGAAATATATTGTTTTATATGATAAATCATTTTATTCACATTTGACACAGGCAAGATGCCTGTGCTACCAATCCCGTCAAAATTTATACCAACTTACTTGCCGCAAGCAAACGGGAGATTACCTTTTCCTTGCCCAAAGCCTCCATGGTTTCGAACAATCCGGGGCTGACCTGGCTGTTGGTCAAGGCTACCCGTAGCGGCTGGGCCAACTCCTTAAATTTCAGGCCCTTATCCTGGATCAATTGAGCGGTGACATCCTCTAACACCTTCTGATCAAAACTCTTAACATCATTAAACCTTTGAGCTAGAAGGGTAAAGGACTGACAAATTGCCGGGTTAAAAAATTTCTCCACCAGTTTCAGATCGTAATCCAAACCGTTGAGGAAATAAAAACGGGCACCTTTGATCATCTCCACCAAGGTCTTACTGCGCGGCTGGAGAGTTTTTACCACCCTGGAAAGCCAGGGGAGACTGCCGCCGGATAATCCGCGTTCTTTCAGATATGGCTGTAATAGCAAAGCTAGCTCTTCAGCCGGGGTATTTTGAATGTAATGGGAATTGAGCCAAACCAGCTTTTCCTGGTTGAACACCCCGGCGGATTTGCCCACATTCTCCAGGCTGAATTTTTTGATCAGTTCCTCACGGCTAAAAACTTCCTCATCGCCGCAGCCCCACCCTAAACGTGCCAGGAAATTGACCAAAGCCTGAGGCAGATAACCTTGCTCCCGATAAGCGGTAACCGAGGTGGCGCCGTGGCGTTTGCTCAAGGGCGTACGATCGGAACCAAGAATCAGCGGCAGATGGGCAAAGCGGGGGAGGTCGAAACCCAGGGCTTGATATAACAGGATTTGGCGCGGGGTGTTGTTCAGATGATCATCGCCGCGGATGATATGGGTAATACGCATCAGGGCGTCATCCACCACCACCACAAAGTTATAGGTGGGGACACCGTCCGAGCGGGCGATAATCAGATCGTCCAGTTCGGCGTTATTGAACACCACCCGTCCCTTGACCAGATCATCCACTACCGTCTCCCCTCCCAGCGGACATTTAAAACGCACCGCCGCAGGTTTATCGGCAGCCGGGCGGATATTTAATTCCCGGCAGCGTCCGTTATACTTGGGCTTGCGTCCCTCTTTACGCGCCTGCTCCCGTTGGGCTTCCAATTCCTCCGGAGGGCAGTTGCAATAATAGGCCGCTCCGATCTCCAGCAGTCTTTTTACCTGTGCCTTGTATAAATCGAAACGCTCGGTCTGGAAATACGGCCCCTCATCCCAATCAATCCCCATCCAGGCCAAACCGTCCAGAATCGCCTCCACCGCGGCCGGGGTGCTGCGTGCCAAGTCGGTATCTTCGATCCGCAGGATAAACTTACCCTTATGCCGGCGGGCATAAAGCCAGCTAAACAGGGCGGTACGCGCCCCGCCGATATGCAAATACCCCGTCGGGCTGGGGGCAAACCGTGTTCTTATCTCAGACATGGGTGGTTCTTTCTAGTAAATATAGTTATGCCACAACATAATTTACCGGTAAAAGTTCTTTTAAATTAATGTGTTTAGAGGCATCCAATATTTCAATTCCCACTACTTTATCATCCGTTCCAATGTCCAGCACAATTTCGTCTGTTAAACGCTTATTTATCAATTCCTGTTTTTTTTCATCCAAACGGATATAAAGCAAATCAGTCTTGTCGTTGTAGGAAATATTCATTTAACCCGCCTCCTCCCAAACACCAGGACAAAGGGAAAGATAACAACAAACACAACACAACCAACAAATACCTGGTTTTCATACCATATTTCTCCTGATACTGGTTATAAAGCAATGGGATAAATTGTGCCCGTCAAAAACCGGTGGGCACACCCTACTTTTTCAGGAAATTTTTAATCTCATAATTTTGCCAGATGTTGTTTGGCTTGGTTGCCGTCGGCATAAATACTGCCGGTTTCCTGGGCTAATTTCCCCAATGTTTCCCATTCTTTGGAGCTAAACAACTCTATTTCTATCTCATCCAGCAATTTTTTTACGATATGTTCTTTTTCCTTGCGAGGTAAAGACTTGAAAGCGGTAATAAACACCTCGGCAACGGCCTCGTTTTTTCTCATGCTTAACCTCCTATATTTCTCGTACACTACCCCACATACCTGACAATCTCATCCAATTGCCGGCGAGCCTTGGGAGAAGGTTTACTTTCAGGATTGGCCGCCGCTTTAGGCCGCCCGACAGGGACTAACGCCATGATTTCCCAGGGCATATCCAGGGTTTCCGGCGCGGCTTGTTTGGCTTGTTCCTCCTTACGTATTCCCTCCAAATCCAGCATTTCAGCCAGTTCTTTCCTGGCAAGCAGCGGGCCGGTCATCCAACAGGTGCCGTAACCCAGAGAAGCCGCCGCTAACAGGATATTTTGGATGCTGGCCGCCACGCTTTGAATGTCGGGATAGCCTTCCCGCCCGCGTTCGTCACCGGAAAACCCCAATTCATGCATAACTTCTTCGCTAATACCTAATTTGCTTAAATCATAGTTGTTTTTGGTGCGTAATACCACGATAACCGCGGGAGCCTGGTTGAAAAAGGTATAATAGGTGGAGTATTTTTTAAATTTGCGAGCCGATCCTTCCTCGATTTTGCTGCAAATCAAATCCACTTTATCCATTACCGCCTTGGCCATCCGGTCAAGTAACTCTTTGTTGCTGACTACCAGAAAAAACCAGGGCTGGAGATTGTTCCCGCTGGGCGCAACCCGTGCGGCGTCCAGGATTATTTCCCAATCCTCTTTAGGAATCGGTTCAGCGCTAAATTTTCTGACCGAGCGGCGCTCGTGTATATTTTTGATCACTGCGTTCATCGCTTGTCTGCTTTCCCTTTCTTTCGGGGATCGATTATCTTCACATATCGCCCGTATTCTTCCACAAATTCGTGGATGATCTTTTCCTTGTCTTTAGCCGTAGTATCGACATAGAGAGTAAAAAATAGCTGCCCGTTCTCTCCCCTGCTGAGTATAAAATTCAAACCGGTGTCTTCAATCAAACCGCCTCCCAACTTGCGTCCGGCATTCATCTCCCCGCGCTGCTTATCCAGCTTGGCAACATAAAAACCCATTGCCATCGCGGTTCGTTCCGCCTTGACCATAGCCTCCTCGACATCCGCTCCCTTGATCGCGTAGGTATAAGGGTCTTCACCGGAAAACAAGTCGGTGAGTATGGCACAACCGGTTATACTTAACAAAGATATGCTGAGAATAAATATCTCTAAATAACTTCTTATCCTCAAGCCTCACTCCTCAAGCCTATTTTATCAACTCTGTCACCTGCTGCACATCCTTATCCCCCCGTCCGGAAAGACAAACAACGACCAGCGAATCAGCTTGCAGTTCAGAAACGAGCTTTTCCAGATAGGCGATGGCGTGGGCGCTTTCCAGGGCGGGAATCAGCCCCTCCAAACGTGATAAAGCTTGAAATGCGGCTAGCGCTTCGGCATCGGTAACCGATACATAGCGGGCGCGCCCCGTATCCTTGAAAAAGCTGTGCTCCGGGCCGACTCCGGGATAATCTAAACCTGCGGATACCGAATGGGCGATGGTAATCTGTCCGTCGTTATCCTGCAAAAGATAGCTTTTGCTGCCGTGCAAAACCCCGACGCTGCCCTGCCCTAAGGTGACGGCATGATGCCCGGTTTCGATACCTAATCCCGCCGCTTCCACCCCGATAAATTTTACTTCTGCGTCCTGATAAAAGGGATAAAACAACCCCATGGAATTGCTGCCCCCGCCGACACACGCCACTAAATAATCCGGCAAGCGCCCTTCCAATTCCTGTATCTGCTGTCTGGCCTCCGTGCCGATTACCGCCTGAAAATCCCGCACAATCATGGGGTAAGGATGCGGGCCGACCACCGAACCGATGACATAATGAGTGTTTTCCACAGTAGTCACCCAATTGCGTAACGCCTCGTTGGTGGCGTCCTTCAAGGTCTTGCTGCCCGACTCCACCGGAATCACCTGGGCGCCCAATAATTTCATGCGAAAGACATTTAAACTCTGACGTATAATATCCTCTGTCCCCATAAAAACGTCGCACTCCAGCCCGAACATCGCCGCCGCGGTAGCCGTAGCCACCCCGTGTTGACCGGCGCCGGTCTCGGCAATTACCCGCTTTTTCCCCATACGTTTGGCCATCAATACCTGCCCCAAAGTATTGTTGATTTTATGCGCCCCGGTATGGCATAAATCCTCACGTTTTAAATAGACCCGCCCCTTGCCCAGTTTTTGGCTCAGGCGCTGGGCATAATATAACGGCGTGGGGCGTCCGGTATATTCCCGCAGATAATACGCCAGTTCACGGTTAAAAGCCTCATCATTTTTTATTGTAAGATAGGCTTGCTCCAATTCCAGCAGCGCAGGCATCAGGGTTTCCGGGACATAACGCCCGCCAAAGGCGCCGAAGTGCCCCTTTTTATCAGGTAACATTATAGGCTTTCCTTTTATTGATAACTCGTTAAACATTTACAGTTTCGTAGTCCCAGCCCTTTAGGGCTGAATTTCCAGGGCTAAAGCCCTGGCACTACGGCTGTGTCGCAATGTAGTTACCTGATTCATCAGGTACAGCCTGTGCTACCCGATAAATCGGGTAACTACAATACAATTATTTTCTTCGTGATCTTCGTGCGCTTCGTGGGTAACAAAATTTACCCGGCTTGTTGTTTGCGGTACTGTTGATAATATTGGGTGGCCTTTTGGAATAGCGCGGGATTATCCTCTTGCAGCTTTTGCAATTCCTGAGGGTCGAACAGACGGTCGATGCTTCCCTGTTTCAGATAGAGCCGCTTAAACAGCAGACGTACCTCGATCTCTTGCAGGGGGATAGTGTCCATCAGCCTTTCCATATCGGATTTGCGCTGCGCCTCGACCTGGGCGATCTCCTTCAGACTGTCATACTTTTCCGGCCCCAGGCATTCCCTGGCCGCCGGACACCAATTGGCGCAGCCGAAATTCTTGCGCGGGTTGAAAATTACCTTCTGACACCCCTTGCATATCCGCTGGCTGTCGTCCTTGAAAAACTCCACCGGCTGACCGCACTTGGGGCAAGGGATGTCGAAAATATCCTCCGGCCCCCAAAACCGCATATTTTGTCCCGGACAGTTACTCATGCTTGTTCCTTTGAATTATACTTTCTTAACAATAAAATATTTTTCACCTATAAACCTCACGCCGGTGTTTTACCACCATAACCCTGACCGCTTTATCATTTTCATCTATCTCATAAACTATTCTATAATCCCCCACACGAATACGCCAATCGCTCTTTGAGCCGGAAATTTTTTTGCAACTTACGGGTCTGGGATTTTCGGCCAAAGTTTTAATATAAGAAATAATACGATAAAAAATATCGGCTGGAAGTTTTTTTAAATCTTTCTCCGCGGCATGTTCAAGGTATACCTCATACATGAGGACTATACTCCGTTAAAAAATCATCCAGTTTCTTAAACTTAAGCGGTTTTTCTCTCATCATTTCCAAGGCTTTTAAATCCTCTATATCTTCCAAACGTTCCAGCATTTTCCTGTAAACTTCTATGTCCAGAATAACCGCCGATGGTTTGCCGTCCTTGAGAACTATTTCTAGATCTTTATTCTTAGTTTTGAGCCTCATTTTATTATCTTCCTTACGAATATCGACGATAACATTTTTTTTACATCACCGGAGTAGTTTTCGCCCCCGCCTCCCCTTCCGGTTTCTGATATTCTATCTCTGATTTAATGGCGGCTTTGGCATACAGGGTTTGAATGTATTTGGGAATTTCCTGGCCGACCTTGCTGTTTTTTAAATACTTAATAATATTTTCCCTGGCTTCCTCAAAAGCTACCGGTTTTTCCGGGGTTTTTTCTCCCCGTTTGAGCAGATGAAATCCGAAGGAGGTTCTGGTTATCGGGGAAATTTCACCGGTTTTATTTAATTTAAAGGCGCTTTCTTCAAAGTCAGAAACCATTTGCCCGCGCACGATAAAGCCTAAATCGCCGCCTTTTTCGGCACTGGGGCATTCGGAATTCTCCTTGGCTAATTTGGCAAAATCCTCACCCTTTTTCAACCGCTTTTCAATATCTTCAATCCTGGTTTTAGCCTTTTTTTCTTCTTCTGCTGAGGCGGCATTGGCCAGTTTTATTAAAATATGGCTGATTTGCACGCTTTCCGGACGTTTAAAAACCTCTTTTTTGGCTTGGTATAAATCCTGCGCTTCCTTCTCGCTTACCTCGGTTTTGGCTAAAATTTCCTGTTTGATTAAACTATCTATGGCCAGGTTTCTCTTTAAATCCTCACGTAATTCCGGCTCCGATGAATTCATTTCCTTATACGCCTGCTGAAAGGCTTTCTCATCGGGAAACTGGGATTTAATCTGCTTGACCGCTTTATCCAGATCCTCGTTAGTTACCGCGATCTTTTTCCCCACCGATTCCTGATAGAGCAATTCCAGGTCTATCAATCTTTTTAAGGCCGCTTTTTCCATTTCTTTTCTGTCGCTGTCCTTCAGCGCTATCCCCGACAGTTCTTTTTGTTTTCTGAGGGCAAAGGTAACCCGGTCTAAATTATGTTTGCTTATAGCCTGCCCGTTCACGGTCGCAACGGATTCGGGGGTGGTTTCTTTTTTGGCGAGATCGGTGCTTTTTTTGCTGCACCCCGGCGCCGCCCAAAGGAGGAAAAGGGTTAGCGTGATAATTAGCGTACTTTTTAACGACATTATACTGCTCCTTAAATGAATAAATGGTTATAGTTAATCTTATCCGGCTGATGTAAACTAGCATGATAGCCGCGGCAAGTCAAGGGCTTTATCCTTGACAGAATGAAAATTTGGTTGTAACTTACATAGGCTTGAGGATTTATTAGTATAGCGTTTCATTAAAATATGTACGAGCAGTCATTGCGAGCGAAGCGAAGCAATCTCTACAAACGAGATTGCTTCGGCGATACGGCTGCCTCGCAATGACAAATAAATATGTACATATTTTAATGAAACGCTATATTAGTTTAGTTGTCAGTTGTCGTCAACTTTTTCCTAATCCGGATACGAGGTCTTTTATGCGTAAAATAAAAGTAGCCGCCGTTCAAATGGATGTTCATCCCCAGGATGTCTGGGGTAATCTTAACCGCGCCTTGTCTTTCATGGAACTGGCAGCACAACAAAAGGCGCAAATAATCTGCCTGCCTGAGCTTTTTACCACCAGTTTCGACTATGCGCTAATCCAAAATACTGATACCGGACGAATTAAAAATGCCATCGCGGAAAAGGCCAGGGCTTTGGGTGTTTTTATTCTCTCCGGAACGATGGCTGAAAAATCGCCATCAGGGATTTATAACACGGCGCACCTGTTTAACGATAAAGGCAACATTATCGGCCAATATCGCAAGGCGCATCTTTTCCCTTTGATCCAAGAGCCTGAACATTTCAGCCCAGGCCAGGATATTTCGGTATTCAACACCGAATTGGCGCGTATCGGAATATTGATCTGTTACGACTTGCGCTTTCCGGAATCAGCGCGCAAACTGGCCTTAAACCGTGCGGAGATTATTTTCGTTCCGGCTCAATTTCCCCATCCCCGGATCGAGCACTGGAAAACTTTATTACGGGCGCGGGCCATCGAAAATCAATTATTTATCGCCGGGGTTAACCGGGTCGGCCAGGATCCGGCCAATAAATTTTTCGGTGCAAGCTGTCTGATAAACCCTTGGGGAGAGGTTATGGCGGAATTAACGGACAAGGAAGATTTGATGGTTGTCGATATAGATCTTGACCGGATTTATGAAATCAGGAAACAACTTCCCTGCCTGGAAAATCGGAGAGTGGATTTATATTGAGCCAAAACAATTGGTGGCGTTTTCAATAGAAGACCTGGTAACGTTCATACAATTAAGACACCAGGAAGCATCGAATATTCCCCCGCCGTAGTGCCAGGGCTTTAACCCTGGAAATTCAGCCCTAAAGGGCTTTAGACTACGGTATTTAAGATCTTTTCCTGATGCTACAATAAAATCGAGATTGCTTCGCTCCGCTCGCAATGACAGGTTTGTATATCTTTTAATGAAACGTTATATTAGTCCCTTACTCCGGTAAAATCAACGGCTCTTCCGGCAATTTCAGTTCCAGCGGTTTTCCCGCCGGGGTATAGACCACGCTGCCTAACTCATCCTCGTCCTGAGCATCGAAGATAGCTTGATCGATTTGTTCCGTTTCAGGGAATCCCCACCAATTATCATCGCAATACAAATCCACCAGACCGCCTAATTGCAAGGCATAGGACATATTCTCAGACAAATCGTTGCCGGCAACCGAAATTAAGCTGTCGGTATAAATTCCTACCGTATTCTGCTTAATCTGATTGCCCTCGATACTGGTGGACATGCAATTACTACAATAGATACCCGCCTCCTCATGCTGCTTAATACGATTCCGGCAGATAATCGCGTTTTCCGAATCTGTCAATCTGATCCCGGCTTGATTATTGGTAATGACATTATCTTCCACCAGCAAACGGGACAACTCATCGTCCACCCCGTCCAGACCGTTGGCCTGAATGGTATTCCCGCGCAGGGTCAGATCACAGAATTTGCTTTGCAGACCGCTGTTGGCGTTTTGCAATATCTGGTTATTTTCCAACAGACCTAAACTGTTTTCCAACACCAGGCCGGTATCGTTATTTAAATTAAAGGTGTTGTTAGTGATCAGCAGAGAACTGGAACGCATTACCTCCAAGCCGCGGTAATTATTTTCCAGCAGATTATTATTGGCGATAAGCGTAGCATTATCAAGCAAAACGGCAGCGTTGGTGTTGCTTAAAATATTATTGCCATTCAGGGTTAAATTTGAGCTTTCCTGGGCATCGATACCCGCCGCATGATTGCTGACAATGATATTCTCGTCGGCGGTCAAAACACTTTTCTTCATGCTGATGCCGTCGTCCCCGTTATCGACAATCTGATTGGCGTTGGCGTAAACGCTGCAATCCTCCAGGGCGATCCCTTCTTCACTGTTACCGATCAAATCGTTATCGGCGATGATAACCGATTTGCTTTCCTTTAATTTGATCCCCTTGACATTATAATTGATTTCATTGCCGCTGACGGTAAGCTGTGATTTCTGCGCGGAAACACCGCTGATACCGTTGCCTTGCAAACTGTTGTTATTAATCAAGGTAAGCAGGGCGTCGGAGATTTGCAATCCTTCTCCGTTATTATTGATCTCGTTGCCGCTGATTACCGCCTTGGCGCGGCGCATATTGATACCGGCAAGCAGGTTGTGCGTAATCTGATTATTCTTGAAAACCGCCTCCGCATAGGAAAATGACACCCCTTGCTGATAATTATCAAAAAATCCGTTGTTTTTAAAGGTCAGGCGGCTCTCTATAAACCGCACTCCGGTGCGATTTCTCTTGAATTCGTTATCCTGCAAATTGGCCTCAGTCCGGCGCAGCCGCAAGGCATACATCAAATGGTTTTGAAAAACATTGTCGCTGATTTGGACGCGTGAGTTATAAACATCCATCCCCCAATAATTATTATCGATAGTATTGCCGGATAAATTCAGGGTCACCTCCCGGCAGCGAATACCGCTACGGTTTTCCTTGATCTCGTTATTGGTTAAATCCGCCCGCATTTCCTGAAAATAGACGGCGCGGTGGTTATGGGTAAAGCTGCAATTGTCGACACGCACATTGGCAAAATGGGCATGCAGTCCCTTATCGGCATGGGAGATGCGGCAATATTCCAGCAGATTCATTTGCTCGTCGCTGGCGATAAGATTGATCCCGTCCCAATCCCCGGCCTGCGGGTCGGTTTGCGCTGAAGCAAAAACGATGGGCTGCGCTGGAGTGCCCTGAGCCATCAGGCGCCCCTGGAAATAAAGGGCACTCTCCCCGGTCAGGGTTTCCGGATTAATGCGGCGGGTAAAAAGAATCTTACTGCCCGGCTTGATGGTCAGCGTAACTCCGGCGCTGATTTTAACTACCCCGGTAACCAGGACTTCCCCGTCCCAGATGGTATCCTGCGTGATAAAACGGCTGGTGATGTTAAGGGGCTGAGAGTAAGCCGAGATGGGGATTAGTAAAATTGAAAAGAGGGTTAGAAATATTTTTTTAAGCATAGATAAATATTTATTTCACCTGAAAATAGATTTTGTAGGGGCGAGGTCTCCTCGCCCTTGGTACAATTGGTGGAAATGGTACCAAAAGGGCGGGGAGACCCCGCCCCTACAACATTTTCATGCTTCCCGGTATCCCGAAGGGACATGGGTGTTTCTTTATAAATTAATAAAGTTGATTTTTCTCCTGAGTTTTTTTACCGCCTCTTCAATATCTTCATAGGTAAGCCTAGTACAGCATCCATTTAGTTTTGACGGGTTAGGATAAGGATTTTATGCCTTCCGTTTTGTCATTCCCGAATGTTTTTATCGGGAATCTGGTTTTAAAACAACACCATATCCCCGATAACGGCATTCGGGGATGACATGTTGAAACTCCAACCTGTCAATATAAAATGGACGGTGTACTAGTTTTCTTAAATGCTTCACCGGCTCTTTTAAATGCCGCATCCAGGCGTTCTTGTGCAGACAAAGCAGATAATATAAAATCTTCCGGATTTATTTTTTTAATGCGGTTTTCATAATATCACCTCTTCTTTAATTACTCCCCCGCCTGATGATTAACTTGCGGGCTTAAGTAAAAATCCTGGGCATTTCCCTCGATTTGATTATTGGCCCATTCCAGCGATTCATCGCCATATAGACCGTACTTATTGCCGCGAATGCTATTGCGCATCAGCACAGGTGTCGCCTCCGCCCAAACCAAACCGGCCTGTTTTTCCTGGCTGATTTCATTGTTTTCAATCTTGGGCGCGGCTTTATCCCAGCAGGCGATCCCGATTTCCCCGGATTTTATAACATTAGCATTAATATGCGGATGAGACCCGCGCTGGCAAATAATTCCGGTCTGATTATTTTGCAACAGGCTTTTATTGATTTGCGGCGAGGCGTTAATACAGTAGACACCGATTTCCGCATATTCGATCCGGCAATATTCCAGCAGGCTGTCCCCGCCTTTGGGGTTATCCAGAATAATTCCGGCCCAATTCCCTTCCGCAGGTTTAACATCCCCGGAGGTAAAGATAATCGCGGCCTCCGCACTGCCTTTGGCCATCAGCCGGCCTTGCACCAATAATTCATGTTTGGTAAACAAAAACCGCGGTTCTATCAAAGAAGTTCTGGTAGGAGCAAATATTATGTGGGTACCGGGCGCAATGGTTAAGGTAACATTGGGAAAAACCAATATATCCCGGTCAAGCCTTACCTCCCCGCTCCAGGTGCTGTCACGATCGATCAGCCCATTTTCCGGAATCAGCGTCCCGACGGTGTCCACATCCTTAGAAACTTTGGCTCTCAGGGCACAGGAATATTGAGCGGCTATTAAAAAAAGTAACAATAAATAATCCTGATATTTAAGTTTCTTAAACATATAAATAAATCTTATTCCCGATCATTATTCGGCTCTGAATTCATCTCCGAATTTATCGGAGAGCTGAATATGATTTGAACGCCGTCTATAACTTCGCCTTCTAAAATCTCCACCGAATTATCAGTAACATTGATGAATTTTGAATTGAACCGGACAGGCAGCAACTCTCCCAAAGGACTGCGCCGCAGTTCGAGGTAATAGATGCCTTCGCCCGGCAAATACAGGGAGTAACGACCTTGATTATCGCTGGGATCCGAGATAAAATCGGGCCGGTTGCTCACCTTGAGATTGTGCTTGGCGGTCACATAAAATCTGGTCAAAGGCTGCGATTTATCGTCGACGATAGTTCCCCGCATCTCCGTTTCCCTGGTCTTGATGGCATAGCGGGTATTAAAGTCGATGTTTTGTTCCAGCAAGCGTTCCAAAAGAAAATCCTGCGCATAAACCTTATTCACCTCGACAGTCAGCGGTTTGGAAACTAACGAGGAAAAATCCTGTGGGGTAAGAGGCCCCACCTGTATTTTAGGATCGGCATGTTTGCGCGCCGCTAATACATAACGCCCCGCCGCTACTGATACTGAGTATTGACCATCCGCTCCGGTGGGAGCTGATTTATAATCAGCCGGGCCGCGATATTCCGGATAATCGTCAAGCTCCTTTTCTTCCCGATCACTTATTTCCGCAGCCTGCTCAGTGGCCTCCTTTTTTTCTGTTTCAGTTTCCTGAGAGCGCAAGAGGCGCTCGATTTGCCTGCGATCAGCGCTGGAATCGCCGTTCACGGCCTGATAGACATAAACCTGCACATCGGCTGCCGGACGTCCCTGGTAGTAAACCAAACCCTTAATCTGCGCAGGACCGGTTGGATTGGGGATGGTTTTGTGTCCGCAAGAGAAAAGGATTAACGGAAGCCCCCAGATCAAAATCATCAGACGGCCAGCGAATATTTCCCGCGGTTTTTTGGCTGACATTACCCTATAACCTCTCATACCAATTCGCTATCAAACATTGAAGAATAATTCGTAGCACGGGGGGTTATCCCCATAAGCGCTAAGTTGTTTTTTCCTGCTCCCTCCCCCTTGAGGGGGGAGGGTCGGGGTGGGGGTGGTTATCGGGCTTATTCAAAGCTGTCCAAATTATATCACCGGCCGCCTCTTTTTGCTGCAAAACCTGATTATTCC
>JACRJN010000181.1 GCA_016235675.1 Candidatus Schekmanbacteria bacterium
GCTGAAAATGCGTGGCTAAAGCCACGGGACTACATTTATTATGTTGAACTTGGCAGGTTTGAGATAAAAACTTTCCCCTTGCCTGTTTCGGCTTGGAACAAGCCGAAACATCAAATTTTATCAATATTGCGTAACATGAGACCTTAATACAAAATGGATGCTGTACTAGTCCAGATATTCCGTCTCGTTATGCAAAAACTTGCTGAAACCTCTGAAGACGTCGCTGTTGGAGACTATCCCGATGATTTGATGCCCGTCGAAAACCGGGATGCGGCGCAGGCCGGTTTGTACCATTAAGCGGGCAATGTGTCGGATGGGCAGGGTGGGATAGATTGTCAGAACGGGCTTGGTCATGATTTCGGCCAGGGTTACTTTTAGCGGGTCTTGTCCTGTAGCGATTACTTTGTTGACGACATCACGGCGGGTTACAATGCCATAAGAATCGTTTTCCCCTAACCGGTCTACAATCAAACTGCTTACCTTTTTCGCTACCATCTTATCAATGGCCTCGGCTACGGAAAGGTTTTCTTCCACCATAATAACATCATGGGTCATAATATCTTGTGCTTTCATGGGAGCCCCTCTTTTTAGAATTCCGTATTGTTAATACATTACCACAGAGAGCACAGAGCAGTTTCTCTATGTGTTCCTTATATTATCTAAAAAAATATCGGATCGGTTTCGGGAAAGACTCCCGAATCCTAAGTAAAATAAACCCCTGTAGGGTGGGCTCTGCCCACCATTTTAAACTATTCTCAATTTAAATTATGCCTTTATAAATAACGTAATGGCAACCAAAAGGGGTGGGCAAAGCCCACCCTACAAAACTGAGTAAAACTTTTTAAATAACTCAGTCCTCAGTCCTCGGCACTCAGTCCTACAATTCGTCCGGAAGCGCCTTCAACTGAGCAAAAGTAAAAACCGGTCCGTCGATGCAAACATATTTAGGCCCGATATTGCAGCGCCCGCATAAACCTAAGCCGCATTTCATCCGCCGTTCCAGGGTAGTATAAATCTGCTCCGGCTTGAATCCGGCCTTTTCCAGTTCGATCAATACGAATTTGATCATGATCGGCGGCCCGCAGGTTATGGCTACCGCGTTTTCCGGATTTAATTTAGCCTCCCCCACCACTACCGGAACAAATCCGACCTTATATTCCCATCCGGGCACTTCCCGGTCGATAGTCAGCGTTACGTGAATATCGCCGCGTCGTTGCCAATCGGCCAAATCCTTGCTATAGCATAAATCGTTTGGCGTTCTGGAGCCGTAAATAATATGTATATCTTTATACTTTTCCCGATGAGCCAGCATATGAAGAATCAACGTGCGCAAGGGGGCTAATCCCAAGCCGCCGCCGACAAAAACAATATTCCTGCCCTCCATCTCCTGGCAGGGAAACCAATTGCCCAACGGCGCCCGGATACCAATCTGAGCGCCGACTGATAAATCATGAAAGGCCGAGGTTACTTCACCGGCCCGCATAATGGTAAATTGCAGATAGTCTTTAGTGTGCGGCGCTGAGTTGATGACAAAAGTAGATTCTCCCACGCCGAACAAAGATAGCTGCGCCACCTGTCCCGGTTCGAAGCTGAATTGGGACATTTTTTCTTTGTCGTCTAAAACCACTTGAAACGATTTTATATTGGGGGTTTCCAACGTAACGCTAATCACCCTGGCCAAATAAGGCAAATAGGGATTATCGTCCGGCCCCTGATATTTATGCTTCTTAGCGCAATCACACATTAGATTTTCTCCACAACAGAGTTTGGATATTTTTACCACGAAGCACACGAAGGACACGAAGAAGATATTTTAATTTTGGTTTTATGTCATTCCCGAATGCAGTTATCGGAAATCTGTTTTTATATCCCCAATAAAGGCATTCGGGAATGACATATTGAGACGTTTTCGCCCCCCCCAATTTAACTTCGTGATCTTCGTGTGTTTCGTGGTTAAAAAAAACTTTATTTACTGTAACCTCCGTAGTATTTTATTCACTCTTTGGAATTAACTTTTCCACAATCCGCCGCAGGTCGATTCCCGCCGGGCAGAGTTTAATGCAGCGGCCACAACCGGTACAGCCGAGTATGTTGTTATTGGTTATCATGTAACTGTATTTATGACTTATTCTGTTGCGGTACCGCTGGGATTGGGCCAGGCGGGGATTATGCCCGCTGGCTTCCAGGGTGTAGAGCGGGAACATGCAGGCGTCCCAGCAGCGCATCCGCTCCCCACACCTGCCGCACTTTTCATCGACAATGGTAAAGCAGTGACAGGTCGGACAGGCAAAGGTACAAATCCCGCAGCTCAAACATGCCGCTGTCGCCTCATTCCAATAAGGGCTGGCAAAAGCCTTGAGCAAGGCTTGGGCTGTTTGCGCTGATGGGGATATTACCATTGGAGCGGGGAGGAGTTTTCCCGCCTTCTGTTGGGCTTTTTCCACATCAGGAGCGTCGACATCTGCTAATTTATCAAATAAATCGTTCGGGATCAATGCCTGACCTTTAGCGGTCAAAACCTCAACCGCGTAACCGTCGCCAACCGGGGTCAATAAAATATCGGCTCCCGGAGCCTTGGAAGGACTGCCGCCCACAGTGGTGCAGAAGCAGGCATTTTCCGGATGTTGACAGCCTAAGGCCACGATAGACAAAGCCTCCCGGCGTTTTTTGAAATAGGGGTCTTTATATCCCTTATCGTCAAACACCTTGCTGATGATTTCGATTCCGGCCACATCGCAAGGCGGTATGCCGAAAGCTACTCTTTTGGGGACATTGTTTTCCGTCTGCAATTTGACGGACACATGCTCCGGGTTGTCTTTATCTTTCTCATACTTATATTTAAACAAGCGCTCGGTTTGCGGGAACACCAACTCTTTGGCGGAAAAGCGCGTTCTGGATTCCAGATTGATTTCCCGTTCCGCTTGGTACAGGTCAATAACGCACATTCCGTCCTGATCCTGGGGAACCCAGACTTCATGTGTTTGGGCTAGATTATCCAGCCAATCTTTCAATTTATTTTGGGGTATTAGTTTAGGCATTGGTAATTCCTAATGTTTACCGCAGAGGCGCAAAGTACGCAAAGGAAAAATTTAAACACAGAAACACAGAATTTTGGAAACACAGAAAAATTATTTAACATCTTGATGTTTCGGTATGTCCTCACACCGAAACCATTATGGGAAACGTTACCCCTTGTTAGTTTCGGCGTGGGGACACGCCGAAACATCAAAACTTTCCCGTGCTTCATTTCTTCTGTGTTTCCGTGGTTTTTCTTTCTCTGCGTTCTTTGCGTCTCTGCGGTTAATCTCTTATTACAACTTTTCTTCTTCCAGTTTAAAATCCATCAGGGGGGATTTTTCCCCTGCCTTTGTTCCCGCCCGCCAGCCGAAGATGTCGAACAATTCCTTGTTCATCTTCATGGGCAGCAGGTTGATCGGGATATTGACCGGGCAGACGCGGGCGCATTCGCCGCATTCAATACAACGTCCGGCCAGGTGAAAGGCTCGGATGAGATGAAACCATTCGTTGCTTTTGGTATCCACCTGCTCCTGTGTCCAGCGGGGAACGCGGGTATCCAGCAGGCATTGGTTCTGACAGTAACAAATCGGGCAGACGTTGCGGCAAGCCTTGCAGCGGATGCAGCGGGAAAATTCCTTTTCCCAAAAGGCTTTGCGCTGATCCAGACTCATTTTTTCCAGATCAGTAACCGCATCGAAAATCCCTTTCCTGGGATTGGCTGTTGTTTTTTGGCCGATAAACTCATCGTAAATCAAGGTGTTGGGATATTCGCAGGCCAGACACTTGCCGTACAGCAAATCGTTAATATCGGCGGCAACTTCCGCCTTGTCGGCCAAAACCGTAAGGGTTTGCTCGTGTAGCTCCGCCTTGGTGATCCGGTTAATATCGATCTTACCCTGCAATTTGCTAATATCGATCATTCCCGGACAAGATACACCGATAATGTACAGCTTTTCCCGTTTGACAATGCCCTCTTGCAGTAATTGGATAACAGCGCGGGAATCGCAGCCCTTTAAAATCAGGCCGATCTTTTCATCCGGGGCAACCGGAGGGCGCTTTTGCGGCGGAACGTAGACCGCTAAGTTATGGATACAAAAGCGGTTCCACAGCATCGCGTTGACCTGTTCCGGTTTGCGGATAAAAAGCGGCGCGGTCTGGATGGTGTTGATCCCTGTCCCGTATCCTATGAAATAGGTTACTTTAGGAAGGATTCCCGCAATTCTAGCTTTTAACTCTTTTGACATTTATTCAGCCTGTTTTTTTATTGTAGCGCGGGGGTTTATCCCATAAGCGCTAAGTTGTTTTTTCCTGCTCCCTCCCCCTTGAGGGGGGAGGGTCGGGGTGGGGGTGGTTATCGGGCTTATTCAAAGCTGTCCAAATTATATCACCGGCCGCCTCTTTTTGCTGCAAAACCTGATTATTCC
>JACRJN010000183.1 GCA_016235675.1 Candidatus Schekmanbacteria bacterium
CCCCTTTAGCAAAGGGGGATTAAGGGGGATTTGCAAATTGTAATTTCCATAAAGAATTTAATCTTTTGGTAATATGTCGTGTTCGAATAATTACTTAAGGTTAGATTCAATTTGAAAATCTCCCCAACCCCTCTTTGCCAAAGAGGGAAAAGTTATTTACGGATATATTCTTAGTTCATGGATTCTCTCGCTGATTTTTCTTTCTGAGTCACTCTGATATTTGGATATTTCTGTCGTTCCTTTAAAAATATTACCCCTTGATTGTTTCGGCGTGAGGACACGCCGAAAGAGCCAGTGTCGATTATTTCTTTCGGCCAAAACAAAAACTCTTTCTCCGTACCTCTGTGTCTTTCGTGTGAACAAATCTTAATTCGGCAACCCGTTGAAAGCCAATTCCGGTTGAAAGATTTTAAGCGTGATCAGTTTAAGCCAAAGGGCGACAATCAAAAAATTCAGGATATAAAATATCCACAGCGGATATTCCCAAATCAAATATGCAGCGGTGATTATTACATTGAAAAAGCCCAGCGGAGCAAGTACCTTCCAGCTTAAATCCATCAATTGATCGTAGCGCAGGCGGGGCAGAGTCGCCCGCAGCCAGATATATAGGAACATAAAGAAAAATACCTTACCGGCGAACCAGACGAAGGTGGGGACAACATCCAGAAATGCCCATTCAGAATAGGTTGGGAATGGGCGCTGCCAGCCACCCAGAAAAAGTACTGTAGCGAGAATGGAAACGATAAACATGTTGGCGTATTCGGCCAAAAAGAACAGGGCGAAATACATTCCGCTGTATTCGACATGGAAACCGGCTACCAATTCCCCTTCGGCTTCGGGCATATCGAAGGGGGTGCGTACCGTTTCCGCCACACCGGAAATCAAATAGATAATAAATGCCATGGGTTGCAGCAAGATGAAATACCCCGTTTTAGCTTGCACCTCAACTATTTGACGCATACTCAAAGAATGGGAAAAAAGCAGGACTCCCAAAAGGGATAGAATCAGAGGGAATTCATAGCTGACCATCTGCGCCATTGCCCGTAGCGATCCCATCAGAGCATATTTATTGCCCGAGGCCCACCCGGCCATCACCATTCCGAAAAATCCCAGGCTGCCCATGCCTAAAACGTAAAGCAATCCGATATTCAAATCGGTAATCTGCCAATGGCGGGCAAAGGGAACTACGGCAAAGGGAAGCAGGGCGAAGACAAAGGATACAATCGGCGCAGCCTGGTAAAGAACAGGTTCCGCTTGTTTGGGGATGATTGTCTCTTTGGTCATCAGCTTCAGGCCGTCGGCCAGCGGTTGCAGCAAACCATGCCAGCCCGCTCTCATCGGGCCGAGCCTGATTTGCATGTGGGCTAAGACCTTGCGCTCAAGCAGCGTAACATAAGCCACTGACAACATAACTGCCGCAAGTAAGATTACTAATTTGATTAACCCCCCGGCGAGCTGCTCCCACATGATCATAATCCTCATTAATTTGTTGACGGTTGTCGGTTGTCAGTTAAAGAAAAAAAACCGACAACCGTCAACTGACAACTATTTTATCAATGCCTCCACTCCAAAGCCCCTTTTTTCCAGGCGTACAAATAGCCGACAAAAAGAATGAACATAAACAGCAGCATACTGGCGAATCCGTTTATACTGGAACGTTCGAAGAATAAAACCCAGGGGAAAAAAAACAGAATCTCGACATCGAATAATAGAAAGAGCATGGACAACAGATAAAAGGGGACGGTATTGCGATGCGGCAGGTCGTGGATAGGTTTCAATCCGCATTCGTAGGGCGACAGTTTCACCCGGTCAGGATGGGAGGGTCGTACCAACCCCCCCAGACGGATAGCGGCTATTCCCACGACAAACGCAAGAATAGTGAATACAAATATAGGAAAATAATGGGCCAGCACCTCTTGATTCTCCTATAACCCGGCACGTAATGCAGCGCAGGGCGTTAGACCCAATGCCATTAAGTTAAAACGTAGCGCAGGGCTTCAGCCCTGCTTTCGGATACCCAACAAACCCGCTAGCCGGAGCAGACCTAAAGGTCTGCGCTACATATAGTATTACAGTGGTAAAATTAAATTTTACTTCACAATCATATACTGACGGACGAACTTTTATTCTTCCAAGTTATATTTTTTTAACCGATAGCAAAACCTGGAACGGGAAATTCTAAGCAGGCGGGCGGCCTTACTTTTATTGTCTCTGGTCAAGGCCAATGCCTGTAGAAGCAAACTTTTTTCTATTTCCTGAAGCGATACGCCCTCTAAGGGGAGGGCAAATCGATGTGTTTTATGTAATCGGGGCATTTTATTTTGCCTTCGCAGTATGTTTAGGGATCAGAATTCAGCGTAAGTTGTACTATTTAATTTATTCTTACTTCTGACTCCGGTATTCTGAATACCTTATATGTCTAATTCTTTAGCAAATCATGTGCCACAAAATGACAACAGAAAATTATCATATTGATATATATAGCGATATTATAAATTATTTATAACAGAAATGGCTCTTTCGGGAGTTTAAATGGCAGAAATCCGGTTGAAATCAACCATACTTTTACCTTATAAATACTAACTTACGGGAAGTAAAGATAATTTAAACTGGTTGAAATCAACCGATAGCTTTTTTGATTTTATGCTTTAATAGACGGTAACGCAGGCAGGATCGGGATAGACCCAGTAATTCAGCGGCTTTGGTTTTATTGTATTGCACACGCTCAAGGGCTTGAAGTATCAAATCTTTTTCCACATCGTCCAGTTTGACCCCCTCAGCCGGAATAGTAAAATATGGGCTGCGGGTAGACGGGGTTGCTATAGCCTGTCCCACAATATGGGTGGGTAAATCTTCAGGCATAATTACTTCATATTTACAAAGAATGACCGCCCGCTCTAGGGCGTTTTGCAATTCCCGGATATTCCCCACCCAGTCATAATGACGCAGATAGTGCATGGCCGAATGGGAAATGCCTTTGATTTTTTTATTAAAACGCTGGGTGTATTTGGCCAGAAAGTATTGCAAAAGCAGGGGAATGTCTTCACGCCGATCCCGCAGAGATGGCATGATGATTGGATAGACGTTGACCCGGTAGTATAAATCGTGGCGGAAAAAGCCTTTACTGAGCAGGTCTTTTAAATCTTTGTTGGTGGCAGTGATAAAGCGTACATCCACCCGTATTTTTTTTGTCCCTCCCAGGCGCATGAACTCACGCTCCTGCAATGCCCGTAAAAGCTTGGCCTGCAAGGGCAGACTCATATCGCCGATTTCATCCAGGAACAGGGTGCCGCTGTCCGCCAGTTCGAAGCGTCCCGGCTTGGTCTTTTCCGCCCCGGTAAAGGCGCCTTTTTCGTAGCCGAAAAGTTCCGATTCCAGCAGGTGATCGGGAAAGGCGGCGCAGTTTACCTCTATCAACGGCTTGTTTGTACGCTGGCTGTTGTAATGGATGGCTATGGCCTGCAATTCCTGGCCGGTTCCGCTTTCTCCCAGAATCATGACGGTGGTGCTGGTTCCGGCGGCCTTTTTAGCTAATCCGATGGTATCCAAGAAGACAGAGGAGTAGCCGATTAAGCTTTTAAAGCCAAGATGCTCGTACTGCTCATTGATGTTATCGCCCTGATACATCCTGACACCCCAATAAACAATGGATAATTGACAATTGACAATGGATAATTATTGCATTTCACTATCCATTGTCAATTTATCCCAGGAAATGCCGCACATTGGCGGCGCTGATCACCTTTTCGCCGATCGTCTCGTCGCTTTGCTTTTGGGAATCGTGGATGACAGCGCCGGTGTATTCCCGGTGCAGCGAATTCTGTTTATAGTCTATCCGCTCCAATGTTTGCCGGATGGCCTGGTTGACCGGTTCCGGCAGCAATTTTGCCACATCGGGATTATAATAGGCGGCGGCTGAGGCTAAATCCTGCTCTAAACCTTTGTAAACGCCTTTGATCGTCGCCCATTCCGATTCGTTCAGGCAATCGAAACCCAGCAGTTCCGGAGGCAGACCGATAGAATATAGGGAGGCACAAAAGGTGATTACCCGCGGTAAGGTAATTTCCCCGTCGAAGCTGCGGGTATAGCCGAATAAGCCGGTATGCAGTTTGCGCATCCGGCGTTTGGGAACGTATTGGGAAAATTGCTTGATCAGCGGGACAATCTGGGAAAGCTGGCGGCGGTAGCTTTGAGAAAATTTCTCTACAATCGGCATTAACGATTCCTCGTCCACCTTTTCGGCAGCAGTTCGCTTATGCTGGTTAATTTGAGCTACGGCCTGGCGCACAATCTTTTCATCGTAATCATATTTAAAGGCCGATTGGATAGTGAAAGTCTGCACGCTGGGGTAGCCCTGCAAGCAATTTTCTATATTGGCAGGGGTGAAATTGCCGCGAAACGGGCAAGAGCCTACCCCGATGATCGGATAAAGCGGAATACTTAAGTTTTTTTCCAGTTTATACAGCCGTTGCAAGGCGATTTTAATCACGATGATCGCCGACAACATCCCGTAATTGAGCGCCGGATCGGAGCGTCCCAGAAAGACCCGCATATAGGGCAAGTATTTGTTTTTCAGATAGTCCCCGATTATCTGGTCGGCTTGCAGCATATAGGGAATATCTTCAATCAGTGGGATGACCTGAATATTCTTGGGCTTAAATTCGCCGATCCATTCCTTGATGGTGATGTCGGAGTCAGATAGCTGCATCCGTTCCTTGCCCACTACAAATCTTTGATAATACGAGTAAACCCGGTTGGCTTCCATCCCCTTGGTCACCATGGGCAGAATCACCTCGAAAATCGGGGCGATGCCGTCGTCGCCGTAAACCACTTTGGCGGTATCGTAAGAGCGGGGAATGCTCTCCAGGGTTTCCAGTAAAATCTTGGCTTCGTCCCGCTCCAGAGCTGGATTGGGCACGCGCAAAGTGATGAACAAATCCCGCCCGATGCGGTTTTCGGTAAAGAATTTAGTGTAGCGGCTCAGCAACTCCTTGATCACAAATTCGTTGGCCTCTTTGCCCTCGCAATCCCACATCTGCTCCTGGCAATCCAGATGGGAAAAGACGTAATAAGCCTCCTTGATTTCATCCTCGCCCTGAAAACAATTATTTTGCAAAAAAAAGGGGATGGAAACGTTATCCGGATGTTGAGTGCTCATCGATTTAGGAATTTTGGGTGTCAATATAAATACTCCTATTTTTTATTTCACCGCAAAGACGCAGAGGGCGCGAAAAAAATAATTATTTCGTAGTCCCAGCTCTTTAGGGCTGTTTTTCATAGCCAAAGCCATGCAATAATAATTCACAAGCGTTCAAACTCTTTCAGGACAAATCAAGCATTGCCATATGAACATACCTTTAATCTCAGCCCTTTGGGCTGAAATTGCGTGGCTAAAGCCACGGGACTACATCTAGGGCAAGTCTATATTTTTTATAATATTTTTTCTATGTTTCCTTGCTTCCGTGATTTCCGTGGTAAAAAATTCTCTGCGTTCTCTGTGTCTCTGTGGTGAAAAATCTTAATCCACCTTTCCCGGAATCAGGCTGAACGACAGCGCAGCCAGCAAATACACTCCCAGGCAAGTCCAGATGGTGGCGGTGTGTCCCCATTGCAGCCAGAGCCAGGTGACGCCGACGGCTCCCATGGTGGAGGTGGTGCTGTTGACGGCCCACATCCAGGCGCTGACGTTTTCCCGACCTGTAGCCTGCAAATAGCGGATGCCCCAGACAAAAGGCATACCGAGCAGAAATCCCAGGGGGGCGAACGATAAGAAAATCGCTCCGATTCTGGTTAAATTACCCCACCCGGTCGATAAATCTGCCATCTCAGGGAATAGTAACTGATAAAGCAACAAGACAAAAGCGGTTGAAATCAACCATAGATAGAGTTTCTTTTTCAAGCCCGCTGTTTTTGTCCGCCCGGCGCTCAAGGCTCCCAATCCCATGAAAAGGGTAAAGCCGGAAACGGTAACGGCAAATCCCCAGGCGGGTATCCCCAGGATAAACAAGGCTTTTTGCATACAAGTCAATTCCAGCCCGATGAATCCGGCGCCCAGACAGGCAAAATAAAGCAAGGCCAGAAGATTTCCCCCCAACCCCTTACTCTTTAAATTATAACGTGACGACAACAAAACAGGCAAGATCATTAAAATAATCGTGTAGGCTAAAAATATCAGACTGATAACGACGATCAAACGGTAATATTCCGGCAGATCGTCAAGCGTCCAGTCAGCGGCTAATTTCAAGTGATGATAATAATAGGGGCGGTCATCGTAAACCGGCTTTATATCCAACTCGGCGGAAGATTGATAGAAAGGCTCCAGGCTCTCGGCCATCAAAAAGCGCGCAAGCAGGTCATTTTTTTGACTGTAAGGGGAAAAGAGCAATTCAAACCCCATTTCTTGCGCCAATTTTTCCGCCCTCTGCGCATCGTTATAAGTAAAGGCGGTAGGGGAAAAAAGCACAACCATGGCATAATCGCTGCCCATTCCCGGCTGCGCCTCCCCGCCTGCTACCAGCAAATGTTCCTGGGGAAAACGCCCGCTTTTGGCCAGCATCTCCTTGATGGTCGCCAGCAGCCGATAAAAGGGCTGGATGGTGTTCAACTTATCCTGGCTCATCTCCACCTTGAAGCAAAACACCCCCCGCTCGCTTAAATGATCCAGATAGCTGCGGTAGGCTTCCATGGTCTGCAAATACTCGCTGGAAAAGACATAGCAGCCGGCGGCCAGAAGACGCGGGGTAGTCCCGGTAACCGGCAGGATTACATCGTATTTTTCCTTATTGCGACGCAAAAAGGTACGCGCCTCTTCTACATGCAGCTTTACCTGCGGTCGATGGTAAATATCGGCGGAAAACTCCTGCAAATATCCCTGCATCACATTTTGAGCAATCACCCGGTTGAATTCGACCGCGGTCACGTCCGGACTTCCGCAAACCAGCGCCGCCATTACTTCCTTGCCCCCGCCGGAACCCAGCACCAAAACCTTGGGCTTTTCCACAAAACGCAGGGGAAAGTTGCTTAGCTGATCCCGGAAAAGCTCTAAATCCTTTTCCCCCATTTTCCCGTCAACCGCCAGGGTTAAGCTGTTGTAATCCTGGCGGATGGCTTTAAAAAGGCGGCTGGGCAGCGGATGCAGGTGTTTGGGCGCGATGCCCACTCCGGTAAAGGTGGTTTTTGGGGCGATGGTGGTGATCCCAAATTCGCTCCATTTCTCCCATAGATTGGCTTCTTTTGCGCCGCCGGGATGTGGCAAGGTTAAAAAATGCGTCTTATGATTCCCTATGGCCAGCAAATGCGCCAATATTAAGATTGAGACTCCCCACCATCTTTGCTTTTTTTCGGTATAAGATAAGGCAGTGGCGGAGGCTCCCAACAGGGAGGTAAAGATAACGGCGCTGATTCCATCGGTGCGGACAAGCAGGATCAAAGCCGATAAACAACCGAAAGCCGCTCCCAATAAATCCCAGAGGTACATTTTGGAGATTGACCGGGAATATTGATGATAGTTGAGGGCTAAAATCACCCCGCCGAAAAAGAAGGGTAAAACGCTGACAAAGATAAAGAGGAATAAAATCCACAAATCGCCAAATTGCAGAAAGTAGCTGGGCACCCGCACAATATTGATAAAAAACGGCCAAAAGATTAAGGATACCGGCAGAATCAGCGCCGACCAAAACATATATGCCGATTGTTTTTCTTCCGGCAGGTTGGTAAGATAGACCTGCACCAAAACCCCGGCTATGCCCAATCCCATCATGGCCATGGAAATCGCCACGATGGAAAAATATTTCACGAACATGGCGGAGATGATGCGGGTTAAAAGCACCTCATAACTCAACAGCGCCGCACTGACACAAAACAGGCGCAAACCGGGATTACGCTTGGGGGTAAAACTCATTTGCCAGAAATCCCCCGTTCCAGGGAAAGTTTCAATTGTACCAGGACATTGCGAACTTTCGGGTCAAGATTGGCAATAACGGAATCACCCGTTAAATCGGCTGCGGCAATGGCCGGATTATCCGGGATTATTGCCAAAAGTTCACCGGGGTCTAAATTTTCCTGCAAGAATTTATGTTCAGCGGGATGATGAATTTTATTGCCTACAAAAAATATCTTATTCAAACCGATGTCCCCCGCCAGTTTTTTGATGCGCCTTCCCACATCCAGGCTGCGCTGTCCCGGTTCGATCACCACGATTAAGGCATCGACCGATTGGATGGTGCGCCGTCCCAAATGCTCCAAACCGGCCTCCATATCCACAATCACCACCTCGTCAGGCTCAAGCAGGAGATGGGCCAGAAAGGCGCGCAAAAGCACATTCTCCTGGCAGGCACAGCCGCTGCCCCCCTTTACAATCGTTCCCATTACAATCAGGCGCAAACCGTTATGCAAAACCTCAAGCTTAGCGGCAATGTCATCAACTTTGGGATTAAGCTTGAAAAAGCCCCATTGCTTGGAGCCGGTGCGCTCTTCGATCAACTCCTTCATGTCCGCTAAAGGGACGATCTTTTCCCGGATTGGCTCCGGTATTCCCAAAGCCATAGCCAGATTCATGCTGGGATCGGCATCGACCACTGTCACCGGAAGTTCCGTATTTTCCGCCCATAAACCACCTAAAAGCGCCGTCAAGGTGGTTTTCCCTACCCCACCCTTTCCGGTTACTGCTATTTTCATATCTCCTCACTTTCGCAAAGTACATTACCGCGGGATTCCCTCCTCTGTTGAATTTCGTGGTAGGTTTTCGCCGGAGGAGGTTACCCGGTTAATATTACTATCCTTTTATTGACAAAACAAGCCTTTTCCCTGAATTCTGGATTGAATTGGTTAAAATGGAACCATTATATTATGATAATTATTTGTGAGCGCGCATAATGTGTGCTTGACAACTTTTTGTGCGTATGGTACATTACTCATAATCTGTATGGTAATTGGTTATTACCGACACACATGGAGGACATTATGAAAAAGAAATTATTGATGGGTTTGGCTCTGGTCTTGTTTACGGCGCAAACAGCCTTGGCCGTTCCGGTCTATTGGACTGATTGGTTTTCCGCTACCACTGGAGCATCCGGATCGGCAGAGGGGAAAATACTGCTTCCCGGTTTCAGTATAGCGGTAAACTATAGTGGAGACGTTACCTTTGCCCAACTAGGCACAGGAACAAATTATTGGACGCAAGGAACACCGGCTCCTTACACCGGTAACGCGGTTGTCGATAATGCCCCGACCCCGGCGGAAATGATCGCCCTGTCCCGTTCCAATGTCGTCAACACCCTTACCTTTTCCCATCCGTTAAATAAACCGGTTATGGCTATTGTAAGCATGGGACAGCCCGGTCTTCCGGTTTCTTATGATTTTAATCAACCCTTTACTGTTCTTAGCGAAGGGAGGGGTTATTGGGGCGACGGTTCTTATACTCTTGCAGCCGGAGATATTTTAACGGGGCGTGAATTGCACGCCGCGATTCAACTCGACGGCAGGGTATCTTCCATCAGTTGGACTGAATCTCCTGGCGAATACTGGCATGGAATTACCGTAGGCGCTACCGCGGTTCCTGAGCCTGCGACTATGGTTTTATTGGGAAGCGGTCTTTTCGGCATCATCGGTTTGCGTAAAAAGAACAAGCAATAAGTATATTAAATTAAAGTTAATCAAAAGGCAAAGCCTTCTTTTGTGGGCTTTGCCTTTTTTGTTTTATGCTTTAAATGCTCATAAATTGTGATTTCTAAAACCAGCAAATTAAGTATAGCTATCTTCAGATGAACACTCTCACTCATAATTATTTTTAAAACCGTGTTCTGGTGTCTTATATGTCATTATATTGGTGGTGGTACATTGGCCGGTTGCCAAACAGCATACGCACGGTGTATTATTATTTACAGGGGGGCGACAACATAGATGAGGAGTATACCAATATGCGCCGGAATTTATCGCTGAACTTTGTTTCGACTGGGAAGAAATGCAATGAATTGGTTATTTCTTGCCGAGGAACGGGCTTTAATCTCCAGATTTTTAACTTGTATAGAGGCGGGAATTTGCCCGGAATTGAAAAAACATTCAAAGCGCTTTCCGACCATCGACCTTCTCCTGGCTGAATTTTATAAAAATAAAACCGAATGGGAAACCAGCGGGCTTAAAAAAATAAATGAAATAAGCGATTTTGCCAATAAAATGTGTCTGGCGCAAAAAATCTTAAGCGAAAACCACCCTTTTTGTGAAAAACTGGAATATAAACCTTCCGACCGACCTTTCGATTTCATGGCCAGAATGGCCGACAAACTAAATATCAATTATGACATAAAGACTATAAATAATAATTATTATACCACTTGGGAAAAGTGCGAACTGCCGCTCGATGCGGAACAAAATTGCAATTATTTTGAGGGATTGAAAGGGGAACTTTGGCAAAAATGGTATAATACGCGCCGCTCGATGCTGGAATTTACAGTTTCTCTGGAGAAAAAGATTCGTCTGCTGCCTTTGAAATCGAACAATCGTTTTATCTTGACCTTATGTGGAAACGGCTTTGATTGGGGGTGTACCGGGTTAAAAGAATTTGCCGATTTTTACTGGAGCGGTCGGCATGACCCGAATGACGCTCTATCGGAACCGGAGGATTATTTTGTTAAAAACCGAAAAATAGCTTTAGCCCAAAATATCGACCGCTTTTCTTACCTGGAACGTAAACCCCTGGAACTAAGGCCGTTCAGGTTCGTGGATATTATTAAAAATTAAAAAATTTGGTAGCAATGATAAAATAGCCTCTTTTTCAAGCAAAGGAGGAGATTTTGTCGAGAGAGGATTAATCAAAAAATATTTTGATTCTGTTCTTCATAGGGAACCAATTTCTTCTTGCCGCCGGATTCCGTCAGCACTTCGATTTTTTTCTCGGCAGACTCTATTTGCTGATTGCAAAAATTGATTAATCCGATCCCTTCCTCGAAAGCGGTCAAAGCCTTTTCCAGGCTGAGATTTCCCGATTCCAGTTCGTGAACGATGGCTTCCAGTTTTTGTACGGCGTGATCGAAATCAAGTTTTTCTTCCATAGTAGTTATCCTCTTTGCTGTCATTAACCGTGCAAATGATGTGTCCTTGGCTCAAGATTATCGCCAGGGAATCGTTTTTGCTTACCTGATTGGCGGCTTTTACTAATTCCCCCTCCGGCTGTTTCAAGCAAATGCTGTAGCCTCGATTGAGTACTTTCAAGGGACTAAGGGCGTCCATAGATGCCGACAAATGCAGCATTTTATTCTTCTTTTGTTGCAGTACAATTTCGATGCCAGCTATTATTTTATTGTGCAAATGCTGCAAGTGTATTTTATGAGTAGCTAATTTATGTTTAGGATGCTGCTGGATTATTCTTTGCTCGCATTCGGCAAGTAACAGCTTAGATTGATTAATTCTGGCCGTATGGGCGGCTAGCAAATGCAGCTTTATGCCGTTAAGTTGCTGCTGATATTGGCTTAAGATAACCTGAGCGGGATGGACAAAGCAGCGGGAATGACTGATTTTAGCCAATCTCTGCTTATTTTGATTCAGGTTATGCCTGAAAACCAGCTCCAGTCTTTTTTGAGTATGTACCAGGTATTGTAATAACTGCTGCCGATCCGCTACCACCAGTTCGGCCGCGGCGGACGGGGTCGGGGCGCGTTTGTCGGCGACAAAATCGGCGATAGTAAAATCGGTTTCATGTCCGATGGCGCTGACTATCGGTTTGGCTGAAGCGTAAATCGCTCTGGCGACCGCCTCATGATTGAAGCAGCATAAATCCTCCAAAGACCCGCCCCCTCTGGCTAAAATTATGACCTCGATTTCCGGGATGGCGTTTAAGTCCTCAATCGCCTTGACGATTTGGGGGACGGCCACATCGCCTTGTACCTGAACGGGGTTGATAATAATGTGTATATCGGGATTACGGCGCAGTCCGATATTGAGAATATCGTGTAAAACCGCGCCGCCCAGGGAGGTAATCAAGCCGATGGTTTTGGCTAAACAGGGAAGCGGTTTTTTATGCGCGGCGTCGAAAAGACCCTCTTCCTGCAAGCGTTTTTTCAATTCCTCATAGAGCAATTGCAGGCTGCCGATGCCTTTAGGCTCAAGGTAATCGCCGATTAACTGATATTCGCCTCTTTTTTCGTAAACCGAAACACCGCCGTGGAGGATAATCTCCCGGCCATTCTCCGGACGGATTTTCAGATAGCGCAGGCGGGTTTTGAAGATTACCACCCGGATTTGGCTGTTTTCGTCTTTGAGGGTAAAGTAGGCATGGCCTAAGGAAGAAAGGGTCAGATTGGAAACCTCCCCACAGACCCAGATATTGGAAAATTCGCTCTCCAAATCCAGGCGGATTAGCTGGGATAGTTTACTGACGCTGAGAATTGGGCGTTCTATGTCCATTTTAATTATTGGAGCTAGTAGGGTGGGCTGTGCCCACCAATTGGTGGGCACAGCCCACCCTACATTACTGTCATTGCGAGCTTAAGCGAAGCAATCTCGATTTTATTGTAGCGTCTGAGATTGCTTCGGCGGTAAGGCTGCTGAGCTATGACATTAAACGTGGTATATTCGGTGGTTCGGCTTGTCCTCAAGCCAAAACAATCAAATAAATTTACGATCCCAGATTATAATTCAACCGCCGGATATTCGTCGCCCGCCCCGTGGTCTCGTCGATCTGCACAATGACGCCGTTGAGTTGAATATCTTTTTTGGCTACATCGTAATGAAACGGCATTTGCAGCATAAAGCGCTTCAAAACTATGTCTTTTTTCAGCCCGATAACCGAATCGTGCGCTCCGGTCATGCCTATATCGGTAATGTAGGCCGTGCCGTTGGGCAATATCTTTTCATCGGCGGTTTGTACATGGGTATGAGTGCCTAAAACCGCGCTGACCTGGCCGTCCAGGTACCAGCCTAAGGCGATTTTTTCCGATGTGGCTTCGGCATGCATATCCACAATGATCACCTTAACCTGCTTAGCCTTAAACTCATTGATTATCTTTTGTGCTACCCTAAAGGGACAATCCAGGTTTTGCATGAAAACCCGGCCTGACAAATTGATTATGCCTACAGAATGCCCCACGGGTGTTTCTACAATGACGGTACCGTTGCCCGGCACTCCTTCAGGGTAATTGGCGGGACGCAACAGGCGAGGCTCACGATTGATAAAGCCCTCGATTTCCTTGCGATCCCAGATATGATTGCCGGTGGTCAATACATGGATGTTCATCTCCAGAAATTGCTGGGTGATTTCCGGAGTAATCCCGAAACCGCCCGCGGCATTCTCTCCATTGGCGATGCACAAATCGATTAAATGTTGAGCGATAAGTTCAGGCAAGGCATGGGATATGGCCTGCCGTCCGGGCTTCCCCACAATATCGCCGATAACGAGAACGTTCAAATTTCCCCCAACGGTTAACCACGGAAAACACGGAAAATAATTATTCTCACACAGAGACACAGAGTCACGGAGAATAATTTATTGTTTAATCAATTATTTTAATTTCTCTGTGTCTTTGTGTCTCTGTGTGATCATGGTTTTGTTTAGCTTATTTCGCGTATTCCACGCATCTGGTTTCCCGGATAACGGTGATTTTAATCTGACCGGGGTACTTCATGTCTTCTTCGACTTTTTGGGCAATATCCCGGGCTAACTGCATAGCTTCCTCATCGGAAACCTTGTTTTGCTCGACTAAAATCCGCACCTCACGACCGGCCTGGATAGCATAGGTCTTTTCCACCCCGTGGAAGGATTCGGCGATTTGCTCCAACTGCTCCAGCCTTTTCACGTAGCTCTCCAGACTTTCCCGTCTGGCGCCCGGTCTGGCCGCCGAAATAGCGTCCGCCGCCTGAATCAGCACCGCAAACACGCTTTTAGCCTCTACATCTTCATGATGAGCGGCAATGGCATTGATGATAATCGGATTTTCATTGTATTTCTTAGCTAAATCCGCCCCGATTTGGGCGTGATTACCCTCGATGTTATGATCTACCGCCTTTCCCAGGTCGTGCAATAAACCGGCGCGCTTGGCCGTTTGCACATCGACTCCCAGTTCGGCAGCCATAATTCCGGCTAAAATAGCCACTTCCTTGGAATGCTGCAAGACGTTTTGGGCGTAGCTGGTGCGGTATTTCAAGCGTCCCAGCAATTTGATTTCGTCCGGATTGATCCCGTGAATTCCCAAATCGAAAGTCGCTTGCTCCCCGGCCTCACGCAGGCTGTTATCCATTTCCTTCTTGGCTTTGGCTACTATCTCTTCAATCCGGGCCGGATGGATTCTGCCGTCCTGAATTAACTTCTCGATGGCGCTTTTAGCGATTTCCCGCCGGATGGGGTCGTAGCCGGAAAGTATGACCGCTTCCGGCGTATCGTCGATGATCAAATCGATGCCGGTAGCCATTTCCAGCGCCCGGATGTTGCGCCCTTCACGTCCGATGATTCGGCCTTTCATCTCATTGTTGGGCAGATCCACCACGGAGACCGTGGTTTCCACTACATGTTCGGCGGCGCATCTTTGAATGGACAGGCCGATAATATCTTTAGCCTTCTTTTCAGCCGACTCTTTGGCTTCTTCTTCGATGCGCTTGATCATTTTACCGGCTTCATAACGGGCTTTGCTTTCCATCTGAGCTATAAGCTGATTTTTGGCCTCTTCGGAAGTCATGCCGGAGATTTTTTCCAGTAATTGTTGCTGCTCGGCAACCAGTTTCCGGCTTTTTTCTTCTTGTTCCTGAATACCTGCCTCTCTGGTTTGCAAGGTTTTTTCCTTGCCGGAGAGATCGCTTTCTTTCTTTTCCATCAGAGACAGACGGCGATCGAGGCCCTCCTCTTTAGCCATCAGCCTTTTTTCCATTTTTTGTAGTTCCTGACGACGCTCTCTGGTTTCCTTTTCAAAATCCGCTTTACTTTGATAGAGTGTGTCTTTGGCCTCTAAAATCGCGGCGCGCTTTTTATTTTCCGCTTCTTTTTCCGCCTCTGAAATGATTTTTGCGGCCATTTCATCGGCATTATGCAGCTTACTTTCGGCTAGGTGCTTGCGAATTAAAAAGCCTATATAAAGACAAGCCGCGCTTATAACAATAAGCAATAATATATATGCGAAGTCGCTTGCGATTGTCTCCACCTCCTCCAATACTTTTTAAGGGTTACAAATAATCACTCTTTCTTCCGTCACAATCTTATCTACCTGTATATCATGGGATTGCCTGGGGACTTCTGCGATAATTTGCAGTTCAAACGCTAGGGCAATGGTCGGCTTTTTCTGATTCGCCAGCAATTTATCGTAGAATCCCCCGCCGTATCCCAACCGGTTCCCCTCATAATCAAAAGCCACCCCAGGCAAGATTATTAATTCGACCAGATCCAATGAGATTGCCTGCCCCTTATTGATAGGCTGCGGAATCCCGAATAACCCCGGCTCTACATCGTCGGGATAATTAGAAATGGGAATTAATTTTAAACCGGCTGTTTTTTGATCTATCAAGGGTAAAATAACCTGTTTTTGTTCTGCTAATGTTTTTTTTATCGCTTCGTGTGTTCTGACCTCTTTTTGATAAGAGGCATAAAACATAACGGAACGGCTTTGTTTAAACTCCGGCAGACTGAATAACAAGTTTTGCACCGCCAGGCTTTTTTCCGCCACTTCCTGCCAGGTTAATTGTTTACGTAGTTGTTTAATTTGCTTGCGCAAAATAGATTTCATTTTTAAATTATTCAGTAGTCTAAAGCCCTTTAGGGCTGATCTTCATGGCCAAAGCCATGCAATCACGACTCACAAATAGTTAAATTTTCTCAGCTATAATTCAAGTCTTCCAGATGAACATGCCTTTAGTCTCAGCCTAAGCTGAAAATGCGTGGCTAAAGCCACGGGACTACATTTTAATTCTGAAATTAATATCGTAGTCCCAGCCCTTTAGGGCTAATCTTCATGGCATAAGCCATGCAATCACGACTCACATCCAACAAATTAGAATTTATGCTGATAATAAAAATTCTGGAGCAAAAATCGGGAATGATGAAAAAAGACAGGAAATTGAATAGAAGTTTAATGAATATTGCAGGTGATGGCGCGGATATTTAGAAAAATTCCCCCGCAAATGCCGTGTGAAACGTTTTTTTAACCCCGGACTTTGTCCAAGGTGGGGGTTTCTTGAAAATGGTCATAGCGTCCTCTTCCAGGAGAGGCTGGCTTACCACCTTCAAAGTTAAACTCCCAAATGTGTAAGTGTTGGATCAAAAAATTTTTGTCTCATCACAAACACAGCAGGGGAACATCTTTAAATGACTCATTATTTATCATGGTGTACCGGTTATTTTACATTTTTCAATTATCGCCAATAAATGTGAACTTTTCTCCGATACAAGATTTTCTATGTTGTCCTTTTGGCCTCTTATTTGGAATAGTTCTTCAGCTATATTTAAAGCGGCCAATAACGCTACTTTCGAAGTTGAAACCACACCGGTGGATGTACTGATTTCTTTTATTTTATCATCGACGTATTTTACCAGCGCATCTAAATACGCTTCTTCCAAATCGCTTTTGATGGTAAATTTTTGCCCATATATTTCAACTTCGCTGTAGTGCACTTTTTATCCTCACCAGCGAACACTAAACGTCTATGCCTTCCAACCCCTTCAGCATAGATTCTAATTTAGCATAAACCTGACCCCTTTCTTCTACAAATCGCTGGTGCTCCTCTTTAATTTGATTTAATGTGTTGATTTCCTGGTAACGTTTATCTAATTCCTGGGTCATTTCTTTTATTTGGCTGTTTAATTTTACAGTCTGCTCCTCCGAAGATTTTTTCTGTGATTGCAGACCATTGATTAATTCTACCATTTGTGTAACGCGTTGTTCCAGTAAATTCAATTTTTCCATCGGCATCATAACACCTTTAAACCCCTTTTGAGGCAACCATCCAACGATTTTAACCTGTTTTGTTTTACCACTATATATTATGTCGGGTTATTTACCGCAATACTGTTCACTACTAACGTAGCGCAGGGCTTCTATCCCTGCTTATGGGGTGGCTTCGGCCAGCACTCCGGAGCAGACCTAAAGGTCTGTGCTACGTTAAGTGAACGGTATCGGGTTATTTACCCGACCAAATTATTCCCTTTTAGCCGGGAATCAGGCTTTGGCGGTTACTCCGCCTTTTCCCTTAACGTAAAAATGCGTTCAAATCACGACCTAACGCCTTAATAATATTTTCCTGACTCAAATTTATCTGTTCGTCTGATAAAGTCCCTTCATGTGATTGATAAACAAAAGCAAACGCCAAACTCTTTTTGCCCGCACCCGCCTGATCGCCGGTGTACACATCGAAAAGCTGTAATTCTTTAAGAAACTCTCCCGCATTATCACGAATCACTTTTTGAACTTCGGCTACGGGAACATTCTTATCAATTACAAGCGCCAAATCCCGGTAAATCGCCGGATAACGCGGTAACGAACTTACTTTGCCCGGTTTGGGCAAACGGGAAAATATTAGGTTTAAATCCAATTCCGCATAATATACCGGTTGAGCCAGTCCCAATTCCTGCTGGATTTGAGGATGTAACCGCCCACACTGACCGGCTATTTCCCCTCCCAGACTCAATCCCGTATTTTGACCCGGATGCAGATAGGGGACAGCGCTCCTTTCCCAACCCAAATCAGTAAATTTAAAATGGGTCGCCAGCCCTTCCAAAATCCCTTTTAAATCATAAAAATCCACATCGTCTTTACCGGCATACCAGACAGATACATTACGCTTACCGGTCAATATCACGCCTAACCGGGTGACTTCTTTCGCCATGCCGTTATGTTCCGGCAGATAACAACGTCCGATTTCATATAATTTCAGATCTGAAATCTGCCGGTTAATATTATAAATTACATTGGAAAGCAAGCCCGGCAATAATGAATGTCTTAAAACTTCCAATCCCTGATTCAGCGGATTGGTTAATCTGAGTACCTCGCTATCCAATTTAAGTCTACTACAAAAATCAAAGCTTGTAAAGCTAAAATTAATTGCTTCCCAAAAACCGCAACTAGTTAAATAATCATGGGTTTTTCTCGTCAAGCCCCTGGTTTTGTCCGATACGGCTTCAGGAATTTTCCCTATAGCCTGCGTTATCGGGATATTTTTGTAACCATATAGCCGGGCGATTTCTTCGATTATATCGATCTCCCGTTCGATTTCCGTTCTGAAAGTGGGCACTTCAACAATAATTCCCTCCAGGGTCTCCTGTTTTATGGTAAAATAGAACTTGCCGACCAGATTCTTGATTTCCCCGAAAGTTAATTGTGTCCCCAGGATCTGGTTTACCCGGTGAAAACGTAAAAAAATTTGCGGGGTTTTTATCGGCGAGGGATAATTATCTATCATCGGTTCAATGATTGTTCCGCCGGCTAATTCCCGGAATAATTGCAGGGCGTGTTTTACTGGCGCAAGCAAACCGGCTCCATCCACATTACGGGCGAAGCGGTAGGACGATTCGGTATTTATCCCTAACTTGCGGCTGGTATAGCGGATGCTGACGGGATTAAAATAAGCGCACTCCAAAAGGATAGCGCGGGTATTTTCATTGACCGCGGTATTTTGTCCGCCCATGATTCCACCTAAAGCTACCGCTTTTCGGGCGTCGCAGATCAGCGGCATTTTATCGTCCAGGCTGTATTGCTTCCCGTCCAGGGTAATAAATTGTTCCCCGTGGAATGCAGGACGAACGATGATTTTATTGCCCTCTAAAAGCGCCGAATCGAAGGCATGGAGCGGCTGTCCCCATTCCAAAAGGATGTAGTTGGTTATATCGACGACATTATTTAAAGCGCGGATCCCGGACTTTTCCAGTCTCTCAACCAGCCAATCCGGAGATGGAATGATTTTCACGCCCTTGATCAGACAAGCGGTATAACGCGGGCAAAGATTGGAATCGACGATTTCCACCTGCCAATCACCGGTTTTGTCAGGATGTGATTTGGGTGCAGTATTGGATTGGGCGGGTAATTTTATTTCCCCGGCGGAAAGCAGCGCTACCTCGCGGGCGATGCCGATATAGCTTAAGCAGTCCCCGCGGTTGGCGGTAACGTTGATCTCCAGAATGACATCACCCGGATGCTTTTCCATCCCCTCCACTTCCAGCCCCAGCATGGTTAATTGCTGAGCCAGTTCCTCCGGAGAGAGATCAAAATCAACATATTCTTTTAGCCATTGATAGCTTATTTTCATAGTTGTCTATATATAATTGTCAAGAACAATGATTGGTATTTCTTGAAAAATATTTCCTAATCGGACATCATTAGTAATAAAAACTTCCGCCCTTCTAACCAATGCAGTTGCTAATTGAATTGCGTCAGGAACCCTTATGTTATATTTCGCTCTCAATTCGGCAGTCCTTTCAGCAATATCAAGATTCATATTTTCTATTTCGAGATTGTTTGAATACAAAAGCAACTTTCGATATTTTTCTTCTAAATCCTTATTGCCATGTTTTATCGGTTGAACTAATACTTCAATTAGGGTTATTAAAGAGGTAACGGCGTTTAAACTGCCTTCTGCAATTAAATTAAAGAGGGTATCTGCCGCATTAATATAACGTTCATCCTCTTCAATATAATAGATAAACAGGCTTGTATCGATAGCAATAACTCTATATTTTACCAGTAGGTTCTTTAGCTGTTCCAACTTTCTCTTTCCTTATTGACATATTCCCGGGCGTCGATCCCCTGCCAGATTTCTTTCCCCAAACCTCTTAATTTTCTTATATCAAACGGTTTAGAGGGGGGGGCTTTACTTAAGTTGTAAGTTATTATGCTTACAACTTTTAATTGTTTATCGGCGGGAAGCTGAGTGATGTCTTTTATCAGCTTATCCAGCGATATTTCTTTATGAATTAATTTAGACATCCGCTTAGCCTTTTTCATTCATAGTTCTAAAACTGCCTTAAAAACCGCAAATCATTTTCAAAAAACAGACGAATATCATCCACCCCGTATTTTAGCATCGCGATCCGCTCGATGCCCATTCCGAAAGCAAAGCCGGTATATTCTTCCGGATCATAGTTAACCATCCTGAAAACAGCCGGGTCGACCATCCCGGCACCCAGAATTTCCAGCCAGCCGCTGCCCTTACAAACCCGGCAGCCGCGGCTAGAGCAAATCACACAGGCAATGTCCACTTCGGCGCTGGGTTCGGTGAAGGGGAAATAACTGGGACGGAAGCGCAAAGCGGTACCGGCTCCGAACATCCGCTGGATAAAGACGGTTAATGTCCCTTTCAGATCGCTGAAGGCTACCGTTTTATCGACCAGCAGACCTTCCACCTGATGAAACATGGGGGTATGCGTGATGTCGGCATCGCGGCGATAAACCTTGCCCGGTGCGATAATCCGCAGGGGCGGGGCTTGCTTTTCCATGACCCGGATTTGTACCGGTGAGGTGTGGGTGCGCAGGAGTAAATTATTTTGCAAATAAAAGGTATCGTGCATATCCCTAGCCGGATGATGGGCGGGGATATTGAGCGCTTCAAAATTATAGAAGTCTGTTTCAATCTCCGGCCCTTCGGCGATTTGAAAGCCTAAATTTTGGAAGATCGCGCAAACTTCGTGGATGGTTTTGGTAATGGGATGGATACGACCGATTTCCGGCACCCGTCCGGGCAGGGTGATGTCTATAGTTTCTTGAGCCAATTTTTCGTCTTGATGACGGGCAGCTAAGCTGATTTCTGCTTGCGCCAGTTTTTCTTCCATCTGGGTTTTGACGATATTGGCTAATTGCCCGATCATTGGGCGATCTTCGGCAGATAAGGCACCAAGCTTACGCAAAATTGCGCTAAGCGGGCCTTTTCGGCCTAAATATTTGACCTTTAATTGAGATAACTGATCAAGCTGAGAGATTTGGGCAAGCTCTGCGGTAAGTTGAGGTAGTAAATTATTCAATTCTTCTCTTATTTTGCTTACCGTCATTTGATAGTCTATATCCCTCTGATTATGAAAGATAAAGTTTAAAACAGTAGGGTGGGCTTTGCCCACCATTTTAAACTATTTCTGGCTGATATTTGACCGGCATAAATAATGTCAGGCCATCAAATTTGGTGGGCACAGCCCACCCTACAAAACTACACTTTCAGGCAAAATATATTAAACGGCCTGGGCTTTAGCCGCAGCTACCAATTTCGAAATAGCGGCGTCATCACTGACTGCCAATTCAGCCAGCATCTTACGATTAATATTGATACCGGCCCGGCTTAATCCGTTGATAAATAAGCTGTAGGATAAACCATGCTGCCGTACGGCGGCATTGATGCGCACGATCCACAGAGAGCGCATATCCCGTTTGCGGGTACGCCGGTCACGATAGGCGTAATTTAACGCCCTGGTAACGGAATCGCTGGCGGTACGATAAATACTTTTGCGCCGGCCATGAAAACCCTCGGCTAACTTCATGACCTTTTTGCGCCGTGCTCTGGCTTTGGTTCCTCTTTTTACTCTTGGCACCGAACTTTCTCCTCCTAAAGAATAATATTCCGCATATTCTATACGGAATATTGAAAATTATCTGGTTTAAATATAAGGCACTAACCGTCTGACATTTGCCAAATCCATAGCGCTGGCATATGTGCCTTTGCGCAGATTTCTTTTGCGCTTAGTGGATTTTTTGGTCAGAATATGGCTGGTAAACGCATGATGAAACTTCAATTTTCCGGAACCGGTGACTCTGAAACGTTTAGCCGCTCCCCGGTTGCTCTTCATTTTAGGCATATTTCCCTCGCTTTATCTGAATTTATAGAAATAGTTATCGTACCAGGACGTTAATTTATATCATTAAAAGACTTTGATGTCAAGATGTTAAAAAAGAGAGATTTATTTGGGGGTAATCTCCAGCTTTTGCGGTGCGCTAAAACCTCCATAGGGCTCATCCTTATATTTACTTCTAACCCTCCAATAATATGTCCGATAACCAGTTAACCATTCTTTCCCGACAGAGATTTGATTGCTGATAGTAATTATATCAAAATTAGGCGCCAGCGGGATCAAAAAATCTTCTCGTGCCGATAACTGAAAATTGTGTACCAGGGAATTATTTTCCGGTTTATCGGGCAATTCCCAGGAAAACGAGATGGCGTTTCCGCTTTCGGCGGGAAGGGAAGTATGGGGGGGATTTAATCCGGGAAGGAATTGCTTCCCTAAAACATAATACAGTTCAACATCCACCGCCTGTTCTGAAGATTCAGAAGTATAAGCGATGGTGTTGCGCCCGTTTTCCAGTTCCGGCAGGCTGTTGGGGGCTAATTGCGTTTCAGTGATGATTTTGAAATTATTTATCATAAATTGCCCGTCATGTTTATTGGTGAACTCAAATTTCAAGAAATACGAGTATAAGGGCTGACTGTAACCGTTTGGAAAATAATTAGTAAAACTCTTAGACAGATCAAGTCCTGCCCCGCCGTTAATATGGGCGATTTCCCACCATTCCGTACCGTCCTGGGAAAAATATACACCAACTTGAGCATCATTCGCTTTTGTCGAACAATTCAATTCAAAGCGCCCTTTTATAATCGGGTAGGGGGTGTCGAATTTAATGGCAAAAGATGCCGGTTGACTTGAATCATCGGCTGTTAATATAATATTTTGATTTCGATCCGCTAAAATTACATTTTTCCCCTTGGTAATACTCTCGCTAAAAACTTCGGCGGAGTGGGGCTGGTAAATAAAAGTACCCTTGCCGTATTTCGGCGGTCTGTAAGTGGTGTATATCCCGTAGGAAACATAGTAATCGTCAGATTCCCATAAGGCGATAAAGGTTTCCTCCGGTCTTAAGCTAAAATCAAGGGTATGCTCTTTAGGAAGCCTGGGGATAAAATACTTCTGGTTATTTTTGGTATGATAAAGATCGGCTTCTGATGCAGCATTAGCGACAAATGCTTTGGAGGGAAACTCCCACGGCGTTTTCGCTATTCGGAAAATCAAATCGGGGTCGTTGGCCAAATCCTCAACGCCGGCGATTTCCCGGTTGTCTTGTTTCAGATAAAACACCCTGTGATCCGAATCCAACAGGATATAAAAATTAATGGCCGTATCGTCGCAATACCCATAGCCATAAGCGTTGAGATATTTTACGATATTATGCAGCTCGCCGCCTTCTGTGGCCGGATCATAGTGATAAATATTGTCGTTTAAAAAATCCCAGATACTTAATGCCTTTTCTTCATCGCTCATATTCGGTTTGATTATCGAACCAAGAACAGATTCCACACTAAACCAGTTTTTTTTGCCGTTGATAATAATTCTGGGATTTCTTATCGGTTTAGCGCCGATATTTTTAATTACCAGTTTTTTGTTGATTATTTCTCTGTTTTGAGGCAGATCAATCTCAAAAAACCAGTTTTTTTCTTTTATAGTTCTAGAAATTACTAAGGATTCGGCGTTATTCAAGGGGTTACCCGGTTTATCGAGCAACATAGAAATATTATAGATTCTTTGCTTGATACCATTGAAAAAATTTAAATAACGCGGCCCCGGATATTCGATGTCCAACGGAAAACCGTCATCCCGGTTAAATTTATTGAACAGCTTTTTATAAATATCATCTAAATTCTCCTCAATCCCTGCCGTATTAAAATTTTCGTATCTGACTTTATTATAATCCAGGGCGTCATAATCGATTAAATTGAGCATAACCAGAATCCTGGTGGAATAATATCTAAACTGAATGCGCAGCTTATCATTTTTATAGAGTTCAAAGATACCCAGACCCAGTGATAAACATCCCAGAATAATTAAATATTTTTTAAAACTATAATTTTTTTTCATATATTATTTTTTATAAAAATCTTGGTAGCGTAGAAACAGGAGACCTGGTAACGTACATATTATTAGGGCACCGCGAAGCATAAAAATATTTCCCCCGTCGTAGTCGTAGTGCCAGGGCTTTAGCCCTGGGAATTCAGCCCTAAAGGGCTGGAACTACGAAATACAGGGTTTTATTTTCGGAATAAATAATAAAGTAAAGAGCTAAACTCGTCAAGTCTTAGTTTGAATTTATGCTCAGGAAATCCATATTATACCTAATACCAATTCGCTGTCAAACATTGAAGAATAATCTGTAGCGCGGGGGTTCATCCCCCGCTTGCAGACGAACGTGTTGGGGATAAACCCCAACGCTACATTAATCATTGACAGCGAATTGGTATAACCAGGACAAGCAGGAGAATGAAAATAAAGAAAAAAGGGTGAATCAAGTTACCCTCGATTCACCCTTAAAATTAAATATATCCAAAAACAAAAGCCTGAATCTTTAATTTTTCTTCTTTAATTTAAAGCCCATCAAACCGATGCCCATCAACAATAAAGTTACCGGTTCAGGAACTCCGTTATTCCCCGCGAATGCCCAATCCGGATATGTTGCGGAATTGGGATTTATCTGGGTGCCTAAAGTCCAGGCCAGATTTTCATCATAGATATTGCCGTCCCGCAAGACCATATAAAAAGGATAATCCCCCGGAGTTTCCGGGTCGTCGTAGCCGATCCAAAATCCCTGACTGCGGACAATGGTATCCAAACTGTTTATTTCATGGAAATATCCCCATATACTATTCCCTAAGAACCCGAGATTGTCAGCCGCCATTCTATAGCGATTGGCACCTAAATTCTCGGCTAAGTGACTATCCCGGTTTGTATCGGACAAAACCTTCCAGGTACCCCAGGTGTTTCCCCAATAATCTGTACTATACCAAGCCCAAAAAGTGATACTTTCCGGCGCCCAATTGCCATCGGGTATTACTGTCGCTTCAAAAACATCCCCGGTGGAACTGACGTTGCTTACACTAACCGTTCCGACAGCCATTGCATTACTCGCCAAGCATAATGCAGACAAAAGAAAGCTCATTAATAAACCCTTTTTAAATTTGCCTTTCATAAACTCCCTTTCCTCTTGGTGTTTCAACAAGAATCTTTGTCACATTGATACATTAATGGTAACATGTTCCTTTGTGGTGTGTCAAGAATCTTTATTTGATATAAGACGGACAAAGGTTATAAATTGACAGCACAGCGCTTGTGGCGTCAGGAGTATTCTTGTTCCAATTTCTCCCGCATACTGGGAAAAGCGCTCAAATCGGTATGAGGGAGGAAAAGAGCCGATAAATACTCTTCCATGAAGGCCGGGGAAACAGAAAGCTCCATATTGGTCATGCTGTTGGCGATGCGTTCGGACTCCTCCCGCAATTCCGCAGACACCAAGGCCAGATATGCCCCGATAACCGAGCTGTTGCCGATATATTTGAAGCGTTCCTGGGGAATGTCGGGCAACAGACCGATGGCGACGGCGCTTTCGATATTCAGGAAATTGCCCAGCCCTCCGGCGATCAAAAATCTTTCCACTACATCGAAATTCAGCCCCACTTCTATCAGCAGGGTACGGAAACCGGCATAAATCGCCCCTTTGGCCCGCATGACATTGTCAATATCCACCTCGTTGAGCACAATATCGGTTTCCGTTGCGCTGTCTTTTGCCCAAATCAGCACATATTCGGGGATGCCGTCTGCCACCCGGATACGCTCATGCCCTAAGTCAGTGTAAATTTTACCTTTGCGGTTGATAATGCCCGCCATCAGCATTTGGGCCAGGCCATCGATTATCCCCGATCCGCAGATGCCGACCGGCTTGCCTTGACCGATTACCCGCACGGTGGGTTCGAAGGTAGCGGCGTCGATACGCACTTGTTCAATCGCCCCGGATGTGGCGCGCATTCCGCATTTAACCCCGCCGCCCTCGAAAGCCGGCCCGGCGGAACAGGAAGCGGCTACCAGCCAGTCCTTGTTGCCCAAAACGATTTCCCCGTTGGTGCCGATGTCGATAAACATGGTCAGCGGCTCCTGCTTATAAATCTCTGAGCGCAGGACACCGGCGGTAATATCCCCCCCTACATAGCTGGATACGCATGGCATACAATAAATGGAGGCATGGGAGTTGACCCGCAATCCCACCTCCGCCGCCCTGATCATGGGAAAGGAATTAGCGGTGGGAATATACGGGTCTTGCCGCAGATAGCGCGGGTCGATGCCCAACAAAAGCTGGGTCATAGTAGTGTTCCCGGCGGCGACAATGCTGTCGATGCGCTGGAAATCGATGCGATGCTTGGAAGATACCTCCTCAATAAGCCGGTTGATGGTGTCTATCACCAGTTTTTGCAGCCTGATCAATCCGTCGGCTTTTTGCGAATAGATGATGCGGGTGATGACATCGTCGCCGCAAGCGGCCTGAGCGTTGTAGCTTGAGGCGACATCAATGGTCTTTCCGGTAACCAAATCCACCAGATGAACCACCACACTGGTTGTTCCCACATCGATAGCCAGACCAAAGCGGTGCTGGCTGACGTCTCCGCCTTCGATCTCAATCAAATCGACTACCGTATCGCTTTGGATCAGGGTAACGGTGACCTCCCAATGATGCTGGCGCGCAACCTGCCCCAACTTTTGCAAAAAGGGCAGTTCGCAATGCAGATGCCGGTCGGGAAATCCCCGGCGATGCAGTTCCCGGCGCAGACGCTCGTAATCGCTGAGATTATCGTCCAATGACGGCGGCGGCAGCTTCAGGTGTACCTTTTTTAAGGCGGGATTGATCTGCCAATGCCCCAGTTCCAGGGTAACGCCCCCCTCCCCCTCCAGGATTTGCGCCTTCTCCCAATCGGCGAGCCTGGGGATGGAGACGGTCAAATCCCCCTCCACCAAAGTCAGGCAGGCCAGACACATTCCCTGGGCGCATTCCTGCCCGCTCAACTGGGTGGTCGTTTCGGTATTGTACCTGCCCTCTTCGATTTTTACCCGGCACTGACCGCACACCCCCTGACCACCGCAGGCGCTTTCAATATGCACCCCGGCTTGCTGGATGGCTTGCAGCAACACTGTTCCTTTAGGGACGGTGACTCTTTTATTGGCCGGTAATATTGTGATTTTACAATTGGTCATGTTCGTAAAATTCCTTGTTTGGCTTTAGGCTCTGGGCTCTGGGTTTCGGGCTTCGGGCTAAAAACAGTAGCGCGGGGGTTTATCCCCCACTTGTGAGGGAGGGGTTATCCCCAATGCTGTTGACTTAAGGGATATTTGAAGGGTTCCACCACCCTGTCATTGCGAGCTTAAGCGAAGCAATCTCGATTGTATTGTAGCGTCTGAGATTGCTTCGCTCCGTTCGCAATGACGCTTAAAAAATAATCGTAGCCAAATGTAGTCCCGTGGCTTTAGCCACGCATTTTCAGCTTAGGCTGAGACTAAAGGTATATTCATTTTGAAGGCTTGAATTATAGCCGGGAAGCTTTAACCGTTTGTGAGTCGTTGTTGCATGGCTTATGCCATGAAAATCAGCCCTAAAGGGCTGGGACTACGAATATTAATTATGCCATGTTGGGGATAAACCCCAATGCTACACAGATGGGTTCGGTTTCGTTATTGGCCCAAAGCCTGAAGGGTCTGTGCCGCAACTCCCAAATCGAGATTCCCTCTCCCCGCGGGAGAGGGTCAGGGTGAGGGGTTAAAATACAACATGTTGATAAATCAGCAAATTAACTTAAGGTACCCTCACCTTTGTCCTCTCCCAGAGGGAGAG
>JACRJN010000184.1 GCA_016235675.1 Candidatus Schekmanbacteria bacterium
GTGCGTATAATTACCGAGGAAGTCCACCCTGATACCCCGTAAGTGCCATCAAGGCTTAAAATTAATCTTGACAACAACTTAACTTAAGGTTATAACTATTATTGTAGCGCGGGGGTTCATCCCCCGCATCCGATGCAAGGTTCCTGCGTCTGCATGTTGGGGATAAACCCCAACGCTACGTTTTGAAAAACCTTGGAATTCATTCCACTTTATCCCACTTTCTACCATATCATGGGATAATCTTAGCGCGTTGCCCCACAATTGTCAAGTAGAATAATGCTAGAAAGATCAATTTTTTAGCAACTATTTTCACACCAGATGTTGTGCACACTTCAATAATAATCAATATATAGGGGATATTCGTGTCTCATAAACCGAATTTAATTGTAATCGGCGGAGGACTGGCAGGCTGCGAAGCCGCATGGCAAGCCAGTCTACTGGGCATAGATGTAACTTTATTCGAGATGCGCCCGGTCAAAACCACTCCCGCCCACAAAAGCGACTATTTAGCTGAATTAGTTTGCAGTAATTCACTAGGGGCGGATCGCCCGGAAACCGCTGCCGGGATATTGAAACAGGAGTTGCGCGCCCTCAATTCCCTGATTATGCAGGCCGCCGATGCCCATAAAATACCGGCGGGCGGGGCGTTAGCGGTGGATCGGGAGAAATTCGCCGCTCAAATCAGCCAGACCTTAGCAAACCAACCCGATGTAAACATTATCCGCCGGGAGGTTACCGATATATCGCTTGACACACCTACTATAATTTCAAGCGGGCCACTAACCTCCGATGCCCTGGCTCAACAGCTTCAACCCCTGGTAGGGGATGAGCGGTTATACTTCTACGATGCCATTTCTCCCATCATTTGCGCCGATTCCATCAATTATGACAAGGCATTCCGCGCCTCCCGCTATGGCCGCGGCGGGGATGATTACCTGAATTGTCCGCTGACGGAGGAAGGGTATCAGAACTTCTATCGGGAGCTAATTAACGCAGCACAGCATCAGGCCAAGGATTTTGAGAAACAGCGATTTTTCGAGGGCTGTATGCCGGTGGAGGAAATCGCCCGGCGGGGGGAGAAAACCCTGCTCTTCGGGCCGATGAAACCGGTAGGGTTGACCGATCCGCTAACCTGCCGCCGTCCCTTTGCCGTGGTGCAACTGCGTATGGAAAACCAGATAGGCGATATGTATAATCTGGTGGGATTTCAAACATCATTAAAGTGGGGCGAGCAAAAACGCATCTTCGGCCTGATCCCCGGACTGGAAAAGGCCGAATATCTGCGCTACGGCAGCCTGCACCGCAATACCTTCATCAACGCGCCCTTAGTGTTGACCCCCACCCTGCAACACAAAGCGCATCCCCTGTTATTCTTCGCCGGACAAATCACCGGGGTAGAAGGCTACCTGGAATCCACCGCCATGGGGCTGATGGCCGGAATCTACGCCGCCAGGATGTTGCGGGGACAATCTTTAGATTTGATGCCGGAAACCACCGCCATCGGCTCGCTGATCAAATACATCACCTGCGCCGATCCTAAACACTTCCAGCCGATGAATATCAATCTGGGGATATTTCCGCCACTGGAACGGCGGATTAGGGATAAGGCTGAACGGGCGGCAGAGATCGGGCGGCGGGCGGTGAGGGATTTGGGGGGGTGGAAAGAGGGAATAAGTTTTTAATTATTGTAAAAGGTTGTGTTATAATTATTTAGGAGGTAAGCCATGATTCGTAAAAAGATTTCAGAGGCACGCAAGGATTTTGCGGATACGCTGAATCAGGTAGCCTATCAAAAAGAGCGGGTGGTTCTTTACCGGCGGGGAAAAGATGTGGCCGCTATCGTCACGGTGGATGATTTAGCCCTGCTTGAGGAAATAGAAAACCGCCTGGACATTGAAGAGGCGCGGGCAGCTTTGTCCGAAGCCAAAAACCAGGGAACTACTTCCTGGGAAACGCTAAAACAAACCTTGGGGATTTAATCTGTGGCTTACCGGATTGAATTTGCACCCCACGCCGAGCGGGATTTTCGCGGTTTGTCCAAAAATATACAGATTCGTTTAAAGCCCCATATTGACAAGCTGGCGATAACTCCCCGTCCGCAGGGGATAGAAAAGCTAAGCGGAGAGGATGACCTTTATCGGATAAGGGTTGGTGATTATCGCCTGGTTTATCAAATACAAGATGACGTTTTGCTGGTGCTGATGGTGAAAATAGGGCATCGGCGTGAGATTTACCGAAAGATTTGAGGAAATTGATGTTTCGGTGTGTCCCACACCGAAACCGTAAAGGGGACGTTACCCCTTAGTAGTTTCGGCGTGAGGACACACCGAAACATCAACAAAGGCAACAACATGGCAAAACCTAAATCAGTGTACACCTGCCAGGGATGCGGCTATCAGGCTCCCAGTTGGCTGGGGCGCTGTCCGGGCTGCGGGCAGTGGAATACCCTGGCGGAGGAAATGATCACCGAGGCGCTGGTGCAAAAGCGCGGCTTGCAGACCGGCGGAGCGCCTTGTCCTTTGCCGGAGATCACCTTGCAGAATTGCCGCCGCATCTCTTCCCAAATCGAGGAGTTCGACCGGGTTCTGGGCGGGGGGACGGTACCGGGCAGCCTGGTTTTAATCGGCGGCGATCCGGGCATCGGCAAATCTACTTTGCTGCTGCAAACCTGCAACGGACTGGCGCTGCAAGGGGTGCGGGTGCTCTATATCTCCGGCGAGGAATCCCCCCAGCAGATTAAATTGCGCGCCCAGCGTTTAAATATCTGCACACCCAATCTCTACATCTTGGCCGAGACCGCCCTGGAATCGATGTTGGCTCATCTGGACGCCTTCCGCCCGGTAATCCTGGTCGTCGATTCGATTCAAACCAGCTACAGCACACAAATGCAATCCGCCCCAGGCAGCGTTTCCCAGGTGCGGGAGGTCACCGCCCAGTTGTTGTTCTACTCCAAACTGCACCACGTCGCTACCTTTATCGTCGGCCATGTGACTAAAGACGGGGCGATCGCCGGGCCGCGCACCCTGGAACATATCGTCGATACGGTCTTATATCTGGAGGGTGACCGCTACCAGAGTTACCGCATTTTACGGGCGGTGAAAAACCGCTTCGGCTCCACCAATGAGATCGGGGTTTTTGAAATGGTGGAGGGCGGCCTGGCGGAGATCAAGAATCCCTCTCAGTTATTTTTGGCCGAACGCTCTGAGGGTATATCCGGAGCAGTGGCTATCGCCAGCCTAGAGGGCACGCGCCCGATATTATTGGAAGTGCAAGCCCTGGTTTCCCCCACCAAAATGGCCATGCCGCGGCGCTCTACCACCGGGGTGGACAGCAATCGTCTTTCACTAATCACCGCTGTCATGGAAAAGAGATTAGGTATTTACTTGCAAGGCGAGGACATTTTTATTAATATTGTAAGCGGCATGAAGGTCGATGAACCGGCGGCGGATTTAGGCATCAGTTGCGCCATCATCTCCAGCTTCCGCAATCATCCCCTGGATCACGACTGGATCGTGATGGGCGAAATCGGCTTAGGCGGCGAAATCCGCGGCGTAAGTTCTCTGGAAACCCGCCTCAAGGAAGCCTCCAAGCTGGGCTTTAAACGGGCGGTGGTCCCGCGCGGCAACCTGGAAAAGCTCAAAGTCAACCTGCCCATGGAAATCCACGGCGTCCACTTGCTGTCTGAAGCGATTGAGTTATTGGCGGGGTGAGGAGGATGATCACACAAAGACACTGAGGCACAAAGGAAATGATATATGATGTTTATTTTGAAGTAGTCTCCAAATTAGGGTTCAAAATCAGAACCACAAAACATCAATGGGATTTGATTACTTTGGTTAAACACCCGATTATATACGGTTTGGAACGAGAGGTTATGGATTGTCTCCGCCATCCGGCGGAAGTTCGCTTAAGCCAGGAAAGTAATCACGTATACTTATATTATAAACGCTGGACAAAATATTGGTTATGTGTAGTTGCCCGGCATATGGACAGTGAGGGATTTATCATTACCATCTACGTAACAGACAAAATTAAGGAGGGCAGCATTGTATGGAAAAGCTAACTATTATTTATGATAAACTGGGAAATACCCTGGATGTTTGGTTCGGCTCGCCCCGCAAGGCTATTTGTGAAGAAATCGGCGGTGGATTAATTCTGAAGAAGAATGAAGCTGGAGACATTATCGGTTTTGAGAAGCTGAATTACGTCAATGAAGAAGAGATGAAAAAAGAGATCATGGGGATTCCGTTGGAAGTGATGGTGGCGTGAGATTAGTATGTAGGTTGGGTTGAGGATCGAAACCCAACAATATCGCCGACAAATTTTTGTTGGGCTACGCTTCGCTAACCCAACCACTTTATAAGGAAAACCCGATGAAACAAAAACTTACAGCAATTATAGAGCGGGAAGGGGACGGTTACGTATCCCTCTGCCCGGAACTGGATATTGCCAGCCAGGGAGATACTATCGAGCAGGCGCGGGAAAATCTGCAAGAGGCGCTGGAGTTGTTTTTTGAAACGGCTTCGCTTTCGGAAATCAAGCAAAGGCTGCACGGGGAAGTATATGTGACACAGGTCGAGGTGGCAATTGGGTAAATTGGGCATTTTTTCAGAAAAAGAGGTATGTGCCGTTTTAGCCCGCCATGGGTTTGTCGAAGTGCGTAAGCAGGGCAGCCATATAGTTATGCAAAAGAAAACAAAGGGCGGCACAATAACTGTTCCGATTCCCGACCACAAAGAAATACGTATCGGTACGTTACAATCTATTATCCGGCAGTCCGGGTTATCTCGAAGCGAATTTGAATCATAATCCGGTAGGGTGGTTTGATAGAGAAGCGAAAAACAAAATATTCGCCAAGGTTAAGAATATATCCGTAAATAACTTTTCCCTCTTTGGCAAAGAGGGGTTGGGGAGATTTTCAAATTGAATCTAACTTTAAGTAATTATTCGAACACGACATATTGTCAAAAGATTAAATTCTTGGTAGCGTAGAAATACCGCAGACCTGAAGCGTCATTGCGAGCGAAGCGAAGCAATCTCCATGCGTGCACATGAGATTGCTTCGGCGATAAGGCTGCATCGCAATGACGCTTTAGGTCTCTTATTGAGAACACTACCAAATTCTTTATGGAAATTACAATTTGCAAATTCCCCTTAATCCCCCTTTGCTAAGAGACTGTGTCGCAATTTAGAAAATGCCTTCTACTTGTCATTCCCGTGAAAACGGGAATCCAGTGTTTTCAACAACTTCTGGATTCCCGTTTTCACGGGAATGACATAAAAAACCAATTGCGACACAGTCTCTAAAGGGGGAAACCAAAGGTAACGGTTATTTACGGATAAGCTCTAAATCAAAACTAAATAGTCAATGTTTTGTAGGTTACATTGTCGTTAAATAGCAAGGGGTTTAAGTTTATGCAGAAAATGACAGGTCATGAAATCCGTCAAGCCTTTTTAGAATATTTCCGCAGGCAGGGGCATACGGTTGTCCCCAGTTCTCCGCTGATTCCGCAAAACGACCCGACCTTGCTGTTTACCAATGCGGGCATGGTGCAGTTCAAGGACGTCTTTTTGGGACACGACACCCGTCCGTATCAGCGCGCCGCCACTTGTCAGAAATGCGTCCGCGCCGGGGGCAAGCATAACGACCTGGAACAGGTGGGGCATACCGCCCGGCATCATACCTTTTTCGAGATGCTGGGGAATTTCTCCTTCGGCAACTATTTCAAGGCCGACGCCATTCGTTACGGCTGGGAATTCCTGACCGAGTACATGAAGCTGCCCAAGGATCGCCTCTGGGTGACCATTTACACCAACGATGACGAGGCGGACAAGCTTTGGCGGGAAATCGGGGTGACCCGCATTGTGCGTCTAGGGGAAAAGGACAACTTCTGGTCTATGGGCGAGGTGGGGCCATGCGGGCCGTGTTCGGAGATTCTCTATGACCAGGGGCCGGCGTTTAGCTGCGGCAAATCGGGTTGTCAGGCAGGCTGCGACTGCGACCGCTATCTGGAGCTATGGAATCTGGTGTTCATGCAATTCAACCGGGACAGCGAGGGAGAGCTTCACGCCCTGCCCCGACCGAGTATCGATACGGGCATGGGGCTGGAGCGTATCACCGCGGTAGTGCAAGGCGCCCCCAGCAACTTCGACAGCGACCTGTTCCGTCCCATCATCCACGCCATCGCTGATTTAGCCGGGCTGGATTATCAGAATAATCATAAACACGACGTCTCTATGCGGGTGGTGGCCGATCACGCCAGAGCCGCCACCTTTTTGATCGGCGACCGGGTGATTCCCGCAAACGACGGCCGCGGCTATGTGCTGCGCCGTATCATCCGCCGGGCGGTGCGTCACGGCAAGCTTTTGGGCATCGACAAGCCCTTCCTCTATAAAATGTCCGGGGTGGTGATCGACAAGATGCAGGATGCTTACCCGGAGTTGACCGAGCATCGGGAATACATTGCCTCCCTGATATTGAACGAGGAGGAGCGTTTTATTCACACCCTGGGACAGGGCTTGAAAATTTTGGGTGCTTTGGTGGATGAAGTTAAGCTCAAGGATAAAAATCTGGCAGACGGCAAAGAGATTTTTAAACTATATGATACTTATGGCTTTCCGGTGGACTTGTCCAGGGAAATCTTGCAGGAGAACGGATTAAGCTTCGGCCAGTCCGAATTCGACGCCGCCATGCAGGAGCAACAGGACATGGCGCGCAAACACTGGAAGGGTGCGGCCAGGGAAATCAAGCCGGTCTATCTGGAATTGACTAAAGATGCACCCATCGAATTTGACCGGGAAAACGAGAAGCTGACCACCCAAATTCTGGCGGTGATCCAAAATGGCCAATTAGTGGGAGCCACACAGGATAAAGCGGCAGAAATCGTCCTTCAGCAAACCCCGTTTTATGCCGAAAAGGGCGGACAAGAGGCGGACAACGGTTGGATTATCAGCGACAGCGGGCGTTTCAAGGTAGAGAATGTGCTGGAAGTCATGCCGGGGCTGATTGTGCATCAAGGGGTTACCGAACAAGGCAGTCTGAAAAAGGGCGAATTAAGCGAGGCCAGGATCGATCATGCCCGGCGGAAGAATATCGCCTGCCATCACACCGCTACCCATATTCTACACGCCGTCTTGCGTCAGGTCTTGGGCGATCACGTCAAGCAGGCCGGGTCATTGGTTGCATCTGATCGTCTGCGTTTTGATTTCACCCATTTTACCGGGGTGAGCCGACGCGAGCTGGCGCGTATCGAATCCCTGGTCAACGAAAATATTATCACCAACTATTCGGTTGCCACTCAGGAAATGGAGTTGGAGGAAGCCATCGCATCGGGCGCTATGGCGCTTTTTGACGAAAAGTACGGACAATCGGTGCGGGTGGTTTCCGTGGGCGAGGTGAGCAAGGAACTATGCGGCGGGACGCATGTTCAGGCGGGCGGGGAGATCGGCCTGTTCAAGATCGTCAGCGAAAGCAGTATCGCCGCCGGGGTGCGCCGGATTGAGGCGGTATGCGCCAAGCAAGCTTTTGCCCTGGTTACCAGGGAATCCGAGTTGTTGCTGGAAACTGCCGGATTACTGCGCTGTACGCCTTCCGAGATTGCCGCCAAAACCGAAAAGTTGCTGGATAGCCTCAAACAGCAGGAAAAGGAACTCTCCCGCCTGAAGGATAAAATGGCCTCCGGGCAGGTCTCTGATTTATTGGATAAGGTGCGGGAAATAAAGGGCGTCAAGGTTTTGGCGCTAAAAATCAGCGATGTCTCCGATGTGGAAAGACTGCGCTCATTAGGCGACTTGCTCAAACAACGCATGGGTTCCGGCTTAATCGTACTGGGGGCGGAGATCAATCAAAAGGTGGCGCTGCTTGCCATCGTCACGCCTGATTTGATCCCCAAGCTACACGCCGGCAACATCATCAAACAAGTAGCCCAAATCACCGGCGGCAGCGGCGGCGGACGCCCCGACATGGCGCAGGCCGGTGGAAAAGATGTGGATAAGCTGCCTGAGGCGATCGAGCGGGTTTATGACATCGCCGGGGAGGTGTTGAAATTTCCCTGATCGTAGTGCCGGGGCTTTAGCCCCGGAAGATCAGCCCTAAAGGGCTGGGACTACGGAATTCAAGAAAGATCCAGGTCTTTCGGCTTGAGTATTGTAGGTGGGCTGTGCCCACCCTACAGTTGATGTTTCGGCGTGTCATCACGCCGAAACATCAAGTGAAATAACCTTAAACAGGAGATAGCTTTTATGAAAATGAAACTTGTATGTGTCGCTTTATTGTTAATGTTGGTTAATGCGGGGCGGGTTATTGCAAATGATTCAACAGATAATGAAGCGCGTTTTAATTGGACACTGTTCCAGGGTGCGCTATATAATCCCTACCAGCTTTCTGAGGAAGATAAGCACGTTTATGGCCTGAGAATCAATTTGGGATACAGCAAAAATGCGGATATTATTGGAATAGATTTTGGGGTGGGATTGAACGAAGCCAGAAACGTAACGGGTTTAGAAGCGTGTGTGTTGGTAAATAAGATTAATGAAACAATGACCGGCATACAATTGGCAGGACTTGGTAACTTTGCTGACGGGGCAATAACCGGCATTCAGTTGGCCGGGCTGGTTAACTGGACTGAGGAGAACCTGGCCGGTATGCAGTTGGCCGGGTTGGTTAGCAAGGCTAAGGAGGTTCGGGGCGGGCAACTGGGCGTTATTGGCAGTTGGGCTAAGGGGACAGTAACCGGTATGCAGTTGGGATGCGTTAATCTGGCCGAAGGGGAAGCCACCGGCATTTTTGGCGGCTTAGGCAATTGGGCTAAAGGGCCAATGACCGGCATACAATTGGCAGGACTTGGTAACTTTGCTGATGGGGCAATAACCGGTATGCAGTTGGCCGGGCTGGTTAACTGGACTGAGGAGAACCTGGCCGGTATGCAGTTGGCAGGGTTGGTTAGCAAGGCTAAAGAGGTTCGGGGCGGGCAACTGGGCATTATTGGCAATTGGGCTAAAGGGACAGTTACCGGTATGCAACTGGCAGGACTTGGTAACTTTGCTGATGGGGCAATAACCGGTATGCAGTTGGGAGTGGGTGTCAATGTCGCCAATAAAGAGGTAAAGTGGTTGCAGATTGCCGGTTTTAATTACGCCATGGGAAATGTTAGTGGTATCCAGTTGGGTGTGCTGGCCAATATTGTTGAAGCAGAGGGAGCAAATGTTGTCGGTGTTCAAATCGGCGGTTTGGGGAACAAAACGAATAACATAACCGGCATTCAACTCGGTGGTTTGGTCAATAAAACGCAGGATGTATTGGGCGTGCAGCTTGGAGCCGGAGCCAATATAACCAACAATGTAGGCGGGCTGCAAATAGCCGGTGGATTAAACTATTCGGATGACGTGACCGGTATTCAACTGGGAGGTTTGGGAAACAGAGCTATTTCTATGAATGGATTACAGTTGGCCGCCGGCGGCAATCGGGCTGACAAGATGACCGGCGCTCAGTTTAGCGGGCTGACTAATGTGGCTAAGGGCATAACCGGCGCTCAAATTGGAATAACTAATAAGGCTGGTGAAATAACGGGTGGCCAATTAGGTTTTTATAACCTGGCGGAGCAAATTATTTGATCAAGACATCCGGCTTGCCGTTTTGCCCGATAGCCAATGCCAGCTTTTCTTTCTAATACCAAAATTAAAGTAAATTTGTAGGGTGGGCCGTGCCCACATCACAGGCAAGATGCCTGTGCTACCAATTTGATGTTTCGGGTGTGTCCTCACACCGAAACCGTAAAGGGGTAACGTTCCCCTTATTTGTTTCGGCGTGACACACACCGAAACATCAAGATGCTGAGGTAGTCAGCATCAAATGCAACTTGGTATTAATGGCAGTGGGGTACAGCCCACCATACTGGTAGCACAGGCTTCCAGCCTGTGTGTTGCGGCATAGAATAAAAGCTTTCGATTTAACCGACAACTTCCAATGATTGTGCTGTTTTTGTGTGGGCGTTGCCCCATAAGCGCTAAGTTGTTTTTCCCTGCTCCCTCCCCCTTGAGGGGGGAGGGTCGGGGTGGGGGTGGTTATCGGGCTTATTCAAAGCTGTCCAAATTATATCACCGGCCGCCTCTTTTTGCTGCAAAACCTGATTAGTCCAAAATTTTATTATCTGATAGCCTTCCTTTTGCAGCCACTGGCTGCGTCTGGCATCAGCGTGCTCAGAATGCTGACTGCCATCAACTTCGATGATCAGTTTTTTCTCCAGGCAGACA
>JACRJN010000189.1 GCA_016235675.1 Candidatus Schekmanbacteria bacterium
GAATTTTTAATAAAGCACACTGCATTCCGGTAATATTGTGGTTACTATAGTTAACTATAATATAACGTGACCTTAATGTCAAGTACTACTTTTTACATTTTTATTTTTTAGAGAATCGTTATTCTGCCAGGGTAAAAATAAGAGAGTGTTCATCTGAAGATAGACAAATAGTTTCTTTCGGCCTGTTCTCAGGCCGAAAGAAATATCGTTATGTATCTTCAGGGGAACACTCTCCTTTTTATTTTATGCAGCGGCCATTCTTTTTCAAGCGATTGCCCTGATGCCTCCGCAAGCTTTCCTTGACAAAAAATGTACTTTTTGTTAATGTGACTCTTGAAACAAGTATCGTACTAAATAAAGAGGTGGCTATGTCTAAAAAAGCTGTGTTGTATCTATCTTTCTTGCTTCCCCTGGCCGTTGCCGGTTCAGCCGTCGGGCAGATGCCGGGCAGCGTCAGCGATGTCAACGTGATCGAAGTAGTACAAAGCGGGCAGATCAACTGGACTGCGGGAACTATCCGGACTACCGGGATGGGAGCCGCGCCGGAGGAGATTACCAATCCGGTGCAGGCTGCGGCTTTGGCGGAACGGGCGGCGGTTACCGTCGCCAGACGCAATCTTTTGGAAATTATCAAAGGGGTGCGGGTCGATTCGGAAACGATCGTTGAAAACTTCATCACCACAAGCGACGTAATCAAAACTAAAATCAGCGGTCAGATTCAAGGGGCGCAAGTAGTGGAAAAGCGTAACCTTACTGCCGGAGGGGTCGAAGTGGTGATGGAGATCAAATTGCGGGGAGCATTTTCCGACACCATCCTGCCGCAAACACCTACCTTTCCGCAAATTACCGAAGAACCGGGCAAATTCGTTCCCGATAAGGTTTATACCGGCCTGGTGATCAATGCCAAGGGGCTAAATCTTCGTCCCGCCATGGCTCCTAAGATTATGAACGAGCAAGGGGAAGAAATCTACGGCTCAGCCTTCATCAGCCGCGATTATGCCGTTACCCAGGGGATGGTCGGCTATAGCCGCAGTATGCTGGATGCCGTGAAAAACGAACGGGTCGCCGATACGCCGGTAGTTGTCCGGGCTTTGAAAAGTTCCGGAAACACCAACACCGATTTAATTATCGGCAATTCCGATGCCCTGGCCTTGATCGCCGCGGCCCGCAATTTGAATTTCCTGCAACAATGCAAGGTAATGATTGTCCTGGATTAACCGCAATACCGTTCACTTAGGACGTAGCGCAGGGCTTTAGCCCTGCTTATGGGGTGGCTTTGGCGGGAACGAAGGAGCAGACCTGAAGGTCTGCGCTACGTTAAATGAACGGTATTGGGATTAACCGTCTTCTTATTCCCAAATTTCAAACAGAGAGGGAAACTTCAATGCCTAAGTCAGTCTATAAAATTTTCTTGGCCGCAGTTTTAATAATTCTCAGTGCTTGTACCGGGCCGAAAGTCCGCCCGCCGGAATCGGTTCTGGATACCCCGGAGCATCATTATCAAAACGGGATGAAATATTACGAAAAGGGCGAATTCGATACGGCAACCCGTGAATTCCAGATGGCAAAAGACTTGCAGCCCAAATATGCCCCGGCTTATGCAGGGCTGGCCTTAATTGACGCCCAAAAGCGCAATTTCGAATCAGCCTTCGCTAATCTGGAAAAAGCCGATGATTATGCCCGGAACGACGGGGAAAAAACCTTGGTGCTCATAGGCAATATGCGGGTTTTAACCGCCCGGAGGGGCAAGAATTGGCTGGAGGATGTGGAAGCTGATTTTCAGCAGGGGGTAAAACTCAGCCCTCAAAATGCCGCCCTTTTTTATTATATGGGACAAGCCCACAAAACCGCCTATCAATTCGAGCGGGCAGGCGATGACTTTAAAAAGGTGCTGGAACTTTCTACCGATTATATCCTGGACGCCAACCGGGAGTGGAATCTGGTGCAAATAATTCAGCGTGCCGCTCCGGGTACCATTGTAGGCAAGGAAATCGCCTTGATCGATAAAATCGACCGGGCGGATACCGCCGCGCTCTTTATTCAGGAGTTGAAATTAGATAAACTTCTGGTGGAAAAAGCCCCTAAATTCGATACCGGTTTCAAGCCCCCCGGCGCTAATGATTTTTCGGCCCAGACCATGGTCAAAGCCGCGGCGGCCACCGACATCGAAAACCATGTGCTCAAGGCCGATATAGATGAGGTTATTAAGCTGAATTTGCGCGGTCTTGCCCCATATCCTGACCATACCTTCCATCCCGATGAGGAAATCAACCGGGCGGCTTATGCCGTGATGCTGGAGGATATAATTATCGCCATTACCAAAGATGAGGCGCTGGCCGCTAAATTTATCGGCCAGACCTCGCCTTTTCCCGACATTCGCAGCGATCATTGGGCTTTCAACGCCATCATGACCGTCAGCAGCCGGGGGATTATGGCGGCCAAAGACATTGCTACCGGTGAATTTCGCCCCCAGGATTCCGTTTCCGGCGCCGAGGCTTTATTGATTATCAGGCAACTGAAAGAGAAGCTTAAATTGTGATAAGGGACTTAAGAAGATATTAACAGCAATTCCCGGTGAAAGGAATTTAGCTTATGCTCCTTGGCCTTCAGAAGGAGCGGATATATTTCCCCCGTACAATCTTGAGACATTTTTGGCTGATTTTGTTTGCTTACCAATAGATTTCATGAAATCAAAAAAGCATCTCAATTTTAACAGCTTGCGTCAAGCGCTTTCTGATACCAAGTTGCGTTCAAACATTGAAGAATAATTCGTAGCACGGGGGCTTATCCCCATAAGCGCTAAGTTGTTTTCAATCCCCTCCCCCTTGAGGGGGGAGGGCTAGGGTGGGGGTGATTCGGAATTTATGAGTAGTGTCAAAGCTAGAGAGTTGCGGAAAAACTTAACAGACGCCGAGCGAAAATTGTGGC
>JACRJN010000187.1 GCA_016235675.1 Candidatus Schekmanbacteria bacterium
TATGACCTTCTAAAACAGTTATTATTTCACCGCTGCTCACATCCCAGAGACGAATATTGTGATCCTCTCCGGCTCCGGCTAAAATTGTGCCGTCCGGACTAAAACAGATACACAATACAACGTCACCGTTAAAGGTATTGATCAAATTCCCGCTGTTGCTGTCCCATAACCGGATCGTCTTGTCATAACCGCCGCTGGCCAATATTGATCCGTCATTATTGAAAGCTACGCTCATAACCACATCATCATGCCCGCTCAAAACCCCTTCCACCCTTTTTTGTACCACATCCCACAAGCGCACGGTTTTATCATCGCCGCCGCTGGCTAATAATGCCCCGTCGGGTGAAAAACATACACCGCGCACCCAATCCTCATGACCTTGCAACGTAGCGATCAGTTCTCCCTGAGGGATGCTCCACAAGCAGACATTCTTATCATCGCCGCCGCTGGCCAATATCGACCCGCCGCAGTTGAAACTCAGACTGTTGACCTGGGCGCTGTGTCCGCTCAGTCGCCGGATTAACCGGCCTGAGGCCGCTTCCCATAAGATAACGGTACTGTTGCTGTAACCTGCGGCTAAGATAGTGCCGTCGGGGGAAAAGGCCAGGCAGCGCGCCGGGCTGTCGAGCGTTTCGATATAAGGGAGATCGACAAATTCCACCTCCTGTAAATAACAATCGGTCAAAACTGCGTCTTTGAGAAAACTGTTTCTCAGGTTAGTACCGGAAAGATTAGCACCGGTTAAATCGGTTTGTTCCAGCATCGCATCGGATAAGTCCGCCCCCGGAATCTGCGCTCCGGCCAGATTCAGGCCGGAAAAGGAAAAATGGGAGGCATTAAGAATGGATGCGGCATTCGCTGATGCCTTGTCTATATCGGTGTTATTTTTAGATTTTTCAATTATTTGCAACAAATTATCATTGGTGGTTTTCATCTCCGCCATAAAATATATAATGGCCGGGTCTTGAGTCAGCAATTTTTTGTTCAGATTTTCCCATTTGTTATTGATCGTCTCCGAATATAACTTATGGGCGGCAAAATATTCCTGAAAGGACTGGTGGATAAACCGCAAAGCGTTCTCGCCACATTTTTGAATAGGAAAAAGAGAGCTTAGGGTATTGTCTAAACTCAATCCATAAGATTCTAAAAGTCCCGGCTCTGCGGTCTGATTTTTACCGGCTAAAAACATGGCAAAAGCCAAATCCTGCGCCAGGTGGAAAAACTTTTCCCACCCTGACGCCGATTGTCCCAGGGAAAATTGCAGTTCGAAAAAAGCCTGATAGAGTTTATCCCTGGTATAATTGTTTAACTGTTCGCCTCTTTCTGACAGCCCAGGCAGGATACTTACAATAAGATACAGCAATAAGGGGTTAGCGGCTTGTCCTTTTAATGTATGGGAGCTATCGATTTTTTGCAGGTATTGCTTCCAATCTTTCCAGGGACTTTCATCCGCCGCGGCATATTTTTTCAGATATTCCGTTAGTTGGGCAGGGGAAAAAGAAGCAATGTATAACGGCTTTAATAATTTTCCCTCGTGAACGTTAGTATCAAGGTTCAATGGAGTAAACAGCGAGATTTCTTCGTTGCGGGTTAAATAGCGATTCCGGCAAGAGATAATAATTTTAGCCTGCCATTTATCAAATTGATTTAATAGGTTTCCCTTGCTTGCGTATTCATCATAAGCGTCAAGAATGAAAATGAATTTTTGCTTTTTACGCAGGGATTCTATCTCCGCTTCATTTAACCCCGCCCGGTTTAAGGTAGTTGTGATTAATTGATCTTTCGGCGCTGAGCCTAAATCCAGGTAAAGCGGCAAAGGCGCTTGATTATCTGCTAAATAACCGTCGATTAATTTAAGCGTCAAATATCGGCAAAAGGTGGTTTTACCGGCTCCGGAATTGCCTAATAACAACAATAGCCGGGAATTGTTTTGCAAAAACGCCAGGGCTTTTTCTTCTAAGTCGATGTCGCTATGCTGGCTATAGATGGTATCGGCGCATTTTAGGGGGATATAAAATTTTAAGGCCGGATGATTTTGGATAAGCGCCGAATTTTCGGAAATAGTGTACGTTTCCGGTGGATTATTTCCCCAGACGGAGGAAAAAAGGATGTTGATTATTGGTTCTATATAGTTAATCATAGGCTTTTATGATTTTGGTCTTTCGGCTTGCCCTCAAAATTAATATCGTAGTTCCAGCCCTTTAGGGCTGATCTTCATGGCATAAAGCCATGCGATAAAGACTTACAAATAGTTTAATTTTCTCAGTTTTAATTCAAGCCTTCCAGACGACCATACCTTTAGCCTCAGCCTAAGGCTGAAAATGCGTGGCTAAAGCCACGGGACTACATCTTTTATTGAACGTTACCCCTTGGTTGTTTCGGCGTGGGAACACGCCGAAACATCAACTTGGTAGCGTTCTCAATAGGAGACCCAAAGCGTCATTGCGAGCGGTAGCGAAGCAATCTCCATGCGAGCCTCTGAGATTGCTTCGGCGATAAGGCTGCCTCGCAATGACAATTTTTTAACAAGACCTCACAATCTCGGTACCAATCCCTTCATCGGTAAAAATTTCCAGTAACAGCGCATGAGAAATACGCCCGTCGACGATGTGCGCCTTATTGACACCGGCGCGCAGGGCGTATAGACAGGATTGAATCTTGGGCAGCATTCCTCCGGCAATCGTTCCCTCCAGGATCATGGCCTGAATTCTTTCCTCGCTGATGCTGGATAAGATCTTTTCATCTTTATCATACACCCCGGCCACATCGGTAAGATAAACCAGCTTTTCCGCCCGCAGCGCTGCGGCCACCGCTCCGGCCACTTCGTCGCTGTTGATGTTGTAGGTGGTGCGATCATGACCCACCCCGACCGGGGCGATAACCGGGATAAACCGATCGCTGTCCAATAATTCCAAAACCCTGGTGTTGATATTAATCACCCGTCCTACCAATCCGATATCTATCCCTTTATTATTACCGGAGAAGGGATTTTCTCCCAGATAGCGTTTTTCCGCCTGAATCAAATCGCCGTCTTTGCCGCTCAAGCCGATGGCCTTTCCTCCGTGATGATTGATCAGGCTGACCAGGTCTTTGTTGATTTGACCGGTAAGCACCATCTCCACAACTTCCATAGCCTCAGGAGAGGTGCAGCGCACACCGGAGGCGAATTGGATTTTGATCCCCAGACGGCGCATCAATTCATCGATTTGAGGCCCCCCGCCGTGAACTACGATTGGATTTATTCCGATACACTTGAGTAAGACTAGATTGCGGGCGAAATCCTCCTTTAATTGCTCGCTGAGCATGGCGTTGCCGCCGTATTTGATGACGATGGTTTTACCGGAAAACTTGCGGATGTAAGGTAAAGCTTCCATTAGTACCTGGGCTTTTTCGATTAATGTTTCCATTTTTTCTCCCGGATTAAAAGGCTATAGAGCTATGCAGTAACTATTAATTACCACGAAGGACACGAAGAAGAAATATTGGGTAGCGTACTCGTAGTGCCAGGGCTTTAGCCCTGGAAATTCAGCCCTAAAGGGCTGGAACTACGATTAAGCTTCTTTAAAGCATTCAATAAAACGCTTATAGGAGCGGTCATATGTACGCTCTACTTCTTTTGGGAAAAAACAGGCCGGCAACTGCCGGGCTTGGCGATGATATGAGACACATTCACAGCATTTACCTTTCCGCTCGCAAGACGGATAACTGCAAGCGCATTTCTGTAAATTAGCTTCGTAACAGTCCAATTTATTCCCTCCTGTTTTATCACACAAAGTTTTGTAGGGTGGGCTGTGCCCACCACATTTGATGGCCTGACATTATTTATGCCGGTCAAATATTAACCGATAATAGTTTAAAATGGTGGGCAAAGCCCACCCTGCTATTGCTACTTTTTTCCGTCTTCACCCGTCATCAAAACTCTGCCAAAAAAACAGCATTCCGGCCTTCTTTCTTGGCCTTATAAAGAGCCGTATCCGCCGCCTGAACTACGGTTTCCACGCTATTGCCGTGTAAGGGAAAAGCGGCTACGCCGATGCTGACCGTAATTTTACTTTTACCGGTAAAAACCGTCTGGACTTGATTGCGAATCCGCTCCGCCAGGCTAAGAACTCCCTCCAGGGCGATTTTTTTTCTGATTAGTTCCGCCTGCATAACCCCGTAAGAGGGAGAAGATTCCGGGAGGATAATAATAAACTCATCTCCGCCGTAACGAAAAGGTATGTCCACATTATAAACCGCTAAATTGCAGTCGGCGCGGATATTGTGTTTTAAGATACCGGCTACCCCTTGCAGGAGTTTATCGCCTTCCAGATGGCCGAAAGTATCATTAAAGGCTTTAAACCCATCCAGATCGATCAATAACAGCGAAACCAGATGATTGAAGCGGTGCGCCCGCTCGATTTCACTCTGCAAACTGTGAAAGAAATGTTTGCGATTATATAATCCGGTCAAATGATCGCGAATAACTTTCTCTTTTAAATTTTCCTGATTGCTTTTATGCAGCCGCATAAAATAGGTTCCCACCGAAGCGGTGCAAATCGTGATAAAAGCAATCCAGGAAAAAAATACCCAAACCAGATTTTCGCCGTAACCTTGTGCATAATCATAAAAAGGCATCTTGACTTGCGGGATTATGCCTCTTGTTTCCAGAGAGAAAAGCCAACCTAAAGAGCAGATAGCAAACAGCGCTACCCCCCAGGTATCTTTAGCCTGGTCGAAAACCAAAGCCGATTCCAGCACGATCAGCGGACAGATAATCCAGACCCAGCTTATCACCCCTCCGGTATAATGGATCACAAAAATGACTAAAACAACGTCCAATAAAACATGTAGCTGCCGCAACCCACGCAAATGGGAAAGCCAATGATAGCTATATTGGTACCAGATATTGGATAAAACGGTGCCAAAAAAAATATAAAATAAGGGTAAGGCAAATTGCCGCACCGCGGTAAATAAATCGGATTTAAAACCAATTATGGAAGTCAGAACAAGTGCATAGGTTAAACATGTCCCGCTGAAAATCCACCTGGCCCTGATCATTTTTCCCAGATGCTGTTCAAAGCGGGATACCTGTTCGATTTCAGATGTGACCGGGTCGGCGGAGGTATAAAAACTAAGCGGTTTTATAAATCGATTGATTAAATTAACCAATTTATTCATTGGCTGAATCTTTTAATGGCTTCTTCAATATTTGTATCTCTTTTTCCAGCAATTTAATTTTTGCGTATAAATCCGGCAATTTTCTGGTTATCGCTTCTGTTTTGCGCCATTCCTGATGGGGGACTCCGATAAAACCCGCTAAAACAGTTCCCGGCGCGGTGTTTTTGGTTACCCCCGCTTTGGCCGCGACCTTGGTGTCATCAGCCAGTTCGATATGGCCGACTACCCCGACTTGCCCGCCTAAAACCACCCGTTTCCCCAATTTGGTACTCCCGGAAATGCCAGTTTGGGCGACGATAATAGAATTTTCGCCGATCACCACATTATGGGCGATTTGCACCAGGTTGTCGATTTTAGTACACCGTCCGATACAAGTAGCTCCCAGGGCACCGCGGTCGATGGTGACGTTGGCGCCGATTTCCACCTCGTCTTCAATCTCCACCGTCCCCACCTGGGGAATTTTTTGCTGCTTGCCCTGGGCGAAAACATAACCGAAACCGTCGCTTCCGATGACGGTTCCGCTGTGGATGATAACCTTGTTGCCAATACTGACTTTTTGGTAAATGCTTACATTGGCGTGGATGACGCAATTGTCGCCGATACGGCAGTCATTAGCGATAGATACGCCGGGATAGATATAAGTCCCGTCTCCGATGTAACTATTTTCTCCAATCGCCGTATGGGCGGCCAGATAGACGTTTTGCCCGATTTGGGCGCTTTGGGCGATTACCGCGGTAGGATGAATCCCCGGAGCGGGCGGGCGATCAGGATAGATCAGGGTCATTACCAGAGCAAAGGCGGCGTAGGGATTATCGACTTGTAAAAGCGCAACCGGGGCTTGTTCGATTTGACGGGAGACTATTACGGCCGCGGCTTTGGTGCTTTCTAAGTATTGGGCGTATTTAGGATTAGAGATAAAAGTGATTGATCCGGTATCGGCGGATTCTATCGGCTTGACGGCTGTGATCATTGTTTGCGGGTCGCCGATTACGCGCCCGCCGGTGATTTGGGCTAATTGTTGCAAAGTATAATTTGGCATTAATTTGTTTCCGGTTTCATATCGGTTTGAGGACAAACCGAAAGATCGTGAAAAATTTATCGGTGTTTCGGTGAAAATATCCCAAAACCCGAAACAGAAAACGCATCATAGTAATTGACAAAGGCTCAATATGGATTTCAGGGGCTTACAACAAAGTGTAGGTTGGGTTGAGGAACGAAACCCAACAAAATCAAATAAAATCGTTGGGATACACCCGCTCAACCCAACCTACTTAACCTGAGTTCGGGATAACAAGCTGAGTTTTCCCCCTTTAGCAAAGGGGGATTAAGGGGGATTTTCATATTATAATCTTCCATAACTTATTGTATTTGAATAATTACTTAAGGTTAGATTCAATTAGAAAATCTCCCCCACCCCTCTTTGCCAAAGAGGGGAAAATTATTTACAGATATGTCTAACTTATTGTATTTGCGATGAACTTATCCCGAACTCAGGTTACTTAAGTTCAAGCCCCCGAAATCCATATTGAGCCTTGACAAAAATATTTAAGCCACTTATACTGAAATTATGAAATTAACCATAAAACAAAAGGAACATTTAGGTAATTTCCTTACCGATATGGTTAAAACCACTATGACAGTTTTTGTAATTGGAGGTCTTATCCCAGCCGCAAATATCCCAAGAGGTTATATTGTGCTTGGATTTTTTGCGGCTTTCCTTCTGTTAATAATTGGATTAATTCTCATTACTGGAGAAACATCATGACTAACCAAACCATAGTAATTATATTTTTATTTCTTCTGGCTCTAGGTGGATTGATTGTCGCACTTACCACCAAGGAAAAGAAAAATCAGCATAAAAAGTGATACGTACATTTTCTCTCGGCTTGGGGACAAGCCGAGAGAAATAAAGCCTACTTCTTCCCCTTCTCTTTGGCCTCGGATTTATCATAGGCTTCGATCACTTTATCCGTTAAATCGACATGCGGATCGGCATAGAGGACGTTGCTTTCCCGCAGTTCCAATATCAGCAGATATTTTTCCTCTTCCCCGATTTGTTTAATAATATCCATAGCAGTGTCGTTAATGGTCTTTAGCGCCTCTTTTTCGTAACGCTTTAAGACCAAAAGGGAATCCTCCTGATAGCGTTTCAAATCTATTTCTTTCTGGCGCAGTTCTTCTTCCATTTTATTTTTAGCATCCAATGATAAGATAAGACGCTTTTTGTTCAAATCCTCTTCCAGTTTATCCAGTTCGTTTTTCATCATCTCCAGCTTGGTTCTTTTTTCTTTGGCGATGTCATCCAGTTCCTTTTTTATCTTTTTCCCGGCCTTGGTTTCCTCTAAAATTCGCTGGGCGTAAACATAACCGATTTTAGTCCCTGCCGGTTTTTCGTTGGTGCTTTTTTCAGCCGCCCGGACTAATCCCGCCGTCAGTAAAAAACTTAAACACCCGGACAAGGCTACGATTTTAACTTTGGACATTAAAAAAACCCTCCTTTCTATTTAACCTAAGCTTAACATAAAACCATAAAAATTAAAATGCCCACGTTTTGATCATGTCTTTGGTAGCACAGGCTTCCAGCCTGTGCTACCAAATGGGGGGAGGCAGCTAAGTCACTCTTTCCCCTGCTCCTTTTGCGCCTCGGCGATAATCCTCTCACTCAAATGGGTCGGCACCTCATCGTAATGGGAAAAACTCATACTGAAAAGGCCCCGCTCGCTGGTCATGGAACGCAAGTCATTGGCATATTGGAGCATTTCCGCCATCGGTACCAGGGCATGGATATTTTGGCTGTTGGCCCGCGGTTCCACTCCGGAAACCCGGCCGCGGCGGGAATTTAAATCCCCGATGATTTCGCCCATCGCATCTTCGGGCACCGTGATTTCCACATTCATAATCGGTTCCAGGATCACGGGATTCGCCTCAGCCGCAGCCTTTTTGAAAGCCATGGAGCCGGCAATTTTAAAGGCCATTTCCGAAGAATCGACAGGGTGATAGGAACCGTCATACAGGATAGCGCGCAAATCCACGACCGGGAAATTTCCTATAATTCCGTTATGCAGGGATTCTGCAATCCCCTTTTCCACCGCCGGTATATATTGCCGCGGAACTACCCCGCCTACAACTTTATCCACAAACTCGAAACCGGAGCCGCGCGGCAGCGGTTCGATTTCCAGCCAGGCATCCCCGTATTGACCGTGCCCGCCGGTTTGTTTTTTATACTTGCCTTGAGCTTTGGCCGGTTTGCGGATGGTTTCCCGATACGGGACATGCGGCGTGCTCATGAGTACATCCACCCCAAACTTGCGTTTAAGTTTATCGACGATGACCTCAAGATGAACCTGCCCCATGCCGGCCACTAAAAGCTCATGGGTGTCTTCATCGCGGTGCAAATCAAGCGAAGGGTCTTCTTCCAGAATTCTGTGGAAAGCTAAGCTGACCTTATCCTCTTCTCCCTTGTTCTTGGGCTTGATGGCATAGGAGATGACCGGTTTGGGGAAATCGATGGGAGGAAGTTGGATGTCGATATTTTCAGCACATAGAGTATCGCCGGTCAGCGTGTCCTTGAGTTTGACGGCGGCGGCAATATCCCCGGCTTTAATCCGGTTGACGCCCGTTTGATTTTTCCCTTCCAGGAAAGAGAGATGACCGATGCGCTCGCTTTTATTCCGGTTAGGATTGTAGACGTTAGTATCCGATCCCAAAGTGCCGGAAAATACCCGGAAGATACTCAATTTGCCGATATGCTGATCGACGACGGTTTTAAATACCTGCGCAACATATGGCCCGTTCTCGTCGGCGGTCAGTTTTATCTTGCCCTTGTCGGTGTCTATTTCCAAAACATGACGCTCCAGGGGCGACGGCAGATAAGAGACGATCGCGTCCAGTATGGGTTGTATCCCCGTATTCTGAAGGGCGGAACCGCACAGTACCGGCACCAGGCGCGAGGTAACCGTAGCCTCCCGTAAGACTTTAACCAGTTCGTCTGCGGTCAATTCTCCACCGTCCAGGTATTTATTTAACAGATCGTCATTGGTTTCGGCGATGGCCTCGACTAATTTTCCCCGATATTTTTTCGCTTCCGCTTCAAACTCAGACGGGACGTCTTTTTTCTCGAATTTTCCGCTGCCGTCATTTTTAAAAAAGCAGGCTTTCATGCTCAGAAGATCGATAACCCCCTGGAATTTTTGTTCGGCACCCATAGGAATTTGGATCGGCAAGGGGGTAATCTTCAGATTTTGCTCGATGTCACCCAAGGCGCGTTCGAAGCTGGCGCGCTCTCTGTCGATTTTATTGACAAAGATCAAGCGGGGCAGGGCAAGTTCTACCGCCCATTCCCAAACCTTTTCCGTCTGCACCTTGACACCGGATATCGCGCTGACGATGACCAGCGCCGCATCCGCTGCCCTCAGACCGGCCTTAGTGTCGGCGATGAAATTGGCATAACCGGGGGTATCAATAATGTTGATGCGATGATTGTTCCATTCACAATAGCCCACCGCCGCCGAAATGGTGATCTTGCGTTTGATTTCATCCGGATCGAAATCCAGACAAGTATTGCCCTCATCCACTTTGCCTAAACGGGTCACATGCCCGCTGTCGAACAGCATACATTCGGCAAGCGTCGTTTTACCGGCCCCACCGTGAGCGATAATAGCCACATTACGCAACTGGGCTATCTTGAATTCCTTCATATTAGACCTCCTTGAGCAATCCAGCAAAAGATGAACTAACATACATCGGATATTAATTTATTGGTAGCATAGAAATGCAGAGACTTGAGCAATAATTTTCTTTCGGCTGAGAAATGTCATTGCGAAGCAGCCTTATCGCCGAAGCAATCTCTACGCACGCATGGAGATTGCTTCGCTATTTATTTTAACGCAGCGGATGAGGAAAGTAAATGTTTTTATGAATGCCTGACGATAATCAGTAGATTAATCCCAAGCAATAGCCCACCATTGTAAATTATTCTTGGTTGATATTTGACCGGCATAAATAATGTCAGGCCATCAATTTGGTGGGCACAGCCCACCCTGCAAAACTGGGGAAAACAAATTTCGTGCTTACAAAAAAATCCCCTGCATCTTTTAAACAAAAATGCAGGGGAGGTAAAACTTCAATAACACTAAAAAAACTACATCTCGCGCATAATCTCCCGATCGATCGCTTCCTGTACTCGTTTCACATGGTTCTGTTCTTCTTCGGCTAATTCCCGGAATAAAACCTTTACCCCCGGATCAGTCACCTTTTTCGCCCCCTCGCGGTAAAACTCCACCGCGGCATGTTCCCTTTTCAAGGCGATTGCTAAGGCCGTTTGCAGATGGGTGGTTTCGTCGATCGCTTCTTTTTTAACTTCACAATTGCCTTTTTTGGTTTCGCACACCTATTGGTTCCTCCCTATGTCCTGTAACAATAACATTACTATTGCGCTGGCCGCTGTTGACATCGGCACCGCAGCTTGGTACTATTTTAATATAGACAGTTTAGTTTTACAAGGGGTTTATTGAGCATCTGTCCCTCCATATATACTTTAAGGGACTTGGAACGTATTAAAATACCGGATACTGAATTGTCAAAAGCGAGGCAGTCTTATCGCCGAAGCAATCTCAGACGCACGGGCAGAGATTGCTTCACTCACCTAAAGGTCGCTCGCAATGACATAAACGGTATAATTGAAATTTCTAAGTCCCTAAAAGGTCATAAATTGTGATTTCTAAAACCGACAAATTAAAAATTTAAAAATAAAAATGCAAAATTGCAATTCAAAATTCAAAAAGATTTTTTGACAGGATTAACCGGATGGACAGGATAATTAATTTAATTTTTTATCTTGTAAATCCTGTTTATCCCGTCTAAATAATTCTTCCTTTAAAGATTCGAAACATGTATAACGATTTTTACGGTTTGAAAGAAAACCCCTTTAGTCCTACCATCGATCCGCGCTTTTTCTTTAAAAACCAAATTTTTGAAGAAGCGATTAAATACATGAATTACATGGTGGAAAGCCGTCAGGGGTTTTTTGAAATTACCGGGTCTGGCGGATGCGGCAAAACATTATTGTGTAAAATCTGGATGAAGCAATTGCCTGTCAGCGTAAAAACCCTTTTCTTCTCCCACCCGGAAATAGCGGAACTGGATTTTTTAGAAGAGGTAGGGGAAAAATTGGGGCTGGTTAATAAAGGCAATACTTACAGCGAATTTATTCGTTACCTAAATGAATATTTATTGAAGCTTTACAAGAAGGGCGAAAACGTAGTATTTATTTTCGACGACGCCCAAAAAATCCCCCTGGATTTGCTGGAGGCCATCCGTTTATGTTCCAATCTGGAAACGGAAAAGGAAAAGCTGCTGCAAATTGTATTGGTCGGTTCCAATGAGTTGGATGTGAAATTGCGCCAAAAACATATGCGTCAGTTGGATCAGCGCATCGCTTTGCGGTATCAGCTTACGCCCCTGAAAAAAACCGAATTGCCGGATTATATAGACATGCATCTGCAATTGGCCGGGCTGGAAGGGGAAATTATTTTTACCAAATCTGCCCTAAGAGCGATTTATAATTTTTCCAAAGGTATACCCCGTGAGATCAATAAACTCTGTGATAAGATTTTACTCCTGGGTTATTTTTTCAAAACCCGCAAGATTAGTGCAAAACTGGTGGATGCAGCCGTCAAGACTACCCAGGGACGCTTCAAGCAATCTCCCGGTTTGTTTTTCCTCTCTTTATCCCGCAGTGCGGTTTGGGTGATTTTGTTCTTTTTAGGCGTATCGATTATTTTATCCTGGCGTTTTCAGGAACGGATAATCGGCTGGACAAATAAAATTACCCCTACCCTGTCTGTGATAAAAGTCAGTTTATTGCATCGATTATTTCTTCCACCTGTAGTTCCCCCCCCAAAAAAAGAGCCAGGACAGCCAGCGACTAAAGATGACGGGATTAAGGATTCGAAAAAACGATAAGCCGAAACACACATCTGTGAGGTTTATTTACTTCGAAAAGAGAATTCTTGAATTCCATAGTGTAAAGCCCTTTAGGGCCAATACTGTTCACTTAACGTAGTGCAGACCTTCAGGTCTGCTCCTTCGTTCCTGCCAAAGCCACCCCATAAGCAGGGATAGAAGCCCTGCGCTACGTTAAGTGAACAATATTGACATTAAACCCGGTAGCCGGTAGCAGACCTAAAGGTCTGCGCTACAAACTTCTGATGTTTCGGCGTGTCCTCACGCCGAAACTCCCAAGGGGTAACGTTGCCCCTTTACTGTTTCAGTGTGGGGACACACCGAAACATCAATTTTACCTGTAACACATTTTGGCACCAGTTTTAAAATGCAGTGCAAACCGTAAGCGCTGTCAGATGTTGCCACCTGACAGCGCCATGACGGCTTTTATCCCTCCTGCTTTTTGGGGATGTAGATAACTGCCTGCCGGTTTGTTTCCGGTTGTTTGTTTGAATAAGCTTTATCGGCGCTGCCGGTTTCGCCCAAGAAATTCTGCACCAGCCACACCACCGGTCTTAAGCTCGCCCGCACGATCGTTTTCAGAAACGCGTTCTCTTTGATAAACCCGGCAATGGGCGGGCTTAACTGATAATAAAGAGCAACAAATTTCCGGCCAAACGCGTTAGTTAAAAGGTAATCATTCCGGAAATGCCGCAAAATCCGGACTTCACTGGCCATGGGGGTGCCAAAGGCTGCGGTGGCGATAAAACAGCGGGAGTCGCCGCCAGAGCTTTCCGTACCGGCATCCTCAACCGGTTCACCTACGGCAAACACAGAAAAACTGCTGGTCTGACCATAGATTATATTATTAGCAGTGTCTCTGACGGTAGTTATCTCAACCCATTCGTCATTATCATAATGGTACAACCCCAAAGATTTCTCAGCATCCGCACTCAATCCGGTGTCATCATAGTAAAAACCGACATCGGCGGAATTAAACGCAGCCGAGGTTTTAATCTCATAATATTTCCCGATTAATGTAAAACCTCCCAGAGCGGGGTCCGGTCCGGTTTCTGTAACGTTAACATTGGTATATCCGCTGGTGATGATATTGTCAAAGATTATGGATGTAACGGTAAGTTCCGCTGTCGCACCGGAGAAATACAGCGTCACAGCAGCCCCTGATTGCGTCCACTTGGTATCTGCCGAATCACAAACATCGCCCACCCCATCCCCGTCCAGATCCGATTGATCGGGATTGGAAACAGCGGGGCAATTATCACAGTTACCGAAGCCATCTTCATCGGAATCATCGCCGGTAGCGGGATTGATAGCCGGATCAGTGTCGTCGCAGTCGGTTTTGTCAGTTACATAATCCGCAGGGGCGGAACAAGCCTGATCAGATACATCAGGATTGCCGTAACCGTCGTGATCTGCATCCTGATAATAGGTGTTTTTTACACCGTCATCAACCTGTCCGTCGCAATCGTTGTCTATGTCATCGCAAACCTCAGGTGTCGGATTACCGGCGGTACAAGTATCGACCAGGACGCCGTTGGTACAGCTTTCCGTACCGGTACTGCTGCAAGCCCCTACTCCGCAGGTAGTGGTACGGGTCAGATTCTCATCGGTCTGCCCGTCACAATTATTATCTATTCCATCGCAAATCTCGGCGGATTGACTACCCTCGGTACAGGTATCGCCGCCCCAGACCCCGGCGCTACAGGTTTCGGCTCCCGTTCTGGCACAGGCCCCGGTACCGCAGGCGGTTGCCTGGGTCAGATTTTCATCAATCTGTCCGTTGCAGTCATTGTCTTTGCCATCGCAAGCTTCTGCGGTGGGATTGCCCTGAACGCATGTTTGCGGCTGGCCGTTCACGCAATTGTCGACCGTCCGCTGGCATTCACCAGTACCGCAGGTGGTAGTGCCTAATTCTTCATCAGTCTGTCCGTCGCAGTTGTTGTCAATCCCATCGCAAATCTCAGCGCTGGGAGTACACTCAGTAGTGATAAACGCGGCATATTTGCTTAAGTGGTTTACGTCAAAGGTAATCGTATAGTTGTTCCAGTTGATCTTGACGTTGGAGATACCGTCGGTGACCCAGGTCTGGGAATTGACATTGAAATAGCGCACCTGAAAGGTGTTCTGGAATTCAGCTTGCGTCATGCCCGCCGGAAGTTCAAAACTCATGGTAACGGTCAGGGTCTTGTTTTCCGCCACCGTAACCCCTGCCTGATCGAAACTGAAATCATAAACCGCGCTGACCGATTTAGCGTTGGTGCCCGCAACAGCATCACCGGGGTCGCCATAACGCTCGATCTTCAAAGCTATAGCAGTAGTATCACCCGCACCGGCCAAAGCAAAGGGCGGCACATAGACGGCGGTGTCATCCTGAGTGCCCATCATGGTGGTTTCGCCGCCGGCGGCGTTGGTTACATTGGTGCTGGCGGTCTGCTGCAACTCGCTGCCTACCTCGAAGCTGAAGGTAGCCTCACCCGCTACAGTATTATGACTGCCCTGAATCTTAATCCGCACCAGGGTATCGCCGGGGTTGGCCGTATAATCGATCCCCCACTGTGTGGCCGAAACTTTATTCAGCGTACCCAAAGTGCCGTTGCCGGTTACTATATTGAAAACCGGATCACTGTCCAGAGATTCGTCGGCGTAAAAGGTCAAAGACAGCGTCGAGCCGCTTACCGAAGAGGATACGCTGAATTTGGGGGGAGAACCGGCCAGGGCAAAGTCAATCCCGCCTGGGTTGGGAGTCGTCCCGTTGATCGTAACGTCAGACGGATAAACCAGCGTATCGTAACCGGCGGCATTTACCGCCACCTTATAAGTGCCGTAGATCAAATCGGTGATGCTGTAGGCTCCCCCTACCGTAACGGCGGTTTTATGCTTGCCGCTTGCGGTATTATAGGCTACCACCTTAGCTCCGTTGACATTCACCGCATTGGCGGTAACGACCCCGGAAACAGAGCCTACCTGAGAATTCAACCCGACATTCAGGGTAGTGGTGGAGCCGCTGGTAATGGATGCGGTTTGAGTGTTGGTAGCATATCCCGCCGCGCTGACTTCTATAGTGTAACTGCCTGTTCCCAGACCGGGTATGGTGTATGCTCCGCCGGCGTCGGTAAAAGCAAAGCCGCCGGTTTCCACCACCTTAACCTTGGCGCCGGTTATTGCAGCGCCGCTGCCGCTTGCGCTGACCGTGCCGGAAAGCGCTCCCCCGGCGATAAAACTGATGTCCAGGGTGGTAGTCTGCCCTTCCGTAACACTCACATGCTGATATACCTGAGTGACAACACCCTGACTAATCGCCCGGATGGTATAAGTTCCGGCAGGTATTTGGGCAAAATTATAACTATCAGCAAACCGCGGCCAGACAAAGGCATCTACCAAACCGGGACTGGCATCGGCTTCATTGAAGGCCATAATTGTAGTCCTGTTGGGATTCAGACTGCCGCCTGAGATACTGCCTTTTAATGTACCGTAATTGGTCTGGGCGGTGAAATTCTGCCCTGACAATACCGCCCCCGCTGTCAGCATTAAGCTGTGCCAGTCGTGCAGAATGATGTACTCTCCATCCTCCGTTCTCATATAAGAGTACATGGAAATATCGGTTTTGCCTGCCGAGAGTACCAAATTGAAATTCCCGGCGGTTTCTGTCGCACTGATTTTAAAGTAATTCTCATAACCGTCATCGGGGGTTCCAAAGCCGGTAATAAACTTATCTATGAACCAATAATCCGCATCGCTGGGGCTGATATTGCCCAAGAACGCGACAAATCCGACACTCGGATAACCGTAGTTGTCATACTGATTATCGGCCTCTCCAAAAGGCAAAAACACCCCATTTACATCCTTAGCCGCAATAGCGGTAAAATTGGTAATGCTGCCGGATACGGTAGCCGCGGAAGCCGTACCGCGCATAACCAGGTCGCTGTCAATCTGACTGCCCGCCGTAACCGCTACATCCGCCTTTACCCCATCGCTGAAGCCATCTTTCATTGCTCTTACGATATATGTACCCGGAGACAGATAATCCAGGGTAAACTGACCGAAGGCGTCCGTATAGACATCCTCTGACCAGACCTCATCGCCGTTTAGATCCTGGCCGGAAACCTCCATTTCTGCCCCGACTATGGGTGTTCCGTTTTCATCGGTAACCTGGCCGGTAATCTTGCCGGCTTTAAGCAGGGTGATGGTCGGAGCCTCGGCAGTCGCGCCGGCGGTAACCGTCAACGGCCCCACAGATATTTCACTCCGGCCATATTTAATATCGCCGTAAATCTCCTCTATCGACCAATCAGCTACCACGGCAAAAACCTTATTGCTGGCTGGTACGCTGCCTATGGTGTAATAGCCGTCGGCATCAGTCCATGTATCTTCATGACCGATCGCACCGTTAATCCAAACCCGCGCCCTCATTTTCAGATGTTCTACCGGCTGACCGTCTTGGTTGACCACCCGCCCGTGAATCTTGCCCGCTGCGTTTAGCGCAAAATCCGGGCCGTGCACTTCATTAGAAGTCGCCTGATACAGCCCAGGGGCGATCTTGGCCTCGTAAAACGCCGGTTCGGCTGGCCGCCCATCATTCACAATGTGCACGGTGATCCCGGTATTGCCGGCGCCGGGGTCAAACCTGAGATAGCCGCTCTCATCCTCCTGACCCGGATGTGAATTAATGGAGGCTGCCTGTCCATCCGGGGAATTGCCGTTAACGCCGCCCCAATCCTCCGTATCCCACCCACACTGCGACCACAAATAAGAACCATTTGAGCCTTGCACCGCATCCACCTTGGCCAGGTAGCCGGGTTCGGCCAGGATTATATAATATGGGTAAGCGCCGGAGAAGGTTTTAGTGGCGGTACCGCTGCCTAATAAGGTGTAGCCGTAGTTCTCCGGGTGTAACCCATCCCGATCGCAGATAGCATTGTTTCCGCCATAAACCTTATAGGCAGTCCCCGGAGTTAAGGCTTCAACTACCTCGATGGGGTAAAATTTACCCGGCGAGGGCAGTAACCAGAGTTCGTACCTGCCGTTATCTGCCGGTTCTATCCGATCCTCATGCCAGTCATGGTTGTTTTCGGTGTATGAAGCGCGGGCTACTACCTTGGCATATTGTACAGGAACACCGGCGGCATCTTTGACGTAGCCCCAGACCAGACCGGCCCGGCGCAGGGCCAGGTTGATATTGGGCGTGTTAGCCCCATTAAATACCTGCACCTGAAATTGATCCGCCTCTACATAATGATTGCCCGCACTTTGCTGCCCTTCATAAATGCTTACACGATAGCGGCGTTCAGTCAAACCGTCAAACCGGTAGGAGCCGTCCGCTCCGGTAGTAGTATTAGCTACATATTCCCAGGATTCGTCGTCAGCCCAGTTGGGGTCCTCCCCTTGGTTAAGCTGGATTTGAATGTTTGCCAGGGGGGAGCCGTCAACGGGAGTACCGTTCGCATCCTCGGCATAGGCCCTCACCACCCCGGAAATAGAACCGCTGTCCCCGACAGACTTGGATAGTGACTTTGAAGCGATTGATTTGGCTACAGGCTTTGCCACAGCGGATTTAGGAACCTGCACCTCTTTGGCCGGGTTATGCCGGTTGGGAATGCGTGTTCCCCGATCAGCAAAAACCCCCGCCTGTACCGGAAAAGCCCCTAAAACAAAACACAGAAACATCAATACGGCTAATACCTTACTGCCTCTACTGCTTTGCATATTACCCCTCCTCGTGTGAAATGTCTTTTGTTATATCTTGAATTTTCATTTAAACAATTCAGCCACTTTCGGCGATTTCAAGGCATTCTCTACACTGAATTTAGGTATCCCGCTGGGAACTACGTAATACGCCAGGTCAATATCCTGCTGCCGGCGTTTCAGATTCAGATTAATCGTCGGCGCCTTTCTGATTTGCTGATAAACTTCATAAGCGGCAGCCAAACTGTCTATAGTCTTGCCGTTGATCGCCGTGATGATATCTCCGTCTTCAATCCCCAATTCTTTAAACAACGCTCCTTGTTCGATCTCATTTACCATGAAACCCCTGTTTTGCCCGGTATCGGCACAGCGCTGAATACTGGCCTGGGTCAGGAATTTAAAGATATTTTCCGTCTTCCCGATCAGATTATTGGGACGGATAAGCCATTCATTTTCATTAACCTGCTTATAGCCTTTTGATCTTAATTGCACCACATTCTCTAAATCGCCGGTCTCTTCCCCGATTTTTAATTGTTTTTGAAAACCGTCTTTTTGCAAAACAACCCCTTTCTCATCAATGCAGATTATCCGGACTCCGTAAGGGATTTCTGAATCTGTTGCATACGATTTATTGCGCCAAGTCAACAGGTCTTTTATGACGGCTTTATTCTTTTTATGATTGAGTCCCAAAACGGTTGTTCCGGTCAGTCTTAAATAGCCAAAGAAGACATTTATATGGGAATTTACCGGCAAAGCGGCGGGATTGACTGTCGATACCAAGTTGCGTTCAAAAATGTAGTTACCTGATTTATCAGGTTCTTTCTGCCCAATGAATTGGGCAACTACAAAAGATGAACTACAGGCAGGTTGGTCGATAAGATTATTTACGTCGGCGGCTAAACTCAAATTATCATCAATTGATTGAAAATAATAACAATAAAGACTAAGTACAATTAGTATAAAAAATATTTTAGTCCCAATTAACTGGTGATTAATTTGAACAGTGGGCATAAATTTAACTATAAATCTGGTTGAAAGATAAGCCTAGTGCTGATATTTTAACCAGTTGGTTATTAATGTGTTCCTAAGCATCCCCCCTTAAGATGTCATCTATGAAACTGATTATATAGTAACATGAGTGCGGTGTCAACGGTTGTTTTCAAAAAATCCAAGACGGTGAGGTTTATTTTCTGTCCGCGGTTTTCTCGTTTGGCTTGTGTCCGAAATATTGCTTGACCAAATTGTCCAGATAACCGTCCGGGTTTTCCACCCCTTCTGCGGTGATGGTAAAATCCTGTTTGCCGGTATTGTTCTTGATCAAGGTCAGTCCGTGTTCGTAGTTGAGCATCACCTGATGACAGATATCGGGAATGGACTTTTGCTCCTCCCAATCCCGCTGAATAATCAAATCCCGCGCCTGTTGATCGAATCTGATTTTCAACCCGCTTTGTTTGTAGAAGCCCTCTTCCTGCTTATCTATTTCCTGATAAAGTTGTATCAATTCCCGACAGACGGTTTTTACGCTATAACCCGATTCGCGCACCTTTCCCACAATTCGATTTTCAATGGCGGGATCGAACTGCGCTACCCCGGTTTGTTTTACAAATTCCTGAATTTCTGAAATCAGGGCGTTATTTTCTTGTGCTATCATGCCTTGGTACAACATTAATTGTTTAGGAGAGGAGGGATCGGTCAAAAGATTAGCCAGTTCCTGTTCCGGATGCTGTACCATCTCTTTGGTAACCACCAAACGTTGTATTGGGGTGGAAGGCAGTTTCTTTTCGAACTTGAGCAGGACGCGCTCGACCGCGCTTACCAGCCCGCGGGCGCCGGTTTTTTCCTGATAGGCTTTCTGCGCGATGCCGTGCAGGGCTTCGTCTTCAAATTTAAGGTCGATTCCATAAGCCTTGAAATCCAGTTTCTTGCCTTGGATGACGGAACAATTGGGGGCGTTTAAAATCTGATATAAGTCATCGACTTCCAGGCTATCCAAAACCGCCCAGACCGGCAGGCGTCCCACAAATTCCGATTCAAAACCATAGGCAATCAAATCCTCAGACTTGACCTCATGTAGATGATCGCCGTCTTTGGCGCTGACGCTTTCCGATTTGAAGCCGATATTTTGGGTCTGCAAGCGTTTGTTGATAATAGTGTTTAAGCTGTTGAAAGCCCCGCTGACAATAAAGAGTATATTCTTGGTGTTGATCTTTTTGCGCTCAATCTTGCCGGTTTTCTGAAAGCGCATGGCGGCTTCCAACTGGGAGGCCAAGTCATGGGGGATTTTTAAATCTACCTCGGTTTCTTCCATCAACTTCAATAAATTACGCTGCACACCGGTACGGGACACATCCGGCCCGATGACCGTATTCCCGGCCGCGATTTTATCGATTTCATCCAGGTAGATTATCCCGTACTGGGCTAGTTCGATGTTGCCGTCGGCCTCATGCACAAGGTCGCGTACCAATTGCTCCACATCCCCGCCGACATAGCCGGTTTCGCTGTACTTGGTAGCGTCGCCCTTGACGAAGGGCACCCCGATTTTGTCGGCAATCAGCTTGATGAGGAAGGTTTTACCGACGCCGGTGGGACCGATAAGAATGATGTTGTTCTTGATGTTGCCCAGCGGCCCGGCCTTTTCCCCAAGTTTGATGCGCTGAAAATGGGTGCAGATTTTGGTGGCCAAAATCTCCTTAGCCTGCTGCTGTTTGATGACATATTTATCCAGATAGGCTTCCAATTCCTCCGGCAGCATATCGAATTTGATTTCCACCTTCTTTTGGGTGGCGGCTTCTTCCTCTTCCTCCAGGTTATCTTCTTTGGGAACCGGAAATACGGAGCCGACGCGCACGCTGTCCCCGTATTTCCTGGAGAGGAATTCATTGAAATCGTGCTCCAGTTCGCTGGGGGAGGGGAATTTGGTGGTTTTATTTTTATCTTTATCCATTATCGTTGTTTTCCTTGCTGTAAAGCCTCTGTTTTTGTTGAAATCGCTCCCAGGCCCGGCGTTTTTTAGCCGGGACGAAGTTATTGACAAATTCGTTAGCGTCTTTCAGCCACTCTAATTTTTTACGGGCGGAAAGATGGCTGAAATAAATTAAATCCTCCAGGCTGGGGGTATGGGTAAAGGGTTTATTTTTCATCTGCTGGGCTTTGGGCTTTGGGCAAAAAATGTCTTTTACGCTTGTCTAAAGCCCAGAGCCTATAGCCTAAAGCCTATTTATAATTTGTTCCAATGCCGCAATGTCGGCTAAATCCTGAGGACGGCCTGCGAAACGTTTCATTTGAATTAGATCCGCCGCCGATACGATAGGAATGTTGATCCCTTTAGCCGTGAATGTTTTTTTGTGCTTTGCGCTTGGGGAAAAATCCAATGGCGTATTCAATAAAACATTGACAATTTGATAACCGTTGGTATTAACGAAGGAAAAGGCCGAAAGATTTTTTTCCAGAACCCATTTTTGTCTGGTTTGGGAGTCTAAAAAATCGTTTATGGCAACAGGCAATTTAGGTTTATAATCCAATGCCTGCATAACTTCTACAAATTTAATCAAATTCGCCGTTTCCATGTCAAGAAGTAAATCAAGATCGGCGGTAAGTCTCAAAACCCCATGCAATACTAAGGCAACGCCTCCGGCTACCAGGTATTTTATTCGTCGATGGGATAATTCGCGGAAGATTTCTTCATAGTACATATTATAAATTTCGAGAACTCTTAGTTTTATTAATTTTTAATTTTGAAAATTTACGTTTAGTATGAATTAAGGCCAGGATTTCAATTCTATCGGAAAATATTTCATAAATAAGACGATACGAATAAATAATAATTTCCCTTATATTAGAATTTGTTATTTCCGGTACAATTCGTCCAATTTTTGGGAAAATATTTAATTTTTCTGACTTTTCTACAATTTCTTGCGCAACTTTCTTTGCATAAAGGCTGGAATCTCTCGCGATGTAATCATGAATTGCCTTCAAATCCTCACGAGCGATGGATGTCCACCTTACCATGTCTGAATTTCCTTTTTCAATTCTTCACTGGATATCGATTTGCCGTATTTAACCGCTTCCCGACCTTTATTGACTTTATCGAGAACATAAAGTTCATACATCATATCATCGATATCGGCGGTTTCGGGCAATTGTGCGATTATTTTGATAGCTTCTTTTTTTAAAGTTTCCATGATAGTTTTCCCTATGTTAACCTGAGTTCGGGATAATTTCATAAGATTGTGGGCAACAAAACTTGTAGGGGCGGGGTTTCCCCGCCCTTGGTACAATTGTGCGCAAATGGCGCATTTCCACCAGGGCGAGGAAACCCCGCCCCTACAATAGATTGCCTTGATACCTTATCCCGAACTCAGGTTATGTCATGTTATGATAACTAAGAATATTACTCAGCTCTTTGCGCTGTTTAGTTTCCACCGTCAAGGGGGTGAGCGGATAGCCGACAGCCAGCAGAGTCACTATTTCAAATTCTTCCGGTAATTTGAGAAGTTTTTTTGCCTGATTGAGGTTGAACGAAGCGACCCAGCAAGTGCCCAAACCCTCGGCGGTAGCGGCGGTAATAAATTCCGTTACCGCGATGGAGACATCCACCCAGGCATAATTTTCCCCGTCTTCCTTGCGTACCCAAGCCTCATCAGGTACGGCGCAGGCGACAATTATTATCGGTGCGCTGTGAAAGCCGTCCTTGGTTAAAACCTCCTGATCGAATTTTTCCCGTCCCTTTTTGGGTAACACGATAAAATGCCAGGGCTGACGGTTAGCCGCACTGGGACTGCTGCGCAGGACTTCCCAAAGGCGCGCCAGCTTTTCCTCTTCGATCGCTTTGCCTGAAAACTGCCTGATGCTTTTGCGTCGTTTCAGGATGTCGTAAAATGCTTGCAGTCCGGCTTCCATGATACGCTCCTCTCATGATTATTATAAGACCCCTTTAGGCTGTACCAGCTTTTCTATCAAGCTTTTGAGAAACTTCATTTCATCTTTCTGCGTTTCCAGGGCTTCTTCCATGTGTGCCTGGCGCTTGTTCATCTGCCATTGCATACGGATGACGAATCCTAAAATAACAATAGAGATGCTGATATAGAGATGTAAATCCCAACGCAGGTCATCAATCCGCTTGTCTAAAGCTTCAAAGCGGGAATCCATGGCTTGGAAACAGTCATCTACTGCTTTGAAGCGGGCGTTCATTTCTGAGCGTAAGTCGTCAAAACGCCTATCTACATTCTCAAACCGTGCGTTCATTTCCGCTTGTAACGCATCGAAACGTTTGTCGATATTCTTCTGCCCCTCTTCCAGCCGGGAAAGTTTCTCAATGATTTCCCGATCGGAAATACGCGGGGCAACTTCCACCGCTGAAACCTGAGCAGGTAAAAATAAAGATAAAAACAGCACTGACAACCCAATCTTTTTCATGCTATGTTCCTTGCTGCTATTAAGGTTCAATCTTCATCCCTTTTGGGATAACAACAATGCCGCCCTCCGAAACAGTATATTTCTTGCTGTCTTCTTCCAGATCGAAGCCGATCTTAGTGCCTGGCGGAATTCTTACCTCTTTATCTATTATAGCATTTTTTATCATTGCATGCCGACCGATTTCCACCTCTTCAAAAATCACGGATTTATAGACAAAACTATAGCTGTTGATGCGCACATCTGGAGAGAGCACGGAATTTTGCACCCGCCCGCCGCTGATAATGCAGCCGTGGGAGATGACCGAATCCAGCGCCACTCCCATCCGGCGCGGTTCCTCAACGCTTTCATCTTCCTGGGCGAAAACCGTTTTGGAGGGGGGGTATTGCCCCTGATAAGTGCGAATCGGCCAATTCTGGTCATACAGGTTAAAGACAGGGCTGACCGATACCAAATCCATATTGGCTTCCCAGTAGGAATCGATAGTTCCTACATCACGCCAATACTTGGCCTCGTTCTTATTTTCATCTTTAAAATTATAGGCGTAAACCCGATAATTATGTTTTATCATAGCGGGGATAATGTTTTTCCCGAAGTCGTGTTCGGTGGTGCGCAAAGCGTCATCCTGCAAGACATCGGACAATGTTTCGGTATTGAAGATATAAATCCCCATAGAGGCAAAACAATAATCTTTATTAAAAGGCAGCGGCTTGGGATCGGCGGGCTTTTCCGTAAAATCCAGAATATGATATTTCTCATCAACCTCAAATATGCCGAAATGGGAACCCTGCTTACGCGGTATTTCAATAGATGCAATAGTTAGTTGGGCGTTCCGCTCATGATGGTATTGCAACATATCGGCATAATTCATCTTATAAACATGGTCACCGGAAAGTATTAAAATATGATCGGGTTTTTCTGCATGGATGGTATAAAAATTCTGATAGATGGCATCGGCTGTACCCTGATACCATTTATCACCGATGCGCTGCTGCGGATGCAGCGAGGTTATAAATTCCCCCAGTTCGGAATTAAAAATATGCCAGCCCAGGCGCATGTGCCGGTCTAAGGAAAGGCATTTATATTGCGGCAAAATCAAGATCTTGCGCAAATTGGAATTAACGCAATTACTTAAGGTAAAATCGATTAAGCGATATATCCCGCCGAAGGGTACCGCCGGTTTAGCCCGATCACGGGTCAGAGGATATAAGCGTTTGCCTTCTCCACCTGCCATAATAATGGCTAACGTTTTTCTCATGAGCATGAGGTCTTTCCTTAATGCGGGTGTTATACCATTTTCCAGTTGTCATTCCCGAATGGTGTTATCGGGAATCTGCTTTTAACTGTTTGAAAAACCATATCCCCGATAAAGGCATTCGGGGATGACAATTGTGTCGTATCAACTAAAAATGATCTTAGGGAAAAAACCTATTTATTTTTTTTTACGATAATCGTCGATAGCTGACTGCAAGGCCTGCTCAGCCAGGACCGAGCAGTGCATCTTTACCGGCGGCAGACCGTCCAAAGCCTGCGCCACCATTTCATTGGAGATGGTCAAAGCTTCTTCCAGGGTCTTGCCCTTCACCATTTCCGTTACCATAGAACTGGTGGCGATGGCTGCCCCGCAGCCGAAGGTCTGGAATTTGGCGTCCACGATGCGGTTATCCTCTACCTTGATAAACAGCTTCATCATATCCCCGCACTGAGGGTTGCCGACTTCTCCGACACCGCTGGGGTTTTCGATTTCACCCACGTTACGCGGGTTACGAAAATGTTCCATGACTTTAGGGCTGTACATTCGATTAACTCCTTGTTATATTTATTATATAATCCCTTGTTTTTTAGCAGCCATAATCTCGTTATGAATATTGTGAACAGTTAATGTAGGGTGGGCTGTGCCCACCATTTTAAACTATTCTCTATTTAAATTATGCCGCTCATAAATAATGTAATGCCGATCAAATCTGGTGGGCAAAGCCCACCCTACATTAATATATGATACAACCCGTTGTTCTATAAACATTTTTAAATCCGACACTGAGCGATAACCTCATCACCGCCCGGCGCTACGGTTATCTCCTGGGCATGGTTTTCGCTGAAGCGATTATATTTTACCAGAAGCCGATCGCAGTTTTTCCCGTCGCTGTAACGGGCGGTGATGGAGGCCGCTGGAGTTATGGCGGCTTGAGCTTCCCCGCGCAACAACGCCAGCGGGCCGGGGTGATCGACTACGGTAAACAGCAAATCGCCCGGATTGGCTAACTGCATGATTTTGGTGTTTTCGGCTTCATCCCGTCCGACGATTAATTTGGCTTGGGGATTTAGCCGGAAATGACGCCCCACTTTGAGCATTTGCATGTCCCGATTGCTCACCTTATCGCTATGATTGAACAAATCCCGGAGTTTTATAGCAAATTGCTGATCGGTTAACAAGCAGCCTCCGGCGGGACAGGGATAATCGTTGATCCCCAATTCCTCGGCCATAGCCATCTGAGGTTTGCGGGTGCGGCCCTGCATCTCCAGCAGCTTGCTTCTGTCCACCAGACCATTTTGTTCGGCGATGGTAGGCTCCAGCAATCTGGCTGATAAGGGGCGCAGCACCTGTCCGATCAAACCGGCTTCCTTTTCAATCAGGTTCATGGCTTGCTTATGTTGGGACATTGGTCGTTGTCCAAGCACCTCCCCGGTAAAGATAAAGGCCGCTTTCGTTTCATCCATATATTGTTTAGCCTTTTTATACAATAAGATACGGCAATCCAGGCAAGGATTCATATTCCTGCCATAGCCGTGCTTGGGGTTGCGCACTATTTCCAGGTACTCGTCGCCGCCGTTGAAAACCTTCAACTCAATACCGAATTGCTCCGCTACATGCTTGGATTCACAGCGTCCCTGACTGTTGCAGTTACAGAAGGGGGTGACCATGTTGACGGCGGTAACGTTAATACCTTGATCGAGAATCAGCTTGACGGCCAAAGTGCTGTCCAGACCGCCGGACAATAAGGCGATAGCCTTTGTTTGCATGATATTTCCTTAAATAATGAACGTAGCGTTGGGGTTTATCCCCAACATGGCAGACATAGGGCTGTCCTATGTCGGAAGCAGGGGATAAACCCCTGCGCTACATTTAATTCAGATTAGCCAGGGCTGCCGTCAATAACTCCTGAGCGTTTGCACCCCCGGATTGGTATTCCGACAAACCTATTTTAATTTCTAATTTTTGTCCCAAATCGACACTATAATTATGACTTTCGAAACTCTCTTTAAATCGCTGCACCGGAAGCGATGCTGCTTCTTTATCAGTATAAGGCAAAATAACCCCAAAACGGTTACCGCTCAATCTGGCTATGGTTTCCGAACGCCGGGTATTATTTTGTAATAAGTTGGCCGTCTCTTGTAAAATTACATCACCGATCTGGTACCCTTGTTCTTGATTTATCGCCGCCAAATTTCCTATTTCCACTACCAGAAAACTTAAAGACTCATGATAACGACTGGCGCGGGCGATTTCCTGCTCCAGACGCTGAATAAGATAATGGGGAGAAAAAACGCCGCTTATTTTATCGATGACGTTATCCGCGGCATTATCGTAAATCCGGGAACGGATATGGTTTTCCATCTGAATTTGATGCTCTTGGCGCAAAAGATTATTAATAAAAGGCAGGGCTACATTTTGCATGATACGGGCGATTCCGCGTAATTCATCCTGAGGCATATTTTTGATTTTTTCAACGCTTTTCTTGTTTAGTTCAGTATCTATATGCAATTCTTCTAACAATTTCAGGGCTTGGTAAATGTCCTTTTTTTCTGCAAAAGCCGCGCCGCCCACAATTGCCCCTAAAATTTTCCCTTCATATTTTAAAGGCAGATAAAAATTGCTCAATCCGGCATGGCAGCAAAAAATATTGACATCCTCCGTTGAGGGAGTTAAAGCACATAACTGGGCGTAATTCTTACGACAAGAATTTAGTCCGTATTCTGTACTGTGAATCAAGTTACACAGAGGAAGGGTGGGTTCCTCCCCTACAACAACATTGCCTTCATTATCCAACAGACGCACATTTCCCCCGATTGACCGTTGAACCAGGGCTTCCAGCCTTTCCCATTCTCCCAGCATAAGCAGCAAATTAGCCGCAGGATTAAATTCCGCCATTTTATTTACTCCTTCACATAGCGTCAATTACCGATTGGAATAAAGCCCCCCTCCTTAATCTAACAAAGTATTGCTTCACTGTCAATATAAACGCTCCTTTCTAATAGTTAAAAAAATCTTGAGCTATTGCAAGAAAAATGTTATTGTTCTGGTTCCATGGTTTTTCACCTGAAGGTAGCGCGGGGGTTTATCCCCAATGTTGTTGACTTAAGCTCCTTCTCCCCTTGGGAGAAGGTCGGGATGAGGGCACAAAAGCTTAAGAAATTTAATTATGGTACCCTCACCCTAGCCCTCTTCCAGAGGGAGAGGGGATGAGTTTTCATAGCCTGTAGAGCGGGGGTTTATCCCCCGCTTCCGGTGCAAGGTTCCTGCATCTGCATGTTGGGGATGAACCCCAATGCTACGTTGGGGTTTCTTCGCCGGGTTTATTTTATTCCGAAAATAGGTGTTCCCATTTGTAGGGGCGAGGTCTCCTCGCCCTTGGTACAATTGGTGGAAACGGTACCAAAAGGGCGGGGAAACCCCGTCCCTACAATAAATTTTCATATTTTGTGGCGCCCCGAAGGGGCATGACCGTTTCGTATAAAAATGGAGTTTTAAATGAAAGCTCTTGTTTTGAGCGGCGGAAAAGGAACGCGCCTGAGGCCGCTGACTCATACCAGCGCCAAGCAGTTGGTGCCGATTGCCAACAAGTCAATCCTTTTCTACTGTTTGGAATCGATTAGTGAAGCGGGAATCAAAGACGTCGGAATCATCGTCGGAGATACCCACCAGGAAATCAAAGATGCGGTAAAGGATGGTTCTGTCTGGGGGTTGCAGATCACCTATATCAAACAGGACGCCCCCCTGGGGATTGCTCATGCGGTGAAAATCGCCCAGGATTTTATCCAGGATGACGATTTTGTAGTTTTTCTTGGGGACAACCTGATTCGCGGCGGGATCAAGGGGTTTGTCAACGAATTCTCCGCCCGTAAAAGCAACTGCCAGATTCTTCTGGCCCAGGTCGCCCATCCGCAGGAATATGGGGTGGCCTATTTGCAGGAGGGAAGGGTACTTAAGCTGGAAGAGAAGCCCAAAAATCCTAAGACCGATTTGGCTTTAGTCGGCGTCTACATGTTCGATTCCCATATTTTTGAAGCGGTTGGAGCTATTAAACCCTCCCGGCGCAATGAACTGGAAATTACCGATGCCATCCAATATCTTTTAGACGCTGGCTATCAGGTAAACTCTCATATTATTGATGGCTGGTGGAAGGATACCGGGAAGCTGGAGGATTTGCTGGAAGCAAATCGTCTGATGCTGGACAGCTTTACCGGTTCTATCCAGGGGGAGGTGGATTCCGATTCGCAAATCGAGGGGCGGGTGGTGATTCAAAAAGGGGCGAAGATCATCAACAGCCGCATCCGCGGCCCGGTGATTATCGGAGAAAATACTCAGATTATAAACTCTTATATCGGGCCTTTTACTTCCATAAATTATAATGTAAAAATAGAAAACAGTGAAATCGAGCACAGCGTGATCTTGGAAGAGAGCGCCATTATGGATATTCCCGCCAAAATAGCGGATACCTTAATCGGGAAAAATGTCCAAATCACCCGTTCCAATCACAAACCGCGTGCTTACCGTTTTATGTTGGGGGATAACAGTCAGGTTTGGCTTTAAACAACCGAATGATCAAAAAAATGTAGTGCAGACCTTTAGGTCTGCCGCTTATTTTGGCAGCACAGGCTGGAAGCACATGACACAGGCAAGATGCCTGTGCTACCGGAGGCAGACCTAAAGGTCTGCGCTACAGGTCTAAAAGGAGGAACAGCAGAAATGAAAAGGTGTTGCTGCTGGAAAAGCCGTTTATTTATATTGGTTTTTTCAGCGTGTTCTTTGTTGTGGAGTTATCAAAATGCTTTTGCGGGACAAGGCAAGGTAACCGGTATCAGCGGACGAACTATTGAAATAAATTTAGGCCGGGCGAACGGCTTGAACGAGGGTTCCCAATTGAAGGTAGTCCGCAATGTCGAGATAAAACGCGGCGATACGGTTCTTAAGACCGAGCAACTGGTTATCGGAGAAGTTGAGATAGTAACCTTAGAGGAAAACAGCGCCGCGGTAAAGATGTTGCGCAGCTATCGTCCGATTCAGGCGGAAGATACTGTTTTAGCTCCTTCGGAAGCGCCCAAAACCGTGGTCAAAGCGGGGAAAAAGCCGGCTGCTCCTAAAGTGGAAGAAAAGCCTAAACAAGTTGCTAAGGCTGAAGCTAAACCTAAAGCTGCTCCTGTATCTGAACCTCCGGTGCTAAAAGAAGATAAAATCACCCCCAAGCCGGAACTTAAACCGGAGCCGGTTGTCGCTCCTCCCGCTGAATCTCAAAAAGAAGAGGAAAAGGAAACTAAAGAAGAGGCTGAGGTTGAAGCGCAGCCAGCTTTGGCAGTTACCGGGAACCTGCCGGAATCCGCAGCAAAACTGCAAGTCAGGGTAAACGGTGAATTGGCCGTTACCTCTGATCCGGCCGACGCCGAGCTATATCTGGACGGCAAACATCTGGGCACGACCCCCAAGACCCTCTTTGATTTGGAGGCTAAAAAATATCAAATAAAGCTAGTTAAAGACCAATATTACCCCTGGTCAGGCGAGGCTCAGATTGTGGCCGGACAAACCAGGAAACTGGATGTCGATCTCAAAAGATTTGAAGGCAGTTTACAGGTCAATTCCATGCCTTCCGAGGCTGAAATTATCAGCGATGGCAGCCCCCTGGGAATGACTAATGCACAGGTCTGGCTAAAACCCGGCGAACACTCCCTATTGGTGAAAAAAACCGGTTATAAGACCTTGGAAAAGCAGGTTAATTTAACGGCGGGAAAACCGCAAACGCTCAATCTGGTGCTGGAACGGGTCGGGGTGGCGGAAATTGCCGATATGATTTTTATCCCCAAAGGGGAATTCGGCATGGGCAGCGCCAACGGTTTATTACCTCACGAGTCGCCCAAACATGCGGTAAGTTTAGAGGGATTTTATATCGACAAGCACGAGGTGAGCAATGCCCAATATGCCGGGTTTATGAAAGCCACCAGGCGCAATCCTCCCGCTTTCTGGCACGATAACGATTTGAATAAACCCGATCAGCCGGTAGTCGGCGTATCCTGGAATGATGCGATGGCTTACGCTAAATGGACCGGCAAGCGTTTGCCCACCGAAGCCGAATGGGAAAAAGCCGCCCGCGGTTTCGATGGCCGCATCTATCCCTGGGGGCACGACAAAAGCCGGGAACTGGCTAACGGCGCAGGCAAGGCCGACGGTTATTTGTTTACCGCTCCGGTCAGTTCACTAGCTGCGGGAGCTAGTCCGTATGGCGTATTGAATCTGGCGGGCAATGTCTGGGAATGGTGCGCCGATTGGTACGGCAAAAATTATTATGCCGACTCCCCGTCCGAGAATCCGCCCGGCCCGGCCTCCGGCAAGCTTAAGGTTTTACGCGGCGGAGCCTGGGATTCGGGAGACGACAGCCTGCGTACCACCAACCGTTACGCCGAACCTCCGGATTTCTGGGGAAATAATGTTGGGTTTCGTTGCGCGAAGTAGGCAAGTTAGGGGAGATATTGTTTAATTCTCCCAATTGTCATTCCCGAATGCCGTTATCGGGAATCTGGTTTTTTAAATTATGAAAAAGCTATATTTTGTTTATATCATGGCAAGTAAACAAAATGGCATACTTTATATTGGTATGACTTCAAACTTAGCAAAAAGGATTTATGAACATAAAAATGATTTAGCCGAAGGGTTTACAAGTAAATATCATATCCATAACCTCGTTTATTTTGAAGTAATAGAAGATGTAACCAGCGCTATATCAAGAGAAAAACAACTTAAGAAATGGAATAGAGCCTGGAAAATAGCTTTGATAGAAAAAACAATCCTGAATGGAAGGATTTATATCAAGATATAATAAGTTAGAATAGCTATTCCATTTTGTTTTAACCTTTGTGCCTCTCAACATGTCATCCCCGAATGTTGTTATCTCCGATAAAACCATTTGGGGACGGATATGGTGTTATATCATTTTCTAGTTGTCATTCCCGAATGGTGTTATCCCCGATAAAAACATTCTGGGATAAAGGCATTCGGGAATGACAGCGTGCCATATCAACTAGAAAATGATATTAATTCCGAAAACAGGATTCCCGATAACGGCGTTCGGGAATGACAAGAAAAACAAATATATGCAAGCTCTGGTATATCAAAACAAGCGCTTAATATTCAAAGATGACTGGCCGAAGCCTCAACCGGTTGCGGGAGAAGCCCTGGTACGGGTACTGATGGCCGGTATCTGTAATACCGATCTGGAAATCACCAGGGGCTATCTGAATTTTGCCGGTGTTTTGGGGCATGAGTTTGTCGGTGTTGTGGAAGAAAGCTCTAATCCCAGTCTGCTAAGTAAACGGGTGGTTGGGGAGATCAATTGCGCCTGTGGGGAATGCTCCTGTTGTCAAGTCGGATTAGGTCGCCATTGTCCGCAGCGCAAAGTATTGGGCATCGCCGGAAAAGACGGGGCTTTTGCCGAATATCTAACCGTTCCCGAACAAAATCTTCATTTGGTAGCGGATAATGTCGCCAATCAGGCTGCGGTTTTCTGCGAACCTTTAGCCGCCGCCTGGGAGATTTTGGAACAAACTCCGGTAACTCCGCAAGACGATGTTTTGGTTTTAGGCGACGGCAAATTGGGAATGCTGATCGCCCAAGTATTGAAAACCACCGGCTGCCGCTTGTTGGCAGTGGGTAAGCATAAAGAGAAATTAGCGCTGTTTGAATCTTGGGGAATACAGACCGGATTACTGACGGATTTGGGCATGCGCTTATTCGATATAGTTGTGGATGCCACCGGCTCTCCGCAAGGATTGCGAACTGCAATAGAGCATACCAGGCCGCGGGGGAGAATCATTTTAAAAACTACAGTAGCGGAAAAGCAGCCATTCAGTATGGCTGCCGTAGTGATAAATGAACTGACCATAATAGGTTCCCGCTGCGGGTTGTTCCCTCCAGCGCTTGAGGCTCTTTCAGGCAGGAAAGTTAGTATAGAATCGTTAATTAGCGCTATTTATCCCTTGGCTAAGGGATTGGAGGCATTTCAAAAGGCGATGCAACCCGGTGTATTGAAAGTTTTGTTGCAAACATAGAAAATACTGTAGGGGCGAGGTTTCCTCGCCCTGCTACATAATATCAATAGGGGCGGGCGGGGAAACCCCCAATGCTGTTGACTTAAGGAATAATGGGAAGGTTTTTCCATAATCTCTAATTCCGAGCGGCTGGAGATTGCTTCGGCGATAAGACTGCCTCGCAATGACAAATCCTTAAGTCAACAGCATTGGGGGAAACCCCGCCCCTACAAATCAGGAGGAATGGATTTTTGCAGGACTGGCTCAAATTATTTTGGTATTCTATTCCTCTATACCTGGTCGCCGCGATAATAGAAATAATCTTCCGCCTTAAACCACATGCGTTTTGGCGCTGGTGCGGGCTGTTATGCGGATGGACAGCCTTTTTTACCCATACCGCTTTTTTGACCCTGCGCACCCTGGAATCCCGTCAACCCCCTTTATTCGGCCTTTTTGCCTCCCTTAATGTCTTTATCTGGTGCCTGGGGCTTTTTTACTTTACCTATTCCCTGCGCTGGCATCTGCGCCAAACCGGAATAATCATCCTGCCGATGATCACCTGGTTGTTGTTTATCGCAGCCAAAGCCCCGCAGAAAGAAATCACCAGTATGCCTTTGGTTTTAAAAACCGTCTGGTTTTGGATACACGTAGCCTGTGCCTTTATCAGCTATGGCCTGTTTTGTTTGGGAGGCAGCGCGGCCATACTTTCCCTGATCGGCGGCAAACAGCTTGAAAGTAATCCGGCCTTGTCGGAATTGTGGGACGATTTCACCTACCGTTCCAGCGCCTGGGGCGTATCGGTTTTTTCGGTGTCGATGGTCAGCGGCGGGATTTGGGCCTATCTGGCCTGGAGCGATTACTGGGTCTGGACGCCCAAGGAACTCTGGTCAAGCATTATCTGGGTCTATTATTATACTTACCTGCACGCCCGTATCATGCGGGATTGGCAGGGCAAACGGGCGCGGATTATGGCCGTAATCGGCATGATGATTGTGCTCTTTACCTATTTGGGGGTGGGGCTGTTGATGAAAAGCTCCCATCCGCTGTAAGGTACAGGCTTCAGGCTATAGGCTTCGGGCTTCAGGTTAAAAAACATTCGCTGTTTCGGTGTGAAGATATACCAAAACATCAAAAATTGTATTTGTTTTAGCCCAAAGCCCAAAGCCTATAGCCAATTAAAAACTATGAAAAAAATCTGGCAATTTTTTTGTTCACTCAACCTGACCGTCTATCTGGGACTGGCTTTGTGTGTTCTGCTGCTTATCGGCTCTTTCTGCTTCATGCTAAGCGGGGAGAATCTGGCGGGGTTAAACAGCGAGGTGCTTTTCCCCTGGCTGATTAAATGCGGATGGGCGGGGCTGACTTATACCTGGTGGCTCTGGCTGACCTTAATCGTGATAGCCTTGATGGGAATCAATACATTTGTTTGCAGTATCGATCGCTTAAGCGTCCTGGTGCCTAAGGTATTGCGCCCCAAGCTGGATGTAACCCGGCAATATTTGTCCGGCCTTGCGCTTTCCCAGGAAATGCTTTTGTCCGCACCCGTACCGGAAATCCAGCATCTTTTACAAAAAGCCTTACCTTTTAGCGGGTTTAAAAAGTTTCAGCAAAAGCAGCAGGCAGACGGAAGTCTGGTAATCTTTGCCCAAAAAGGGCGCTGGGCGGTTTTCGGCCCCTATATCGCCCACTTGGGATTCTTGTTGGTTTTGACCGGGCATTTAATCGGCAGCATTTTTGGCTACAAGGATTTCGGAGCGCCCGTCACTCATGAGGAAAAATATTTTATTGCCGACAGTTCGTTGTGGATCAGGTTGTTGGGGATGAATCCCTGTGTTAAAGGGGATAAAACCTCCGGAGATTGCGGGACTATCAATATTGGAGAGAATAACACCTTTTTGCAAAAATTCATGTTCGGCCCCAATCAGCCTTTGTTTTACCGGGGGTTCGCTATTTATCAGGGTGACTGGGAAAGACGGCTTAAAGCGGTTAATCTGACGGTTAAACATAAAGACGGCCAGGAAAACCTGCTGATCCGGATGGGGGAGCGGAAAAATTTGAATCCCCAACTCAGCCTCATGCCGTATCTGATTTTGCCGGATTTCGCTTTTAGTCCGGAGGGGAGGCCCTCTTCCCTTTCCGAAAAGTTTGATAACCCGGCCTTATATTTATTGGTTTTCCAAAATGGAGCGCCGGTTAAGCAAGGCTGGCTGTTTTTGCATAATTATAAATTACAAAGCCTGTATTATAATGATTGGGAGATAAAATTCAGCGGACTGAGTACTTATACGGTGTTATATGTCAACATCGCCCGCAATCCGGGGGCTTATCTGGTTTTAACCGGGGGAATCATCTTTATTTTAGGCAGCGCCTGGTTTTTATTGGGCAATCATCGGCGGGTGTGGTTTTATCTCCAGCCTCAGGAAGACAAGACCTTACTCATTCTGGCCGGTTTGGCGGGGCAAAGACGGACTAAATTACGCGCTCAGATGGAACATATCGGGGAGCGTTTGAAAAGACACTACCGGTAGCACAGGCTTCCAGCCTGTGACACAGGCAAGATGCCTGTGCTACCGGTAAAAAAACCGGGAGTTGTTGCCAACTCCCGGTTTTTGATTTCTGCTTACAGATGATTAATAGCGGTTGCGTCCGCCGCCGAATCCACCTGAGCGACCACCACCACCGCCGCCGAAACCTTCACGACGATTAGTGCTGCGGGCAGCCTTCGGACGTGCCTCATTTACGGTAATGGTTCTTTCGCAAAGCTCTGTGCCGTTCAATGCTTCAATCGCGGCTTGTGCTTGCTCTTTTTCAGGCATCTCAACAAAACCAAAACCCTTGGAGCGGCCTGTTTCGCCATCGACGATAATCTTGGCGGTCTGGACTTCTCCGTATGCCTCAAAGGCTGTTTTCAGGGCGTCTTCAGTCAACTGGTAGCTGAGATTGCCTACATAGATATTCATGCTTCTTCTCTTTCTCTTTTGCCATGTTTTAGTGTTCAATCGAAGGTCTGTCCATGGCATTGTGACATATTTCGATGGTACCTTTTCTTAAGGGATACCAGCCTTTTTCTTGAAAGCCTTTAAATTAAATGCCGTTTCCTATATTTGTGTATTTTTTATTCCTAAACAACATAAACCACACATATAGAACTATTACCGGTCTTTTAAACTATTTTAAGCTTTAAGTAGATGAAAGAGCAGTTTTCGGAGAGCTTAAAAGGCATTTAATCAATTGGGCGGATAAAAACATCACTCTATGAACGGTAGGAACCTCGCAATAGAGAACTCACCAAAAGATAAAATAGACTGCAACTCACTGAAAACACATTTATTACAACAAAACCATAATGTCAGACGTTATGGTCGCCATAATCAAGAAAGTTAGCTTTCATATATTTATGAATTAAGTATACTGATTTGTTATAGACTTGTCAATTAAAATTTTAACAATTTTATTTTTTATATAAAAATTCATATCCTTGCCCCTTTATATATCCCTTGGCAAAACACCATTATTTTTCTGGTTAATAAATATGTCTTTCATGATACTATAGATTTATAGGTTTGCCAATCCACTTCTATAGCGCGCAGGAAAAGAGTAACTCTATGTCTCTGTTGTCAATTATAGCCAGAGCCAACAATAAAGACTTAAGTTTGCTGGAATTGCGGGCGATTCTGGATGCCCACGATCGTTGGATAAAAACCGAGGGCCGGGAGGGGCAGCGCGCCGATTTACGCTCGGCTGATTTGCGTAAAACCAATTTATGGCGGGCGAATCTGCAAAATGCCGAATTGCGCTGGGCGAATTTAGAAGGCGCAAATTTGTTTTGCGCCAATTTGCAAGGTGCGGATTTGGGGGAAGTCAAAACAGGGAAAGAAACCGCCTTCGGCGAGGCGACTAATTTAAAGGACGCTGTTTTACGTGAAGCTGATCTGGAATATGCCGATTTGCGGAACGTCAAAGGCTTTTCGTTAAAACAACTGGCCGGAGCTAAAACCAGCGGATTGAAATTGCCGGAGAGTATCGGCAGCCTGGATAAGGGATTAGAACGGGCGGCGGAGATTATTAAAAGCGCCCGTCATGTATTCCATATACTGCTTTTAGTTTGTATTTATACTGTATTTGTGCTAATCGCCACTAAAGACCTGCATTTAATTTCCCCATCCGCCGCCATCACCTTACCGCTGCTGGGCACACCTTTATCATTAACGGTTTTTTACCTGGTTGCCCCGTTGATACTGTTTGGCTTAAATATTTATTTTAATCTTTATTTACAGCAGCTTTGGGAGGAATTAAGTCTACAGCCGGCTGTTTTCCCCGACGGCAAACGGCTTAATGAGCGCGCCTATCCCTGGTTTTTAACCTGCATCGCCTTTACCCGCTTCAAACACCTGCGGGAAAATCCAGCGTCTTTAATCCGATTTCAAAAACCACTGGCGGAATTTTTGGCCTGGGGTACGGCGCCGCTGACTATGGCTATGCTTTGGTGGCGCTATATGAGCGGCCATGACTGGGCGCTGACGTCTTATCATATTACTGTATTAGCTGTAATCCTTTGGACATGTAAGCGATTCTACGATTTGGCCCTGGCAACTTTTTCCGGGAAAAAGGGCGATTTTTTCGGATTGAATGGAAAAGAGAAAACACGGTGTGTGCTGCGTAATTTAAGGCTATTTTTTTCTTTGGCCCTATTCTTTTTATTCCTATCCTTCATATCGATTAATTTTATCATAAATCTCAAGCTACCGAGAGCCGGATTATCCATAAAACCGATTTCATGGAGCACCGGAGCCAATAACCAGGTAATCGGTATCAATTTAGAGGGCAGAAACTTGCGTAATGCCGACTTAAGAGAATCTTTTTTGGTGCGCGCCCGGCTCAGATTCGCCAATTTGGAAAAGGCTTGCTTAAATCTGTCCAATATGCAGGAAGCCGATCTACAGGGAGCGAACTTAAAAGAAATTTCCATGCAGGGAGCCGATTTGCACCAAGCCAATCTGACCGAAGCTAATTTAACCGGCGCTAATCTGGAGAAAGCCAATTTATCTTACGCTGGTTTATCTAAAGCCGAAATGAACTTAGCCATTTGCTACCAGGCTGATTTGAGAAAAGCCGAATTAAGAAACGCTCAAATGAATAATATTTGTTTGCAGGAGGCAAATTTAACCTCAGCGGATCTCACTTTAGCTAAAATGATGGCGGGTTTATTTGCTAACGCGGTTTTGATAAAAGCCGATTTGCATGAAGCCGATGCCAGTAACGCTGATTTCCGGGAAGCAGATTTGACTTTTGCCGATTTGCGGGAAAGCACGCTCATCGGAGCTAATTTTCAAAAGGCAAAACTAGTGGCCGCCGATTTTCAGAAGGCGAATCTGAGTCTGGCTGATTTTCAAGGCGCGGACTTACGAAGAGCGATATTTCACGGGGCTAAATTAGAGGGAGTAAATTTTAAAGGCGCGGATTTGACCGGTTCCGCAGGCTTGGCTAAAGAGCATTTAATCAGCGCCCAAATTGATCAGATGACTAAATTACCGGCTGATTTGAATTATATTTTAGCCGAACGGAAAGACAAAAAAATACTGATCGGGATCAGGAGCAAAAACCGTAGAAAACGCTACCCAAGTGAACTCCTTGTTTCAGATCAGGAGGACATGGATTACGCCCAAACCCTGGATAATATAAATGTTATCGATAAGGTGGACAACAAGGATGTTAACTTTTAGGGGGCATAGAAATTTCAATTATACCAGTTTATTTTCCAACATTTTCTTCAACGTCCGGGCAGCCAAAGTCACATCTTCCGCTTCGCTGATGGCGGAGACGACGGCGATGCGTTTAGCCCCCGCCGCGATAACATCCGCTAAGTTGGATGAATTGATTCCGCCGATGATTAGCCAGGGCAGGGCGGTTATTCCGGCGATTTGGGTTAAAAAAGCCGTCCCCAGAGGCGGTGAGGCCATTTTCTTGGTGTTGGTGGAAAAGACGGGGCCTACGGCCAAGTAATCGATGGGTTCATTTTGCGCCGCTTTGGCCTGCTCCAGGCTATGAGTGGATAAGCCGATGATTTTATTGGCTCCCAGGATTTGACGCGCCTTTATCGGGGGTATATCCTCCTGTCCCAGATGAACGCCGTCGGCGTCCAATATTTGCGCTACATCCAGGCGATCGTTGATAATCAGAGGGATGTTTTTAGCCTTTAAAATCGGTTGTATTTTTTGCCCAAGGTCCAATAAAAAACGGATATTTTCTTCTTTATACCGCAACTGGACAATATCCACCCCCCCGGCTACTGCCATTTCAATTAGTTGCAGCGGCGGATATTTCATATTGGATTTTATGTCGGCGACAAAATAAAGTTTGAATTCTTGCATAATGGTTTGTCAGGTTTTTCATGACGGTATCTACTGGTAGCACAGGCTTCCAGCCTGTGTTTGCGGCGGCTCCAGCGATTGCGCCATTTTTGTGCGGGCGCTGCCCGCATCACAGGCAAGATGCCTGTGCTACCGTATTGAGGAAGGCAAGCCGTCTCTACAATTCAAATAAAAAGGCTATTTCCGCCCTGTCAGACCGAAATAGCCTTTTTAATATACTGAAATAACTAAGGGACTTGGGACGTATTAAAATACCGTATACTGAATTGTCATTGCGAGGCAGTCTTATCGCCGAAGCAATCTCAGACGCACAGGCAGAGATTGCTTCGCTCACCTAAAGGTCGCTCGCAATGACATAAACGGTATAATTGAAATTTCCAGGTCCCTAAGCAATCAATTTGGAAAGTAACGAGTCGATAACCAAATCAGCGGCTTTCTTCCCGGATAACAGCATACCGCCGAAGGTCGGGCCCATACGGGGAATACCGTAAGCGGTGGAAACCGACATACCACATACCACCAGGCCGGGGAAAATCTGTCCGGTCTTTTCTACAATCCCGTCTTCAGAGGCCATTATATCCATCGCGCCCATGCCTTCCATTTTAAGCAAACCGCGTTTTTCCAAGGATTTAACTACCCAGGCATCATGACCGGTGGCGTCGATGACTACCTTTGCCTCCAAGGCTATCGGATCGACACAGGTGATAGCGCGGGGCAGGGCGGAAACCGGCGTCCAATTGACTACGGTGCCTTCGACACGGCCATTACGCAGCACCACATCGTCGAATTTAGTCATGTTGAGAAATTTGGCTCCGGCTTCACAGGCTGCGGCAATCAATTTGGAACAGGCATAAGGGCCGTCCGCGACATGCAGTCCCGGACTGACTTGTTTCATCGGTACCTTTAATTCTTCCAGAACCTTCTGTCCCGGTTCACGTACCGTCAATTTATTCATCAAATAACCGCCGATCCAAAACCCTCCGCCTAAATAATTGTTGGATTCCAGAACCAATACCTTAACGCCTTGATCGGCCAAATGACGGGCGGCGACCAAACCGCTGGGGCCGGCGCCGACAATAATGACATCATTTCTGATAAAACTCTGTAAATCTTTGGAAAATTCGCTGACAATCGCCATACTGACATCAGCTTCAGAAGCAGGATGAAATATTGCCATAAGTAAAAACCCCCTTTCAGTTATTATAAATCGTCATTCAAAATAATGGGAACTTTAACATATCACTTGTGTATCGGTCAAGCAAAAAGCAAAAATCTAGATAGAAATGTCTCTTCAAGGTAGCATTAGCCGGTTGTTTTTATGCAACTTTTCTACCCCGTACTCCAATTCTTCAGGGATTGCACAGAAAGCAACCGGACAACATTGGCATAATACACGAAAGAAGAAAGATAAACGGCAAGAAATTTAAATCAGGGGTCTATGCAATATATTGAGATTTACTAGCGAAAAATATAAACATTCTGAAATATTACTTGACGATAGGTGACTATAAAATAAACAAGATAACAAAATATCAATAATTATTTTTCAGTCTTGACAAAATAGCTTTAATAGCATATCATAACATATATGCAATATAGTTGTAAAGCAATTAACATCTAAACGAGGTATGCTAACATGAGAAAATTGTTTGGTTTTGCCGCAACGGCCTTATTTATTTTGGGCTTATTTAATTTAGCTTCTGCTGCGGAATTTGCCACCGGATTTGAGGAATTTGCCACCGGCAGCTATGCAGCAATCGATTTGCCTTGGGTGAAA